>JAKDNM010000030.1 GCA_030456445.1 Hyphomicrobiales bacterium
GTTTCGCCAAGGACGAATCCGGCGCGACCGCCATCGAATACGGCCTCATCGCCGCGCTGATTGCTCTTGCGATTATCGTCGGGGCCGGTGCCCTCGGAAACTCGCTGAGCAATGAGTTCAACCGTATTGCTACCAAACTGGATGGCTATGCCACCTAATTTGGCTTCTCTGTAGTTAAAACGGGTCGCCCCTTCCAGGGCGGCCCGCGATATTTTTGGACGGCCATGAAGCGGTGGTCTAGAACTGGATGGTTCAGGAGATGATACTGTACGAGTTTCGTATTTGATATTCATTCACCCTTATCAGTTTTATTCTATTAGTGAACTTCAAATTGTGAGATGAACTGCGGATATCCGGGAATGCTGATCCGGCAGGCCGCCAGTAGAGCGATTGCAAATGCTGCAAGCGGCGATATTCGTGGTCTTTCCCTTCTGCATGGTCTTCGCGGCCATCTCGGATATGCTGTCGATGACGATCGCCAACCGCGTCTCGATCGTCCTGGCAATGACGTTCGCCATCGTCGCGCCGTTGACCGGCATGGAATGGAGCGCCTACGGCCTTCATCTGGCCGCCGGCGCCGCCGTCCTCGCCGTCACCTTCACCCTTTTCGCCATTGGCGGCATGGGCGGAGGCGACGCCAAGCTTCTCGCCGCAACCTCCGTATGGATGGGGTTCGGCATGCCGCTCGTGGAATATCTGGTTTACGCTTCCGTGTTCGGCGGGGTGCTGACGATGGCCGTGCTGACCTATCGAAGCTCGGCTGTCCACACATTCTTCGGCCGGAATTTGTTCCTCCGCCAGTTCGCCGACGACCGCAAGGGCGTTCCCTACGGCATCGCACTCGGCATAGGCGGGCTGCTGGCGTTTCCGGATTCGCCGCTGATGCAGTGGGCGCTGGAGAGAGCGGTAGGGCAGTAGCGGCAGTCGGCAGTCGGCAGTCGGAAATGAAACTACTCCCGACTGCCTATTGCCCACTGCCGATTGCCCGTCTTCTCTAAACTTTTAATTAATCACGATTGTAAGTCCGCCATTAACCCTAATTTGACCATTCCCGCAGCAATGTCCGGCACGGCTAGGTGATTTGTACGGGGGCGAGGGTTGGGAACATGGCAGCATCCAGGCTTGTGATTCTGGGGGTCGCGGTGGCGGCGGCCGGTGGTGCCGGCTACGTTGCCAAGCACATGACGGCGCAGAAGCCGGCGGCAGTCGTCTCCGCTCCGCATAAGCCGGCGATCGAGCTTTCGCAGGTGCTCGTCCTGAAAGAGGACGTTCCCGTCGGCGGCGTGCTCGACAGCCAGATGCGCTGGCAGGAATGGCCGACCGATTCCATCGGCGACAATTACATCACCAAGGCTCAGAATCCGGATGCGATAACCAAGCTCAGAGGCGAGGTTGCCCGCATCGCCATGTACAAGGGCGAGCCCCTCCGTCGTTCCAAGCTGGTCGGCGAGGGCAAGAGCCTGATGTCGTCCATCCTGCCCTCGGGAATGCGCGCCGTGGCCGTCCAGATCTCGGCGGAAACCTCGGCCGGCGGCTTCATCCTGCCGAACGATCATGTCGATGTCATCATGACCCGCCGTTCGCAGTCTCCCAATGTGGGGGCGAACGGCTTCATCACCGACACTATTCTGAAGAACATCCGCGTGCTGGCGATCGACCAGACGATCCAGCAGGACGAGGAAGGCAAGAAGACCAAGGTCGGCGCGACCGCCACCCTGGAACTCACGCCGATGCAGTCGGAAATCGTTACCGTCGCCGCCCAGATGGCCGACAAGCTGACGCTGGCTCTGCGCTCCGTAGCGGACACGCAACAGAAATCGGTCGGCGAGGCCGACTACCTCGTCTCCGGCGTGGGGCATCGCGGGACGATCCGTCTCATCAAATCGGGCGAAGTTTCGGAAGTGACGGCACAGAAATGACGCGAGAGAGGGGCCTGCCGATCATGACGGCGCATCGAAAGAACGGTTCCGGCCTGTCCCGGAAAAAGTTTGGGCGCCTCGCGGCCTGCACGGCGTCGCTGTTGCTGCTGGCTTCGGCGGCGGTGCCGCCCGCGGTCGCAGCCGACGTCGACGGCGCAAGCGGCAACACGCGCATTGTTTCCTCCTCCGCCGGCCAGCGCATCAAGCTCGGGCTGAACAAGTCGATCGTCATCGACCTGCCGCAGGACGCCTACGACATTCTCGTGGCCAATCCTTCCGTTGCCGACGCCGTCACCCGGACATCGCGACGCATCTACCTGTTCGGCAAGCAGGTCGGCCAGACCAACGTCTTCGTCTTCGGCGCCAACGGCCGGCAGATCGCCGCGTTGGATCTGACGATCGAACGCGACGTGTCGGGCCTTGAAGGCTATCTCAGCAAGTACATCCCCGGCTCCGATATCAGGGTCGAGCTTATAAACGACAACGTCATCCTCTCCGGTACGGTGGAGACGCCTCTCGACGCGACGCGCGCGGTGCAACTCGCCACCGCTTTCGTAACCGGCGGCGAGGCGACGACCGGCCAGTATGCGCAGACCGCCGCGGGCGGCTCGTCCACCGGCGGCGTGGACATCAACAATCCCGATCAGACCCGCCAGAAGAGCGCCATCATCAACCTCCTGCAGATCGTCGGCGAGGATCAGGTCAGCCTGAAAGTGACGGTGGCGGAGGTCAGCCGCAGCGTCATGAGGCAGCTCGGCGTCAATCTCGTCGGACAGGCCGACGGCATCTCGTTCGAGACCCTGGCGTCGGCGGCGGAATCGATCGTGAAGGCCGGCACCAGCGGATCGGGCGTGGGTGGAGCGAGCTACCTTTCCGGCACTCTAAGAGCGATGGAACAGTCCGGCGTCATGAAAACGCTTGCCGAACCCACGCTCAGCGCCGTTTCGGGAGAGAAGGCGACCTTCAAGGTCGGCGGCGAATACAATTTTCAAACAACGCAGACCGTTAACGGGGTTTCGACATCTGGAATCGACACCATTGAGTATGGTATAGGTTTAGAATTCCAACCGGTTGTACTTTCTGCTGGCCGGATCAGTCTGAAGATCAGGACTTCAGTTTCCGAGCCGACCTCGGAGGCGAACGGGCAGCAAGTTACCGGCGCCATTCTTTCGCTCCGCAAGCGCCTTGCCGATACCACGGTGGAATTGCCTTCCGGCGGTTCCATGATGATTGCGGGTCTGGTGAGCGACGACGTCCGTCAGGCCTACAATGCCGTTCCCGGCCTGTCGAAGGTTCCGGTGCTCGGTGCCCTGTTCCGCAGCCGTGAGTTCGTGCGCAACGAATCGGAAGTGGTCATCATCGTCACGCCCTATCTGGTCCGGCCTGTCGCACGTAACCAGCTCTCCAAGCCGGACGACAATTTCAATCCTCCGAGCGAAGGCGCGGGAATGTTCCTCGGGCGCGTCAACCGGGTTTACGGAACCATGCGCACGAACCTGCCGGACGGTCGCTATCACGGCGTCGTCGGCTACATCTACAAGTAATCGGGGACCTGCGGACATGTCCGACTCAACAATGAAGAACAGCCCCGTCCGGGCAAAGCGCCGCGCGGGCGCCAGCATTCGGCTCGGCCTCTATCCGGTGGCCGCCGCGATCGGCCTTTCGCTCCTTTCCGGTTGTGTCGGGCGCGACCATGTCATTGTCGGCGCAGTCCCCGACGATTACCGCACGAACCACCCCATCGTCATTTCCGAGAAAAACCAGGTGACCGATATTCCTGTCGGCGCGGCGGATCGCACAATGACGCGCTCGCAGCGCGAGCAGCTTCAGGGCTTCCTCGGCTCCTATGACCGCAGCGCGGCGCCGACCGTCCAGATTCTTCTGCCGCAAGGCTCCGCGAACGAGGCCGCCGCGCGCAGGGCCGCCGCCGGTCTGACACAGGTGGCAAGGAATGCCGGCGTGCCGCGTCGCAGCATCACCATCCTTTCCTACCGCGTGAATGCGCCGGATTCGCAGCCGCCGATCCGCGTCTCCTATTCGAAGGTCGTTGCCTCCGCCGGCCCCTGCGGCCGCTGGCCCGACGATCTCATGAAGAACGCGGACAATAAGCATTACGCCGATTTCGGCTGCTCCTATCAGCGCAACCTGGCCGCGCAAGTCGCCAATCCGAACGATTTGATCGGGCCGCGCAAGATGGGCGATACCGACGCGGAGAACCGCAACAACGTCATCAATGTCTACCGCGGCAGAGGCATTTCGCCGGAATTCCTGGGTAATTCCGAAGTGAATTACTGACCCGTGCAGCCCGCGCCGGAGCATCAAGAGAGCACGTCCATGAGCAATCTCGCATATGAATCCGCTCCCGACCGCGAGGAGACCCGGCAGCAGGATATCGCTGCGATGAACATCTTGCGGCCCATTCCGCGTATCTCGATCCAGGCCTTCTGTGAGACCGAAGGTGTGTCCGGCCCGATCGAACGCGCCGGCGAGGACCGGCGCATGGCCAAGACCCACCTGAAGGTACATATGGGCGGCATCGAAACGGCCATCGAGTTCTACCGTTCCGCGCCGACGCCCAACCTCATCCTTCTGGAATCCCGGCGCGAGCCGAAGGAACTGATCGAATCGCTCCGGCAGCTTGCCGAGATATGCGATCCCAGTTCCAAGGTTGTGATCATCGGCCACTACAACGACGTCTGGCTCTATCGCGAACTGATCCGTTCGGGCATTTCCGAATATGTCGTGGCGCCGGTTTCGATGGCGGACATCGTGGCGGTCATATCGGCGATATTCATCGACCCGGAAGCCGAGCCCATGGGCCGTTCCATCGCCTTTGTCGGGGCCAAGGGCGGCGTCGGCTCCTCGACCATCGCGCACAATGTGGCGTGGAGCATGTCGACCCTTTTCAGCTCCGAGGTTGTGGTTGCCGATATGGACCTGGCCTTCGGCACGGCCAACATCAATTTCGACCAGGATCCGGCGCAGGGCATGGCCGAAGCTGTATTCTCGCCGGAGCGCATCGACGAAGTCTATCTCGACCGCCTGCTTGCCCAATGCGCGGAGCACCTGTCGCTGCTCGCAGCGCCTTCAACGTTGGAGCGGGTTTACGATTTCGAGGGCGACGCGTTCTCCCAAATCATCGAGATCGCGCAGCGCAGCGCGCCTCTGCTTGTCCTTGACGTTCCTCATGTCTGGAACGGCTGGACGCGCACGACGCTCTCCCAGGCCGACGAGATCGTGATCACCGCTACGCCTGAACTCGCCAATCTCCGCAACGCCAAGAATTTGATCGACACGCTGAGGAAGTTGCGCCCGAACGACGCCCCGCCCCATCTGATCGTCAATCAGGTTGGCATTCCCAAGCGCCCCGAAATATCCGCCAAGGACTTCGCGGAGCCATTGGAACTGACCCCGCTTGCGGTCATCCCCTTCGACCCGCAGCTTTTCGGCAACGCCGCCAATAACGGCCGCATGCTCGGCGAGATGGATGCCAGGCACGCGATCGTCCAGTCGATGGCGGAGATGGCCCACGTCCTGACCGGACGCAGCGAGGTGAAGGCGAAGAAGAAGCCCGGCATAGGGAATCTTCTCGACCGGATGAAAGCGCTCAAGGCGAAGAAATAGTGTCTGCTCGATTGGACTGGTTCAGCCATCATGTTTGGTAAGCGAGGCAACAATTCAGGGGACAGAAGCGTGTCGGATACCCATCCGGCCGCTCCGTCCGGTGACGTGGCCGTCATCGAGCCGCGAGCGCCCGAGCCACGCCCGAGCGCGCCGCGCGCCGCTCCGATTCCGCCCGCTGCGGCCGCCGCGTCCAGAGCGCCGCAAAAGGCGCCTTCCGCTCCCCGTTCGATGGCGCGCGAACGCAGCGAATCCTATTACGACACCAAGAGCCAGGTTTTCTCCGCCCTCATCGACACGATCGATCTGTCGCAGCTTGCCAAGCTCGATCCCGACAGCGCGCGAGAGGAAATCCGCGACATCGTCAACGACATCATCGCGATCAAGAATTTCGCGATGTCGATTTCCGAGCAGGAGGAACTGCTCGAGGACATCTGCAACGACGTGCTCGGCTACGGTCCGCTCGAGCCGTTGCTTGCCCGCGACGACATCGCCGACATCATGGTCAACGGCGCCAAGCACGTCTACATCGAGGTCAACGGCAAGGTCGAGCAGACCGGCATCCGCTTCCGCGACAACCAGCAACTCCTTAACGTCTGTCAGCGCATCGTCAGCCAGGTCGGCCGCCGCGTCGATGAATCTTCCCCGATCTGCGATGCCCGCCTGCCCGACGGGAGCCGCGTCAACGTCATCGCGCCGCCCCTTTCCATCGACGGGACCGCGCTCACCATCCGCAAGTTCAAGAAGGACAAGCTGACACTCGACCAGCTCGTCAAGTTCGGCGCCATTTCTCCGGCCGGCGCCGATATCTTGAAGATCATCGGGCGCGTGCGCTGCAATGTCGTCATCTCGGGTGGTACCGGATCGGGCAAGACGACGCTCCTCAACTGCCTGACCAACTATATCGATCGCGACGAGCGCATCATCACCTGCGAGGATTCCGCCGAACTGCAACTCCAGCAGCCGCATACCGTGCGCCTCGAAACACGTCCGCCGAACCTCGAAGGCGAGGGCGAGGTGACGATGCGCGATCTCGTCAAGAACTGCCTGCGCATGCGTCCGGAACGCATCATCGTGGGCGAGGTGCGCGGGCCTGAGGTTTTCGACCTTCTGCAGGCGATGAACACCGGCCATGACGGTTCGATGGGCACCATCCACTCCAACTCGCCGCGCGAATGCCTGAACCGCATGGAATCGATGATCGCCATGGGCGGCTATTCGCTGCCGCCGAAGACGGTGCGCGAGATCATCACCGGTTCGATCGACGTCATCATCCAGGCCGCGCGTCTCCGCGACGGCTCCCGCCGCATCACGCACATCACCGAGGTGGTGGGCATGGAAGGCGACGTCGTCATCACGCAGGATATCGTCGTCTACAACATCAAGGGCGAGGATGCCTCGGGCCGGCTGATCGGCGAGCACGTGTCGACCGGCATCGGCCGGCCGCATTTCTGGGAGCGGGCGCGCTACTACAATGAGGAGCAGCGCCTCGCCGGCGCTCTCGAGGCCATGGACAAGCGGGCCGAATGACCGCTTTTGAGAGTTAGGCAAGCAGGAAATGTTCGGTATCGACGGCACCGTCCTTCTCTTCGTGCTCCTGGCCGGGTGCAGCGCGGGCGCCGTCGCCTACGCTTTCCTGTTCACGCGCATCTCGAACGAGCAGAATGCGCAAAAGCGCCTTCGCACGGTGAAGAGCGCCGACACCGACCAGATTAGCGTGAAAGCTTCGCGCGATCGCCTGGCCGAGGTTGCCAAGCGCCGCAGGTCTATCCAGGATTCGCTGAAGGAACTCGACGAAAAGCAGAAGCTGAAGGATCAGAACGTCAAGAAACCGCCCCTGAAGGTCCAGATACGTCAGGCGGGCCTGCACATCTCCATGGAGCGGTTTTACCTTTACTCCGCCCTTTGTGGCCTTCTTCTTACCGCGGTTGTCTTCTTCTCGGGGGCGTCGGTCTATGTTATTCCCGGTGCCCTGCTCGCCGGCGCTCTCGGCATTCCGCGCTGGCTGGTGATGTTTATGCGCGCGCGCCGGGTAAAGGCCTTCCTCAACGAATTTCCGAACGCCCTCGACGTGATCGTGCGCGCCGTCAAATCCGGCCTGCCGCTGAACGACGCCGTGCGCCTGATCGCGAGCGAGGCGCAGGAACCCGTCAGGACGGAATTCCGCCGCATCGTGGAGTCCCAGCAGATGGGTCTTTCCATTCCCGAGGCGGCGATGCGGCTGCCGGAGACCATGCCCTGCCCGGAAGCGGGCTTTTTCGGGATCGTCATCCAGATCCAGAGCCAGGCCGGCGGCAATCTCTCCGAGGCGCTCGGCAATCTTTCGCGCGTCCTGCGCGACCGCAAGAAGATGAAGGCGAAGGTCCAGGCGCTGTCGATGGAGGCAAAGGCTTCCGCGGCGATCATCGGCTCGCTGCCGATCATCGTCGCCGGGCTGGTCTATATTTCGAGCCCCTCCTACATCATGCCGCTTTTCGTCACGAGTACCGGCCACCTGCTGCTCGGCATCGCGGCGGTATGGATGTCGATGGGCATCTTCGTCATGAAGAAGATGATGAATTTCGAGGTTTAGAGCCTAGCCATGGTCGATCAGGTAGCCAAATCGCTCTCGGATCCGTCGTTCCTGATCGCCCTGCTCGTCGGCATTGCGGTCTTCGCGACGGTGTTCACCGCGCTTCCCGCCTTCGGTGGAAATCCGCTCAAGACGCGCATGAAGACGGTGGCGCTCGAGCGCGAGGAATTGCGGGCGAAACAGCGAGCGCGCCTGCAGGCGGAGGCCGATCGGCGCCGCAAGGGCGGCTTGCGCGGAGAACAGTCGATCGGCATGCGCAATATCGTCGACAGGCTCGACCTGCGCCGGGCTCTCGTCGACCAGAAGACGCTGGACAAGCTCAAGGTGGCCGGTTTCCGGGGCCAGAATCCGGTAACGAAGTTCCTTTTCTTCCGCCTGGTCCTGCCTTTTGCCGGTCTGGCGCTCGCGCTTGCCTATATCTTCCTTCTCGGCGGGCTGGCCCACAAGCCGGCATTCGCCAAGTTCTTCGTCTGCGTGCTCGCGGCTTATGCGGGTTTCTATGTCCCGGTCATCTATGTTTCCAACCGCGCCACCAAGCGCAAGGCGTCGATCCAGCTTGCCTGGCCCGATGCTCTCGACCTCATGCTGATCTGCGTGGAATCGGGCATGTCCGTCGAAGCGGCATTCCGCAAGGTCGCAGACGAGATCGGGTCGCAATCGGTCGAACTGGCGGAAGAGTTCGTGCTGACCAACGCCGAACTGTCCTTCCTGCAGGAACGCAAGCAGGCCTATGAGAACCTGGCCGCGCGCACCGGGCTCGAATCCGTCAGGAGCGTCTCGCAGGCGCTTACCCAGGCCGAACGCTACGGCACGCCGGTGGCGCAGGCGCTGCGTGTCCTCGCCAGCGAAAGCCGGGACATGCGCATGACGGCGGCCGAGAAGAAGGCGGCCGCGCTGCCGCCCAAGTTGACCGTGCCGATGATCCTGTTCTTCCTGCCGGTGCTGTTCATCATCATCCTTGGGCCGGCCGGTATCACCGTCAGCCAGCGCGGCGGCATCTTCGGCGGCACCTCGGTCTCGTCCAACAAATAAACGCTACGCGCTCAGGCTCCGCGCATAGGTGCGAAATGCAATGAAGCGCCGGCAAATCGAGCCGGCGTTTCATTTGTTTCCCGAAATTTGTGGCAATATAACAGGGCGGGCGCGCTGCCGGCGCCGCTATTGAACGGCTTTCTTCTTCTTGCCGTCCTTCAATTGGCTCCAGGCGTTCTGCTGGCTGATCATCTGCCTGAGATAGGCGACGTTCGCTGCCGCCTGGTCCGGCGGCAGTTCGGCGCTGGCGATCTTTTCGGCTTCGCTGAACCGGCCCTGCAGGCCGACGACGAGGGCCAGGTTCTGGCGCACCCGGCTGTCGGCGCCGGGCTGGGTGACGGCGGAGCGCAAATAGGTTTCGGCCGTCTTGAGGTCGCCTTTGAGGAGATAGGACATGCCGAGATTGGAGAGCACCGACGGCTCGTTCGGCTTGAGATCGAGCGCCTTGCGATAGAGATCGCGCGCCTGGTCTGTCTTGCCGAGCTGATCGAGGATCGCTCCCTCCGCCGAGACCAGCCGCCAATCCGGATATTCCGGCGTCTCGGCGCGCCGGATGGCATCAAGCGCCTGCTGGAGCTGGCCGTCTGCGGCCAGCGCCTTTCCGTAGGCGGCGAGGATGTCCCGGTCCTTTGGATAATAGATGACCAGTTTGCGCATCACCGCGAGCGATTGATCGGTGCGGCCGTCCATCTGGAGCGCGCTGGCATATTTAAGCGAGGTCGCCTTGTCCTTGGGATTTGCTGCATAGCGATTGCCAAGTTGAGCGAGCGCGGAATCGAGTTCGGCACTCGTCATCTGCCCGATGGGTTGGGAGGAAGCAGGATGGATCGATCCCGTGGTCAGGCGGCTGTTCGCGCAGCCGGCAACGCCTGCCGCCAGCGCCAGCGCCAGAACCTTGCAGACCAGGCGCTTCCCGTTCTTGCCGCCAGATTGCCGCGTCGACATGGGAACGGAACCTCCATCAAAATGACGGCCCCCGCACGGGTCGCCTTCCCATGTCGAGAAATATTCTGTTAACCCTAACGGTTGGTTAAGAGGCTTTTTGGTGGAACCCGGCTTAGTCCCAATGGAGGTTGATCCGGCTCGCCCAATTGGCTTTGACGACCTGTCGGACCTTTCGCCGGAGGGGCCTTCGCTTGCGTGGCACGCATTTGAAGCGCGAAGCGAGGGTGTTGGCACTGGCGAGACGTATTACAAAATCCGGCTGAGCAAGCCCGAGCCTCTAACGGATCTGAAGTCGATCTTCTTCATATATCTGAAGACTTCCCACGTGCCCGCCGCTATTGTCGCCCCGCCGCCATCTCTGCCCGAGACTTGCTTAACCTGCTGTTTGCGGGTTGAATGATACGGTTCCGAAACGAAGACGGAAACGCGTTTTACGGAAAACTTTCATGTCGGTAGTTCTGCGTCCGAGCCAGGCGTTGCGGCTGTGGCAACTGGTCTCGCTGGGCGAGGTGACAAGCGGCGCGCATGATTTGTCGTTCAGGCAGGCCGCCATCCTGCTCACCGTCTATCTCGACCCGCCGCCGCATACGGTGCGCGGCCTTGCCAATCGTCTCGGCGTCACCAAGCCGGTTATCACGCGCGCGCTCGACACGATGGGCGCCATGAAGCTGGTGTCGCGCCATCGCGACGAAAACGACCGGCGTAACGTGCTTATCCGGCGCACCGTCGAGGGCGCGCTTTATGTCGAGCGCTTCGGCGATGTCATCATCGCCAAGGGAATGGAGCTTCCGGCATGAACGGGCTGGACAAGCGTCTTCATGCCTGGCGGGACGATCTGGCCGACGAGCGGTTGAAAGGGCGGATCGAGGCTGGGCGCTTCGTCGTCGGCAGGCCGGCGAGGGTCGGTGTGCCCGTCGCCGATATGCTTGCCGAGCCCGATACGAGTGCGGGGCTGAACACGCAATTGCTCCTTGGTGACCACGTGCTGGTTTTCGAGGAGGGACCCGAATGGGCCTGGGTGCAGGCTGTCCACGACAATTATGTCGGCTATGTCGCGCGGTCGGCGATCGGTGCGGTGGTCGTCGAAGCCACTCATGTCGTGTCGGTGCCGCGCACCTTCCTCTATTCGGGAGCCGATCTTAAGCTGCCGCGAAAGGCTTGCCTTTCCATGGGCTCGCGCCTTTCCGTCGACGGGTTCGCGGAGACGCGCGGGACGCGATATGCGATGCTTGCCTCGGGCGAGGCACTGATCGCCGCCCATCTCGAACCTGTCGAAGAATCCGCGGACGATTATGTGGGCGTGGCCGAAGCGCTTCTCTCCACACCCTATCTGTGGGGTGGGACCAGCGCCTTCGGCATCGACTGTTCGGGCCTTGTCCAGCTTTCGCTGCGCATGGCCGGACGCCCTGTTCCGCGCGATACCGACATGCAGGCTTCCGCCCTCGGCGAGCCGCTCGATCCGGGAGCGGATATGGCCGGCCTGCGGCGCGGCGATCTCGTGTTCTGGAAAGGCCACGTCGCCATCATGCTGGACGGACAGGAGATCATCCACGCCAACGGCCACACCATGACGGTCTCGCGCGAGAAACTGAGCGCCGCGGTCGAGCGCATCGCCTATCTCTATGGCGGGCCGACGGGCTTCCGCCGGCCCTGAGACGATCAGTATCCCGCTTCGCGGTCCACCAGATTTCGCAGCGTCTCGCCACGCTCGAAGGCATCCATCTGCGCCAGCATCGGCGGCACGAGGTGAACGGGGTCGGAGGTCGCGGCGGCGTGCGGCGTGACGAAGACTTTCGGATGCGCCCAAAGCGGGCTTGTCTTCGGCAGCGGCTCGGTCTCGAAGACGTCGAGGCTCGCCTCCTTGATGAGGCCGTCGTCGAGCGCCCGCACAATGTCGGCGCTCTTCTGCAATCGTCCGCGTCCGGCATTGATGAGGAAGGCCCCGCCAAGCGCGTTGTCGCGGTTGAGCTTGCCGAGCAGGGCATAGTCGATGATGCCGCGTGTCGCCGGCGTCAGCGGCAGGAGCGACACCAGGATATCGGTGGCGCCGAGGAACGCGTCGAGCCCGTCGGCGCCGTGGAATGTATTGACGCCTTCCGCGGAACGCGGCGACCGGCTCCATCCGTTCACCTTGAAGCCCAGCGCAAGAAGCGCCTTGGCGGCGGCGCGTCCGAGCGTGCCGAAACCCATGATGCCGACATGGATGGCATCGGCGGGAGGCTGCGGCGGCTCGTGCCATGTCCGGCGCGCCTGCTGCGCACGGTAGGCCATGCCCTGCCTGTGGTGGTCGAGCACTCGCCAGACCACGTATTCGGTCATGTACTGCGTCAGATTGTCGGCGACGACGCGCACGATCGGCACGTCGGGAAGGTCGGGATCGGCGAAGATGTGGTCGACGCCCGCGCCGACCGAGAAGATGATTTTGAGATTGGGCAACTTTGAAAGCGCGCCCGGCCGGTGCTTCCATACCACCGCATATTCGACGGAAGGATCGCGTGCCCCGTCCGGCTCCAGCACCACCGTGCGCGACCGTGACAGAAGCTGGTGCCAGCGCCGCGGGTTGAATTCCTGGCAGGAAATCAGGACGCGTCCGTTGCCCATCACGCTTTTCCCTATTCGCTCACCACGCCCTCGGGCGCCGTTTCGATCCGGAAGGCGGCTGAGATGAGCGCCTTCGTGTAATCGGTCTGAGGCCGCGTGAATATCTGCTCCGCCGGGCCGTGCTCCACCACCTTGCCGCCGCGCATGACGATCACCTCGTTGGCGAGCGCGCGCACGACTTTCAGGTCATGGCTGATGAAGAGATAGGCGAGATTGTGCCGCTCCTGGAGCCGGCGCAGCAGGTCCACGACCTGCGCCTGCACGCTCATGTCGAGCGCCGAGGTCGGCTCGTCCAGCATGACAAAGCGCGGGTTGAGCACCATGGCGCGCGCGATCGCCACGCGCTGGCGCTGCCCGCCGGAGAATTCGTGCGGGTAGCGGAACCGTGTCTCAGGCTCGAGCCCGACCTCCTTCATCACGTCGACCACGCGGTCGTCGCGCTCGTCGGCTGTCAGCTTCGGCTCATGGATGGCGAGCCCTTCCTCGATGATCTCGGCGATCGACATGCGCGGGCTGAGCGAGCCGAACGGGTCCTGGAAGACGATCTGCAATTCGCGCCTGAGCGGCCGCATCTCCTTGAACGAATAGGCGTCGATCTCGCGGCCTGCAAAGCTGATCTTGCCCTTTGACGAGATCATCCGCGCCAGCGCCAGGCCGAGCGTCGTCTTGCCGGAGCCGGATTCGCCGACGACGCCGAGCGTCTGGCCGGCGCGCACCGTAAGGTCGATGCCGTCCACCGCCTTCACATGATCCACCGTGCGGCGCAGGAACCCTTCCTTGATCGGGAACCACACCTTGACGTCGTCGCCGCGCATCACGGTTTGCGCCTTCTCGTCGGAGGCAGGCGGGCGGCCCTTGGGTTCGGCGGTGAGCAGATGCCTTGTGTATTCGTGCCGCGGGTTGGCGAAGATTTCCTTCGTCGGCCCCGTTTCGACGATCTTGCCGCCGGTCATCACGCAGACGCGGTCGGCGATGCGCCGCACGATGCCGAGATCGTGCGTGATGAACAGCATCGACATGCCGTTGGCCTGCTTGAGCCGGGCGAGCAGTTCCAGGATTTGCGCCTGCACCGTCACGTCGAGCGCGGTGGTCGGCTCGTCGGCGATCAAAAGGTCGGGTTCGTTGGCCAGCGCCATCGCGATCATGACGCGCTGGCGCTGGCCGCCGGAAAGCTGATGCGGATAGGCGCCCAGCCGCTTTTCCGCCTCCCGGATGCCGACTTCGTTCAAGAGTTCGAGCGTACGCACCCGTGCCGCGGCGTCGCGCATCCCCCGGTGCAGGCGTAGGATTTCGCCGATCTGCTGCTCGACCGAATGCAGCGGGTTGAGCGAGGTCATCGGCTCCTGGAAGATCATGGTGACGTCGTTGCCGCGCACGCGGCGAAGCTCCTTTTCGTTCGCCGCAAGGAGATCCTTGCCGCCGAAGAGGATCTGGCCGGACGGATGGCTGGCGGCAGGGTAGGGCAGGAGCTTCAGGACCGACAGAGCCGTTACCGACTTGCCGGAGCCGGATTCCCCGACCAGCGCCACCGTCTCGCCCTTGCCGACATCGAAGGAGATGTGGTCGACCGCAACGCTTTCACGCCCGCCCTGGCTGAAGGCGACGGACAGGTCGCGAACGGAGAGGAGAGGGGCTTCGCTCAAAGCGCCGCCTCGATATCGGTCTTGCTGAAATCATCGCCCTTGAACAGCAGCGGTTCGCCACGCGCCTTTGAAAGCGCATAAGCGAAGCAGTCGCCGAGATTGAGCTTTGCCGGATGATTGCCCTTGCCGAAGCGCTGGTAGGCCTCGCGGGCGAGATAGGCCTGTTCCGGCGCGACCGGCTCAAGATCGATGCCGAAACCATCTATGAGATTGTCGAGTTCAGCCCCTTTGCGCGAATCCTTCAAACTATCGAGGCGCACGGCCGCCTCCAGATAGTTCACCGGAGACATAAGCAGTCCCTTCTTGACACCCTTCAGAAGCGCGTCCTCGAAGCTGTTCCCGTCTTCTTCCTCGAGCATGATGGCGAGAATGGCCGAAGCATCCACAATCACCTAGGCAATCCTCTCTCGTCGTAGAGATCGGAATGATCGCTCGTCACTCCAACCGGGGTTGGGCCCGAACGGCGCAGGATTTCCTTTATGCGCGCCTTTCGGGTGGCAAGATCATCGTTGCGTCTTAGCCGTCTGAGTTCGCCTTCCAACGCTTGTCCGATCGCGCCCGTGATCGTCTGGCCCGTTTCGACGGCAAGCTCCTTTGCCAGGCGTTCGACCCGCTCATTCTTGATATTCATGCCCATGACAGCCTCCATGGTAGAATTCTATTATGATTATACCATATGATCCTTCTCATCGGAACGTCTTCCTCGGGTCGAAGGCGTCGCGCGTCGCTTCGCCGACGAAAATCAGCAGCGACAGCATGATCGATAGCGTGAAGAAGCCGGCGAGCCCCAGCCACGGCGCGTTGAGGTTGGATTGTCCCTGTTTCAGGAGTTCGCCGAGCGACGGCGAACCCGGCGGCAGGCCGAAGCCGAGGAAGTCGAGCGAGGTCAGGGTCGTGATCGAACTGTTGAGGATGAAGGGCAGGAAAGTCAGCGCCGACACCATCGCGTTGGGCAGCATATGCCTGTAGATGATGGTGCGGTTGGAGACGCCGAGCGCGCGGGCCGCGTTGACATATTCGAGGTTGCGCGCGCGCAGGAATTCAGCCCGCACCACGCTGACGAAGGCCACCCAGGAAAACAGGAGCATCAGCCCGAGCAGGATGAAGAAGCCCGGCGGCAGCACGGCGGCCATGATGAGGATCAGGTAGAGCACCGGGATCGACGACCATATCTCTATGAAGCGCTGGAACAGCAGGTCCGTCCAGCCGCCGAAATAGCCCTGCACCGCACCGGCCGAGACGCCGAGAACGGCCGAGAAGAGGGTCAGGACGAGGCCGAACAGCACCGATATGCGGAAGCCGTAGATGACGCGCGCCAGCACGTCGCGCGCCTGGTCGTCCGTGCCCAGCCAGTTCCAGTTGCCGAGGGTGCAGGCGGGGTCGTCGACGCCCTTCGGATAGCGCTGGCAGCGCACATCCTTTGCGTAGAGCCACGAGGGTTTGGCCGGCGCCGCCGTCGGGATTTCGTTGTTGACGGTGCGGTATGAATAGCGGACCGGCGGCCAGATCAGCCAGCCATGCGCCTTGATCTCGTCATGGATCGCGGGATCGCGATAGTCGGTAACGGCGAGGAAGCCGCCGAATTTCTCTTCCGGATAGTCGACCAGCACCGGAAACAGGATCTCGCCCTTGTAGGAGGCGATGATCGGCTTGTCGTTGGCGATGAATTCGGAAAACAGCGACAGGATGAAGAGAACGAGGAATATCCACAGCGACCAGTAGCCCCTGCGGTTGGCCTTGAAATTCGACCAGCGCCGCTGGTTGAGCGGCGACAGGAAGGGCCGCCGCGTCCGGTCGCGTGCAATTTCGACGGCGGCCTTCACCTGGAGGTCGGTCATCAGACGTCTCTCCGCTCGAAGTCGATGCGCGGATCGATCCAGGTGTAGGTGAGGTCGGAGATGAGGGTGACGAACAGGCCGAGCAGCGAGAAGATGTAGAGGTTGGCGAAGACGACCGGATAATCGCGGTCGAGCACCGAGCGGAAGCCGAGCAGCCCCAGCCCGTCCAGCGAGAAGATGTTCTCGATCAGGAGCGACCCGGTGAAGAAGGCCGAGATGAAGGCGCCCGGAAAGCCTGCGATGACGATCAGCATGGCGTTGCGGAACACGTGCCCGTAGAGCACCTGCCGCTCGGAAAGCCCCTTGGCGCGCGCCGTCACCACATATTGCTTGCGGATTTCATCGAGGAAGGAGTTCTTCGTCAGGAGCGTTGTCGTCGCGAAGGCCGACATGATCATGGCCGTGATCGGCAGGGCGATGTGCCACAGATAGTCGAGGATTTTGCCGGGTATGGAGAGCTGGCTCCAATTGTCGGACGTCAGCCCTCTCAGCGGAAACCAGTCGAAGAAGGAGCCGCCGGCAAACAGCACCATCAAGAGGATGGCGAACATGAAGCCTGGAATGGCGTAGCCGACGATGATGATGCCGCTCGTCCACACGTCGAAGGCCGAGCCGTCCTTGACCGCCTTGCGGATGCCGAGCGGGATCGAGATCAGGTAGGAAAGAAGCGTGATCCACAGGCCGAGCGAAATCGACACCGGCATCTTTTCAAGGATCAGTTGCAGCACCGGAATATCGCGGAAATAGCTCCTGCCGAAATCGAAGCGGGAATAGTCCCACAGCATCATGAAGAAGCGTTCGAGCGGCGGCTTGTCGAAGCCGAACTGCTTTTCCAGCTTCTTGATGAATTCCGGGTCGAGCCCCTGCGCGCCGCGATATCTCGACGAGATGCCGCTGCTGCCGGCGTCGAAATTCTGCATGCCCATGTCGGCGCCGCCGCCGGAAAGCCGGTCGCCGGCGCCGCCGCCCTGGCCGGTGATCTTGGCGATGACTTGCTCGACGGGGCCGCCCGGCGCGAACTGGATGACGGCGAAGGACACCGCCATGATGCCGAACAGCGTCGGGATCATCAAAAGAAGACGCCGGAGGATATAGGCGCCCATCAGCCGATCCCCTCGATCCGCCGGTCTGTCATTCCCCCGTCAGCCCTTGCCAATCGTCTTTGCCTTTTCCTCGTCCACCCACCACAGCGCCTCGACCGGAAAGCCGTAAGAGGGTTTCTTTTCCTTGAACCCGAACATGTCCCAGTAGGCCACCCGGTGATTCGCCAGGTACCAATTTGGAATCCAGTCCTGCCGCGCGCGCAAGACCCGGTCGAGAACGCGCATGACAGTGGTCAACTCCGCCCGGCTTTTTACCTTGCCGGCTAGATCGATCAGGGCGTCGATGGCCGGGCTCGCCATGCCCGGAAGGTTGCGCGAGCCCTGCGCCGCAGCGGCGACGGAAGAGAAATAATGCTGCAGTTCTTCTCGCGTCGGCGAGGCGGTGAAGGACGCGGCCATGGAGATCATGTCGAAGTCGAAATCGGCCTGCCGGAGCTGGTACTGCGCCGAATCCACCAGCCGGATCGACGCGTCGATGCCGATGGCGCGCATATTGTCGATGAAAGGCGTTTCCACGCGCACGAAGACCGGGTCGTTGACCAGAAGCTCGACTGTCAGCCGCTCGCCCTTTCCGTTTGCGAGAAAGTTGCCCCTGCGCGTCCAGCCAGCTTCCTTCAGAAGATCCAGCGCCTTTCGCAGAAGCTTGCGGTCCTGCCCGGATCCGCTCGAGACCGGCTGCGTGACCGCCTCGCCGAAGGCCGTGTCCGGGATTTGGCCACGGAATTTTTCGAGGATCGCCATCTCCTCGGGCGACGGCGTTCCGCTCGCCCTGAAGGCGGATTTCTCGAAGAGCGATTGCGAGCGGTCGTAGGACCCATAGAAAAGGTTGCGCTGCGTCCATTCGAAATCGAAACAGTTGCCGATTGCGAAGCGCACGCGCGGGTCGCGGAAGCGCTCGCGCCGCTGGTTGAGCGCCCAGGCCTGTAGCGAAGGTTGCTGTTCCGCCGGGAAGGTTCGCTTGACGACCTTGCCTTCCCTGATCGCCGGAAAATCGTATTCCGTCGCCCATGTCTTCGAGGTGAATTCCTCGCGGTAGACGATCCTGCCTTTCTTGAACGCCTCGAAGCCGGCCTGCCGCTCGCGATAGAATTCGATGCGGATGATATCGAAATGGTGGAGGCCGCGATTGACCGGCAGATCACGCGCCCAATAATCGTCGCGCCGCGCATACTCGATATACTGCCCGGCGCCGAACCTGCCGACCTTGTAGGGGCCGGAGCCGAGCGGCGGGTTCAGTTGCGATCCGTCGAACGGGTTCGTCTCGAAGAAGGCTTTCGAGACGATCGGATATTCGGCAAGGCCGAGGATCGTGCGATCGGACTGTTTGCCGGAGAAGACGAGCCGGAATACATCGTCGTCCACGGCGATGAAATCGACCGCTTCCCTCAGAGGCAGAAGCAGGCTCGGATGACCTTTCTCCTTGAACAGCCTGTAGGTGTAGGCGACGTCCTCCGCCGTCAGCGGCGAGCCGTCTGAGAATTTGGCTTCGGGCCTGAGCTTGAATTCATAGGTGTTGCGATCGTCCGAGATCGTCACGCTTTCGGCAATCAGGCCGTAGAGCGCGTCCGGCTCATCGAGCGCCCGCACCATGAGTTGGTCGAAGCACATCTCCATGCGCGGCGGCGCGTCGCTCGCGCGCACAAACGTATTGAGCGTGTTGAAGGTGCTGACGTTCTGGTTGTAGGCCCAGTTGGGCGGCGGGAAATTGAACGTCCCCCCCTTCGGAGCTTCGGGGCTGGCATAGTCGAAATGCGTGAAATCCGCCGCGTATTTCAGGTCGCCGAAGGCGGAGAGCCCATGCAGCGCCTTTCCGGCCACCGGCTGGGCGAAGCTTTGCTTCGGCAACAGCGGCAGGGTCGCCACCGCTCCGCACAGCCCTAGAAACCGCCGTCGCGGCCAGCGCCCCATCAATCTCTGCTCTTGTATTTACGCGCGAGCGCGGCGGCCTTCGCCTCGTCGATCCACCAGGAATCGAAATCGACGCCGACATAGCCTGGCTGCTCGGGGATGCCGAACTTGTTCCAGTAGGCAACGCGCAGGCCGGGCGAATACCATTGCGGGACGACGTAGTAGTTCCAGAGCAGCACCCGGTCGAGCGCGCGCGTGGCGGCGACGAGGTCGTCGCGGTCCTTGGTATAAATTACACGATCGACCAGCTTGTCGACCGCCGGGCTTTTTATGCCCATCAAATTGCGCGATCCGGGCGCATCCGCCGCCGCCGACGACCAGAAGTCGCGCTGCTCGTTGCCCGGCGATTCGGACTGCTGCAACACCGTCGTCACCATGTCGAAATCGAAACTGCGCAAGCGGTTGATGTACTGGCTGACATCGATGATGCGCAGGCTGGCGTCGATGCCAAGCTTGTGCAGATTGGCGATATAGGGACCGATGACACGTTCGTCGGAGGGGTCGTTGCCGAGGAATACGATGGTGAAGCGTTCGCCCTTGTCGTTGATGAGGAAACGTGGATCCGGCAGCGTTTCCAAGCCGACGAGCGAGAGCATTCGCTGCCACAGGCCGGGGTTCGGCGGCGTATGCCAGCCCGCCTCCTTCAGAAGCTCGAACGCCTGGCGGAGGTTGGCCCGCTCCGATTGCGGCGTGTCGTAAACCGGCAGCTTGAATTCCTGGGTGAAGACCTCCGGTGGAACCTCGCCCTTCACCGTGTTCAGGATTTCCAGTTCCTTGCCTTCCGGCAGGCCGCGCGAAGCGAGTTCCGTCCCCTGGAAGTAGGACTGCGTCCTTTTGTAGGAATCGTAGAACAGCGTCCGGTTCATGTCCTCGAAATTGAACGCGAATGTCAGTGCCTCGCGCACCCGCCGGTCCTTGAACTGCGCGCGGCGCATGTTCATGACGAAACACTGCATCGGCTTGCCGGCGGTCGTCTCGTATTCGTGCTTTATGACGTCGCCCGCCTTGAAGGCCGGGAAATCGTAGCCGATCGCCCAGCGCTGCGAGCGGTTCTCGACGCGGAAATCGTCATAGCCGCCCTTGGTGAAGGCCTCCCAGGCGGCGTTCTCGTCGCGGAAATAGATGGTTTTCTTGCGGTCGAAATTGTTGCGGCCGGCATTAACGCCGATGTCGGCCCCCCAGTAATCCTCGACGCGCTCCCACACGATCTCCGAGCCGGCGCGAAAGTTTCCGATCCTGTAGGGGCCGGAGCCGAGCGGTGGTTCCAGCGTCGGCGTCGTGGCGTCGCGTTTCTTTCCGGAACCGTCGGTGCCTTCCCACCAGTGCTTCGGCAGCACCGCGAGATCGCCCATGATATGCGGAAGCTCGCGGTTTCCCTTCTGGTTGAAGCGGAATTCGACCTCGCCGTCGCCGTTTGCCACGGCTTCGGTGACGTTGGCGAAATAGCGCGTGTAGAGCGGGCTGTTGGCCTTCAGGAAATTGAACGACCAAACCACGTCCTGCGCGGTGATCGGCTTGCCGTCATGCCAGCGCGCCTTGGGGTTCAGCCGATAGGTAGCCGACGAATAGTCCTCGGGGAATTTGAAGGCGTCGGCGATGAGCGCATGGCTGACGCCCGACTCGTCTGTGGCCTGTTTCAGGAGCGTATCGTAGAGGTCGCCGCCGAAGGAGCCCAGCCCGGCTGCGGGTGTGCCGCGCACGATGAACGGGTTGAAGCTGTCGAAGGTGCCAATGGCGACGGAATGCGTTTCACCGCCTTTCGGCGCACCGGGGTTGACATAATCGTAGTGCGCGAACGCATCGCCGTATTTCGACGGCCTCACCAGCGACGAGGACGAGCGCCACGCTTTCGGTTCCTCCTCGGCTCGCACGCGAATAGCGCCGAAGGGTAAAAAGACCGCCAGCGAGCCTCCCAGAAATGTCCGTCGCGGGATCTTCATTCCATATCCTTTGGCCTGTCGGCTTGGTCAAAGTTGGGCCGGAAAGCGGAAATAGCAAGCAGCTCCAATGAACCGATATTCCATGGCGGTCGTCAACCGATCCCGCTCGGGAAAACCGGAACAAAAAAGCCGGGCTGGAACCCGGCTTTGATGTCGTGAAAATTCATCAGCCTATTGCGCGGGAGCCGGAGCGCCCTCCACCGGCTTCTTTTCTTCCGTGGGCTTGGCCCCCTCAGCCGGCTTGGCGCCTTCGGCAGGCTTCGCGGTTTCCGCCGGTTTCGCTGCGCCATCGGCCGCCGGCTTAGCGGCACCCTCGGCGGGCTTGGTCGCATTGTCCGCCGGCTTCGCAGCGTTCTCGGCGGGCTTGGCCCCCTCAGCCGGCTTGGCGCCTTCGGCGGGCTTCGCCGCATCTGCACCTTCGGCGGCAGCAGGCTTGGCGGCGTCGGGCGAAGGAAGCGGCTCGGGCGTGTCGGCGAGCGTGCGCAGATAGGCGATCACGTCGGCGCGCTCGTCGATCTTCGACAGACCGGCGAAGCCCATCGCCGTGCCCGGCACTTCGGCCTTCGGCTTGGTGATGAATTCGCTGAGAAGCTGGTAGTCCCAATGCTTCTTGCTGCCGTCGGAGAAAGCCTTCATGCCGGCCGAATAGCTGTAGCCCGGATGTGAGGCGATCGGCCTCTCGACAACGCCGTAAAGATTCGGGCCGACCTTGTTGGGACCACCCTTGGTAGCGTCGTGGCAGGCTTCGCAGCGCTTGAAGATCGATGCGCCCTTGTCGACATCGGCCTTCGCGAGCAGCGGCGCGATCGGCGCCTTGGCCGGGTTTTCCTTTTTCTCGGCGCCGGCGGCGGCGGGCGCTTCCTGCGCTTTTATCGCGAAGCCGGGCTTTTCCGGATTGGGCGAATAAAACAGGGAATCCGAAACGAGCGAGATCGAGAAGACGACGAAGATCGTTCCGAGGAGTGCGCCGATGATCTTGTTGTATTCAAAAGAGTCCATACGCCCCTAAGGCTCCATATTTCGCGGCCTGTGCGGAAAGAGGCCGGTCCGCTTCGCGTCGGCCTTCCCGAATTCCCCTCCGGAGCCGTCCAAATCGCGCGGAAAACTAGGTCTTTTGCTTCCCCGTTGCAACACCTATAAGGGCGCTTTCGAGTGAGACGTTTTGCCACTTTGCCGGCACGGTCTCTGGGGAATTCTGTCGTCTTCATGTCCGTCCTCATTCTCATTCCAGCCCGTATGGCATCGACCAGGCTGCCCGGAAAGCCGCTGGCCGATATTGCCGGCGCGCCCATGATCGTCCATGTCGCCCGCCGCGCCGCCGAAAGCGGGCTCGGCCGCGTCGTTGTGGCGACCGACACGGCGGCGGTCGCCGAAGCGGTTGCCTCGCACGGTTTCGAGGCGGTGATGACGCGCGCCGACCACCAGTCTGGCTCCGACCGCATCCACGAGGCGCTGGCGGCGCTCGATCCCTCCGGAACGGTGGAAACCGTCATCAACGTGCAGGGCGATCTGCCGACCGTCGAGCCCGGAACGATCGTCGCTTCCGCCGCACCGCTCGCCGACCCGGAGGTCGATATCGCCACCCTCGGCGTCGAGATCGCGCGCGAGGAAGAAAAGACCAACCCCAACGTGGTCAAGATCGTCGGTTCGCCGGTATCTCCCGGCAGGCTGAGGGCGCTCTATTTCACCCGCGCCACCGCGCCCTGGGGCGAGGGGCCGCTTTACCATCATATCGGGCTCTACGCCTATCGCCGCGCCGCACTCGAACGCTTCGTCTCGTTGCCGCCTTCGCCGCTGGAGAAGCGCGAGCGTCTGGAGCAGCTTCGCGCGCTGGAAGCGGGCATGCGCATAGACGCGTGCGTCGTGGCCACGGTGCCGCTCGGCGTCGATACGCCGGCCGACCTCGATCGCGCCCGCGAGATTCTTTCTTCCTCCCAAAGGTTCTGAATCATGCCTGAAAAGACCAACCTCATCGCTTTCCAGGGCGAGCCCGGCGCCAATTCCGATACGGCCTGCCGCGACATGTATCCGTCGATGGAACCGCTGCCCTGCCCAACCTTCGAGGACGCCTTCGTCGCGGTGGAAAGCGGCAAGGCGGATCTCGCCATGATCCCGATCGAGAACACGATCGCCGGCCGCGTCGCCGACATCCACCATCTCCTGCCGGTTTCTCGGCTGCATATCGTCGCCGAGTATTTCCTGCCGATCCATTTCCAGTTGATGGTGCTGCCCGGCGCGAAATTCGAGGGCATCAAGGCTGTCTACAGCCATATCCACGCGCTCGGCCAATGCCGCAAGGTGATCCGCAAGAACCGCTGGAAGCCGGTGGTGGCGGGCGATACGGCGGGCGCCGCCCGCCTCGTCTCCGAGGAGGGCAACCCTGCCAACGCCGCGCTCGCGCCCAGCCTTGCCGCCGAGCTCTACCATCTCGACATCGTCGCCGAGAATGTCGAGGACACCGACAACAACGTCACCCGCTTCGTCGTCCTGTCGAAGGAGAAGCATTGGGCGGTGCGCACCGATCCGGCCGAGAAGATGATGACGACCTTCGTCTTCCGCGTCAGAAACGTGCCGGCCGCGCTCTACAAGGGGATGGGGGGATTTGCCACCAACGGCGTCAACATGACCAAGCTCGAAAGCTATCAGCTCGGCGGCAAGTTCTTCTCCACCCAGTTCTACGCCGACATCGAGGGCCATCCCGACGACGCCAACGTGGCGCTGGCGCTGGAGGAACTGGGCTTCTTCTCGCGCGAAGTGCGCATCCTCGGCGTCTACGCGGAGCATCCCTTCCGTGCCACGCTGGGCGAGGACGACTGAGAAAAGCCGCGAGGCCGGGCTGCAAACGGCGCTCGTCTGCGCTCCACGAAAGCCTTGCGGCTTCTCCTCATCCGTCCGCCCAGGTGCGGATGAGATGGCTGGCGATGGCGCCGGGCGGCGGGACGGTGATGCCGTCCGCGTGATTTCCGGCGATGATGGCGCGGACTTCCTCGCGTTCGAACCAGCGGCAATCCTCCAGCTCTTTGAAATCGGTGTGGATGTCCTCGTTCAGCGCCTCGCCATAGCAGCCGATCATCAGCGAATGGGGAAACGGCCAGGGCTGGCTTGCCTGGTAGAGGACGCGGCCGAGCCGTATCCCCGCCTCCTCCAGCGTCTCGCGCCGCACGGCGTTCTCGATGGTTTCGCCGGGCTCGATGAAGCCGGCGAGGCAGGAATACATGTCGGGCGCGAAGCGCGGGCTGCGCCCCATCAAGCATTTCTCTCCGCTGACCGTCAGCATGATCGCCACCGGATCGGTGCGCGGGAAATGTTCCGTGCCGCAATTTCCGCAGACGCGGCGGTAGCCGCCATGCCGCATCTCGCTCTCATGCCCGCATTTCGAGCAGAAGCGGTGGCTGGAATGCCAGGCAAGCAGCGAGGCGCCCTGCGCCAGCGCGCCGAGATCGGTCGGGCCGATCAGGCCCTGCACATAGACCGAGCGGTAGTCGATCGCCTTGATCGTCGCAGGCAGATCGTCCGGCTCGACGCCGGCGGGCACGACGATCCTCGGTCCCGTCGCGTCGAAGCCGAGCAGGACCGCATGGTCGAGCCGAGCCTTGAGCGCGGTGCCTTGCTCACGCGTGAAATGCGGATCGAACACGCCGTCCTTCAGCTTGAGGTAGGCGCGACCGCCATGGACCAGCATGAGCCGCGCCGCCGGGTGTTCAAGCGCTTTGGCCAAGCTTTCCTCGTCGCGGTTTTCCGATTGCCGATCGAGATCGTTGCCGGCAAATCCGACGAACTGGCTGGGCTCGCGCAATGGCGCGTCGAAGAGGCGAAACGGCATGAACGGGTCCAGTCGGGATGGTCTATTGGTTGGGGAAGAGCGCCGTGGCGATGCGGTCGGCGAATTGGTGGGCGTCCTCGCGCCGGTAGGGTTCGCGCTCGCCATGGCCCCAGACCGGGCCCGGCCAACTGGCGTCGCCTTCGAAGCGGGCGACGACATGCACGTGAAGCTGGCGCACGATGTTGCCGAGCGCGCCGGTGTTGATCTTGAAGCAGCCTGTCATGTTCTTCAGCGCTTCGGCGACCATGTTGGTCTCGAAGGTGAGCATCGCCTGGTCGAGCGGCGTCATGTCATGCACCTCCGCCGCGCCCGGCCGCTGCGGCACCAGTACCAGCCACGGCCAGCGGCGGTCGTCCATGAAGCGGAGTTCGCACAACCCCAGCCACATCACATGCCTCGTGTCGGCTTCGAGCCTTCGGTCGAGTTCGAAGCCGGCCGTCTCGACCCCCATCATCGGCGTTTCCCATCTTCCAGCGAAGGCTAGAATGCGCGCGCGCGCCCCGCAAGCGGTTCGTCGACCATTTTCCTCGGGCTTGGACGAAAGGGTATATTTGTTCATCGCCACGCTGCCTTGGCGGCCCTCTCGGCCCGGCCGCCGCTTCCGCCCTTGCATTTCCTTCGCCTTTCCCCGATATGAGCGGCGGGAGGTTGGTGGTGGACGAGCCACTCGCCAACCGGGTCAGGTCCGGAAGGAAGCAGCCCTAACGAGCCACGGCACGGGTCATCGTGCCAGCCTCCCACCTTCTTCCGTTTCGCCGGACGGCCCGCGTTCTTTTGCCCGACGGCCCCGCGTTCTTTCGCCCGATGGCATTGACGCGGCCCAGCGCGGCGGGCGACAGTGAAGGTGTCTCGACCCACGCCGGGACGCCATCAGCCAATCGGGAGCGAAACGCGCTTATGAGCGAAGCCGGACAGACGGCGTCCGACGAAAAGGGGACGCCCCCCGAAAGCGCCTTGATCGAGAGCCCCCCCGGCGGCGGCGCCCCGGTCCAAGCGAAGGCCGGCCCCTACCGGGTGCTGGCGCGCAAGTACCGGCCGCGCGATTTTTCCGACCTGATCGGCCAGGAGCCGATGGTGCGCACGCTGACCAACGCCTTCAAGACGGGGCGGATCGCGCAGGCATGGATGCTGACCGGTGTACGCGGCGTCGGCAAGACGACTACCGCGCGCATCCTCGCGCGTGCGCTCAACTACAAGACCGCGACCGTCAACGAGCCGTCCATCACCTTTCCCGAGCCCGGCGAAAATTGCCAGGCGATCATGGAAGGCCGCCATGTCGACGTGATCGAGATGGACGCCGCCTCCCATACCGGCATCGACGATATTCGCGAGATCATCGAGCAGGTGCGCTATGCGCCGGTTTCCGCGCGCTACAAGGTCTACATCATTGACGAAGTGCATATGCTCTCCACCCAGGCCTTCAACGGCCTGTTGAAGACGCTGGAAGAGCCCCCGCCGCATGTTAAGTTCATCTTCGCCACCACCGAAATCCGCAAGGTGCCGATCACGGTCCTGTCGCGCTGCCAGCGCTTCGACTTGCGCCGTGTCGATGCAGGCGTGCTGACCGCGCATCTGGAGAAGATCGCGGGGCTGGAAGGCGTGACCGTCGAGCCTTCGGCACTCGCCATGGTCGCGCGCGCGGCGGAAGGCTCCGTGCGCGACGCACTCTCCATCCTGGACCAGGCCATCGCCCACGGCGAAGGCGGCGTCACGGCCGAGGAGGTGCGCTCGATGCTCGGCCTTTCCGACCGGGCGCGCGTGGTCGACCTGTTCGAGTTTCTGATGAAGGGCGACGTGGCCGGCGCCCTGAATGAGTTCCGCATGCAATATGACGCCGGCGCCGATCCGGCCGTCGTGCTGACCGACCTTGCCGAATTCACGCATCTGGTGACCCGGCTGCGCTTCGTGCCGGAAGCCGCGCGCGACGCCTCGCTTACCGAGGACGAGCG
This sequence comes from Hyphomicrobiales bacterium, assembly GCA_030456445.1. GTDB lineage: Bacteria > Pseudomonadota > Alphaproteobacteria > Rhizobiales > Rhizobiaceae > Mesorhizobium_L. Next base: position 26,895 of record JAKDNM010000030.1, read on the forward strand.
CACGCGCGGCGCAGCTTTCGCCGAAAAACTCTCAGTCAGGGTGCTTTCGCGCGCCTGGCAGATGCTGCTGAAGGGCATTGGTGAGACGGAAGGCGCTGCGCGGCCGGCAGGCGCGGCCGAGATGGTGCTGATCCGCATCGCACACGCCGCCACGCTGCCGACGCTGGACGAGGCGCTGAAGGCGCTGGACGGCGAGGGTCAGCCTTCCGGCGGGAACGGTGCGCCGCGTCCCGCCGCCTCTCCGCCGCTCCAAGGGGGGTCGTCAGGTTCGCCCGCAAGCTCGGCACCCGGCGCGGTTGCGTCCTCCTCCCGCATGCAGACGAGCGGCGGCGGGCAGACGATGCGGCTGGTGGAGCGGCAAGCCGATGCCGAGCTGCAGGCGATCGCACCGCAGCCGGCCTCCCTGCAACCGATTATTGAGCCGGAGGCGGCGGCTGCCGTCCGCATAGCCTCGCTCGCCGACATCGCGGCTTTGGCCGACACCGAGCGCGACATGGCTTTCAAGGTGCTGGTGAAGCGCTGCGTGCGGCTGGTGCGGCTCGACCCCGGCCGGCTCGACATCTCGCTGACATCCGACGCACCGAAGACGCTGGCCGGCGATTTGAACGCGAGACTGCGTCGATGGACCGGCCGCAACTGGCTGGTCACCGTCTCGCGCGAGGAGGGCGGGCCGACGCTCGCCGAACAGGAAGCCTCGCGCCGCGAAACGGCGATCATGGACGCGCGCGCCGACCCCAACGTGGCGGCGATCCTCGCCCGCTTTCCGGGCGCGAAGATCGTCGATGTAAAGCTGCCCGACGCCGCCGCGACAGCCGGCACCGACGATCTGCCGGCCGATGCCGTGCCGGACGATATTGAAGACCCCGAAGAGGATTGAAGAACGGAGATGGCCATGAAGGATCTGATGGGCTTGATGGGCAAGGCCAAGGAAATGCAGGCCAAGTTCGAGGCCATGCAGCAGGAGATGGCCTCGATCGAGGCAACCGGGCAGGCCGGCGGCGGCATGGTTTCCGTCACGCTGTCGGGCAAGATGGAGATGAAGGCGCTGAAGATCGACCCCTCGCTCTTCAAGGAGGACGAGGTCGAGATTCTCGAGGACCTTATCCTCGCCGCGCATAACGACGCCAAGGCCAAGGTCGAGGCAGTCCTGCAGGAAAAGACCCGCGAGATGACGGCCGGCCTGCCGATCCCGCCGGGGATGAAATTGCCGTTTTAGTGAACGGCAGTCGGCAATCGGCAATGGGCGGTAGGAGCGCATAGCGGGTCGCGAAATGATCCTTTCGTCGACTGCCGACCTGCCGACTACCGACTGCCGAAGCCCCCTGTCAACCGCTCAAAACCCTCATGTCCCAACGCATCGCCGGCCCCGAGATCGAACGCCTGATCCAGCTTCTCGCCAAGGTGCCGGGGCTCGGGCCGCGCTCGGCGCGCAGGGCGGCGCTGCACCTCATCAAAAAGAAAGAGCAGTTGCTGGGGCCGCTCGCCTCCGCCATGGCCGAGGCGCTGGACAAGGTCCGCGTCTGCTCGGTCTGCGGCAACGTCGATACGGCCGATCCCTGCAATGTCTGCACCGATCCGCGCCGCGACGATACCACCCTGATCGTGGTCGAGGACGTCGCCGATCTGTGGGCGCTGGAGCGCGCCGGCGCCATGAACGCTCGTTTTCATGTGCTCGGCGGCACGCTGTCGCCGCTCGACGGCATCGGGCCGGATGATCTGAACATGAAATCGCTGGTCAGCCGCGTCGCCGTCGGCGGCGTCAAGGAAGTGATCCTCGCCGTCAACGCAACCGTCGAGGGCCAGACCACCGCCCACTACATCACCGACCAGCTTTCCGGCCTCGGCGTGAAGGTGACGCGGCTGGCGCATGGCGTTCCGGTCGGCGGTGAACTCGACTATCTCGACGAGGGCACGCTGGCCGCCGCACTGAAATCGCGGACGGTGTTTTGATGGGCGGATCGGAGGGCATATTCGCGGGCAAGCGCCGGAACTTTCAAAATCACCTTCACATTCTCCTTTCATTTGCCGCCGCCCTTCTCCTGTTTTCGATTCCCGCCATCGCCCATGCCGCCGACCACGCCGCAATCGGGCGGCAGTTTCGCGTCTGGCTGGCCGACGATCTGTGGCCGGACGCGAAAAAACTCGGGGTTTCGCAGGCGACCTTCGCGGCCGCCTTCAAGGGCGTGTCGCTCAACTGGAAGCTTCCCGATCTGATCCCGCCGGGCGAGAAGCCGAGAGTGCCCAAGGCGCAGCGTCAGGCCGAGTTCGGCTCGCCCGGCGCGTATTTCGCGGAGAGCGCGATCGGGCCGGTTGTCGCCGGCGGCCGCGCCCGGCTCGACCGCTACGCGTCCACCCTCTCGGCGGTGGAAAAGCGCTACGGCGTTCCGGGCGCGATCGTGCTGGCGATCTGGGGACGCGAGACGCATTTCGGCGCGGTGAAGATCCCCTACGACGCTTTCGAGGTGCTCGGCACCAAGGCCTTCATGGCGCGGCGCAAGGATCTTTTCCGGAAAGAAGTGCTGGCGGCGCTCCAGATCGTGCAGAAGGGCTATATCGGCGCAGGCGAGATGAAGAGTTCGTGGGCGGGCGCGCTCGGCCAGCCGCAATTCCTGCCCTCTTCCTATCTGGAGCACGCCGTCGATTTCGACGGCGACGGCAAGCGCGACATCTGGAACTCGGTGCCCGATACGCTCGCCTCCATCGCGCACTACCTCCAGCAATATGGCTGGGCGAGGGGCCGCGGCTGGGGCTACGAGGTGAGGGTGCCGGCCTCCGTCTCCTGCGCGCTGGAAGGACCCGATCGCGGCCATGCCATCTCCGAATGGGCGTCGATGGGCATCGAGCGGGTCGGCAAACGGCCGTTTCCGGCGGCTGAGCGCAAAGCCATCGGCTTCCTGATGATGCCGGCCGGCCGTTTCGGCCCGGCCTTCATCGTCACGCCGAATTTCTATGTGCTGAAGGAATACAACAACAGCGATCTCTATGCGCTGTTCATCGGCCATGCCGCCGACAGGATGGAGGGCGGGGAGAAGTATTTTTCGGGCCCATGGGGCAAGGTCGGCGGCCTTTACCGCTCCGATGTCGCCCGCCTGCAGCGGGCGCTCGAGAAGAAGGGCTACGATGTCGGTGGCGTCGATGGCTTCCCCGGCTTCAAGACGCGACGCTCGATCGGCGAATGGCAGGCGAAGGCCGGTCGCCGCGCCACCTGCTTCCCGGATAAGACTTTAGTCAAGGAACTCCGCTGATCTCGCTCTGATCCCCCGCCGATCTCCGGGCCGCGCGCGTGGCAGGGCCGGCGGCATCCCGATATGACAGCGCTACCGTCTTGGCATATCCGGCAAGCCGTGCAATCATCCTCCCGCTTCGAGCGGCGTATGCATGAGGGGAGCGGCCCAGCCGGCTTTGCCTTCGCCAACAAAGATATGGGAGGAGACTGCCTGCATGGCAAACGTAGCCATTCGTGACGTACGCAAGGCCTATGGGGCGACCGAGGTCATCCATGGCGTCTCGATCGACATTGCGGATGGCGAGTTCGTCGTGCTCGTGGGACCCTCGGGCTGCGGTAAATCGACATTGCTGCGCATGATCGCCGGGCTGGAGCAGATCACCGGCGGCCATATCGCCATCGGCGAGCGGGTGGTGAACAATCTGCCGCCGAAAGAGCGCGACATCGCCATGGTGTTCCAGAATTACGCGCTCTACCCGCACATGACCGTGTCGCAGAACATGGCATTCTCGCTGAAACTGCGCGGCGCGCCGAAATCCGAGATCGAGGCAAGCGTCCGGCGCGCGGCGGAAATCCTCGGCCTCTTGCCGCTGCTCGAGCGTTACCCGCGCCAGCTATCGGGCGGCCAGCGCCAGCGTGTCGCCATGGGCCGCGCCATCGTGCGCAACCCGCAGGTCTTCCTGTTCGACGAGCCGCTTTCCAATCTTGACGCCAAGCTGCGCGTCGCCATGCGCACCGAAATCAAGGAACTGCACCAGCGCTTGAAAACCACCACCGTCTACGTCACCCACGACCAGGTCGAGGCGATGACGATGGCCGACAAGATCGTGGTCATGCATGACGGCATCGTCGAGCAGATGGGTTCGCCGCTCGAACTCTACGACAATCCCGAAAACATCTTCGTCGCAGGCTTCATCGGCTCGCCCTCGATGAATTTCCTCAAAGGCCGCGTTGCCGATGACGGCTCGGCCACGTTCGTCGTCGAGAGCGGCGCGGTGCTGCCGCTTCATTCGGTGCCTGAAGGCATGGCCGGCCGGTCCGCTCTCTACGGCATCCGCCCCGAACATATCGGCCTTTCCGACGATGGCGCGCCCGCCGAGGTCACCGTCATTGAGCCGACCGGCGCCGAAATCCAGGTTTTCGCCAAGGTCGGCGACCAACCGATCACCGCACTGTTCCGCGAACGCCACCGGCTTGCGCCGGGCGAGACGATCCGGCTCTCGCCAGAGCGCGATCAGGTCCATCTGTTCGACGCCGAGACCGGCAAGCGGTTAAGCGGCGTCGCGCGGCAAAAGACTCAACCCTCGAAGAAACGAGTAACAAGCGGAGGAAGATGACATGATTTCAAGACGTGATCTGTTGCGCACCAGCGCCGGCCTTGCGGTCGGGGCAGCCGGATTGCCGCTTATCGGGACGGGCAAGGCGCACGCCCAGGATAAGGCGGAACTGAAGTACAAGCCGGAAGAGGGCGCTTCGCTTCGCGTCACCCGCTGGTCGCCGTTCGTTTCGGGTGACGAGACGGCGTGGCTTGCCAACACCAAGAAATTCACCGAGGCGACCGGCATCGAGGTCCGCATCGACAAGGAAAGCTGGGAGGATATCCGCCCGAAGGCAGCCGTCGCGGCCAATGTCGGCTCCGGCCCCGACATCATGTGGGTCTGGTTCGACGATCCGCAGCAATATCCCGACAAGCTCACCGATCTCACCGATCTGGCCGACTATCTCGGCGGCAAGTATGGCGGCTGGTATGACGGGCCGAAATCCTACGCCACCAATGACGGCAAGTTCGTCGGCCTGCCGCTCGCCACGATCGGCAACGCCATGGTCTATCGCAAGAGCATCGTCGAAAAGGCGGGGTTCAGCGAATTCCCCAAGGATACGGACGGCTTCCTGAAGCTCTGCCAGGCGCTGAAGGAGAAGGGCCTCCCGCAGGCAGGCTTCACCCAGGGCCACGGTGTCGGCGACGGCAACAACTACGCGCACTGGCTGTTGTGGAGCCATGGCGGCAAGATGGTGGACGAGAACAACAAGGTCGCCATCAACAGCCCGGAGACGATCGACGCGATCAAATACTCGATGGAACTCTACAAGACCTTCATTCCGGGCACGGAAAGCTGGCTCGACGTCAACAACAACCGTGCCTTCCTGGCCGGGCAGGTCTCGGTGATCGCCAACGGCGTTTCCGCCTATTACGCGGCGAAGAACGACCCGAAGATGGCCGAACTCGCCAAGGATATCGGTACGACCAACCTTCCTGTCGGCAAGAGCGGCAAGGATATCGAACTGCATCAGGTGACCAGCATGGTCCTGTTCAAATATTCGAAATATCCGAACGCCGCGAAGGCCTATCTCCAGTTCATGTTCGAGAAGCCGCAGATGGACGAGTGGATCAAGGGGTCCAGCGCCTATTGCTGCCAGACGTTGAAGGCCTACGCCGACAACCCGATCTGGACGGCCGACCCCGCTTTCGCGCCTTATGCGAAGGCGTCGGAGACGCTGCGTACCAACGGCTATGCCGGTAAGCTCGGCCCGGCATCCGCCGCGGTGATGGCGGACTATGTGCTGGTCGACATGTTTGCCGAGGCCTGCATCGGCCAGCACTCGCCGGAAGATGCGGCGGCACGCGCGGAGAAGCGCGCCAAGCGTTACTACAAGGCTTGAGGCGGACCTGAACCGGTATCCCGCCGGGATGCCGGAAGAAGCCTGGGCGGCCCCGCTCGCGCCGCCGCCCCTTTTAGCACTGTCTCTTATACAAAACTACGAGCCCACGCG
>JAKDNM010000138.1 GCA_030456445.1 Hyphomicrobiales bacterium
GCACGCCGTCGGATTCGTCGATGATCACCGGCTTGCCGAGATCGGTCCCGTGCAGGTCGACCTCGAGCGCATGCCGTCGCGCGATGGGCTGTTCGATGAAGGCCACCGACGACCATAGGCGCGCCAGTCGCGGCGCTGCCCGGATCGCGCCCACGAGTTCGGCCAGCGCCGCAGCCGATTCATACTGCTCATTGCCGTCGAGGGAAACGAAATAGGGGTCGCCGAGGCGATCGAGTACGGAGGCGATGGCGCCAAGCCGTTCGATGTCGGCTTCCCGCTTGCCGCTCACCTTGAGCTTGAACCAGCGGTGGCCATAGGCCGCGATCACTTCCTCCAGCGTTTCGGGCAGGCCATCGGCGACCCGCTGCTGCAAATCGGCCGCGGTGATGGCGTCGAGCAGACCAACGGTATGCCGCGCTTCTATCGTTTCCGCGGGCCTCAGGCCTTGCAGGAACGCCGGTATATCAAGGCCGGCAAATTCCCGTTTCGCGCCGTTGATACCTGCCAGATTGGCCTGCATCGCCGCGTAGAACGACACGCCCTCCAGCCGGCACAGCGCATCCAGCACGGCACGGTCGATCAGCGCCGGGCCGTAATTGGCCAGTAGCGGGTTGAACCCTCGCGCGGCGGAGGCCGCTTCATGCGCGTCGTGATGACGCGCGAAATGGCCGAAGGCCGTCGCCAGCGTGGCGTCGGCCAGATAGGCGGCGCGCGCCATCTGCAGCACGGTGCGCAATTGCTGGAAATTGTCTTCGTTGGACAGGTCGAGATTCTTGTCGAACCATTTGGGCGCCATCAATTCGGCCGCCGCGCCCCAGGCCGCGCGGCCGTCCGTACGCGCCACCCGGACACGCGCGAACGCCTGCGGGCACTCGGTCAGCGTCACCACGCCAAAACGAAACGGCAGGCGCAATTGCACCGGCCGCTCATAAAGTTCGATGGCTTCGATGATCAGTCGCGGCGCATCATTCGTCACTTTCGGTCTCCTGCAGGATACCGCGCAGGTAGCCGATGGAATAAGCCGCGCAGCCCGGCCCGTCCGGCACGTAATCGAAAGGCTCTACAGCCAGGATGCCGTTGTAATGGCCTTGGCGTTGCATGGCGAGCAGGCTGCGCAGGATCGCGCCAAAACGCATCTCCCCCTGGCCGGGACCGCGCCTGTTCGGATCGTTCACCTGAACATGCGCGATATGGCCGGTAGGCATCCAACGCTCGATCAGGTCGGGCACGGAAACGCGCTCGGCCTGACCGGCGGCGCTGCAATCGATCATGGTTTGAAGGCCGGGCGAACCGATCTCGGTCACCATGCGAACCGCGTCCTCGACGGTATTGACGAAATCGGTCTCACGCCGCGACAGCGGTTCCAGGCAGTAGACCAGTTGGCAGGCCTCCGCCCGCCGGGCTGCTTGCGCCAGACAGTCGCGCGCCCGCTCCCATGCCTCGGCTGCGCCTGAACCTTCCGGCACGGAACGCTGTTTTGGCGAGCCATGCACCAGATAGCGCCCGCCGAGCACGGCACACAGTTCCACCATGCGTTCCATGACACGGACCGTACGCTCGCGCTGCGCGGCGTCGGCACTGACGATGGAAAGTCCGTCCGGCGCGACCAGCAGCCAGTGCAGCCCGGAAATGGTCAGGCCATGGTCATGCGCGATGCGAGCGTACTCTTTCGCCTCGGCATCGCTGATCTGGAATGGATCGTCCTTGAGGGTGAAGGGCGCCACCTCGAGTGCGTCATAGCCCATATGGGCGGCCACGCGGCACTGCTCTTCGAAGGGCATTGGCCGCAGGACTTCATTGCAAAGTGCGATCTTCATTCAGAAAAACTGCGTCCCTCAAATATCGGACTTGCCCAATGCACCTCGCGCGCCGTGAGCGATGGCTTTCCAGACGCGGCCGACGGCAGCGCGGAATATGGGCACGTAAAGCAGGAACATGAAAATGGTGATCGCCGCGAGAACCATGGAAATCGGCCGCGTGAAAAACGGCTCCAGACTGCCGTCCGAAAGCACCAGGCCGCGACGCAGGCTCTTGTCCAGCAACGGGCCCAGCACCAGTCCGAGCACCAGAGGCGCCATTTCGTAACCGCGCCGGCGCAGAAAATAAGCGCCGATCCCGACGGCCACCATGGCGTAGATGTCGAACAGGCGTGACGCTACGGCAAACGCGCCGACCGTGCACAAGAGGAAGACGATCGGCATCAGGATGTTGCGCGGGACTTTCAGCACCTGCAGCATGGGGCGTACGCCGAACAAGCCGAAAAGCAGGATGGCAAACGACGCCAGCGTGGTCATGGCAACCACGTGATAGACAAATTGCGGATGCTCGACCATCAACATCGGCCCCGGCTGCACGCCATGGATGATCATGGCGGCCATCAACACCGCCGAAGGCGCCGATCCGGGCACGCCGAGCGCCAATACGGGAACGAGGTGCCCCGGGACCGACGACATATCGCCGGTCTCGGCCGCCATCAGCCCGTCTATGGAACCCTTGCCGAATTTTTCCTTCTCCTTGCTCACGGCCTTGGCCGCCGCATAGGAAACCCATGCGCCCGCGTCTTCGCCCACCCCCGGCAGCAAGCCCGTGAACACGCCGATGAGCCCCGAACGCAGCACCGTCCAGCGGTACTGGAACAGGTCGCGCCAGCGCGGCAGCACGGAATCGGTGAGGTCGTGGATCTTGCGCTCGATAGGATCGGACAGAGCCATCAGCACTTCGGCCAGGCCGAAGGCTCCCACCAGCGCCGGGATAAGGGCGATGCCGCCCGCAAGGGATTCCCAGCCGAACGTGAAGCGCTGATAGGCATAGAGGCTTTCCTCGCCGACCTGGGCCAGAAGCAGCCCGACCAGCCCCATCAGCCAGCCCTTGAGCGGATCGCCGCCGACGATGCTGCCCGACAGGGTGACGCCGAACAATGCCAGCCAGAAAAACTCGAATGCGCCGAATTTCAGCGCCACGTTTGACAGTAGCGGCGTCAGCGTCGCCAGGAAAAGGACGCCGAGCAAAGTGCTGGTGACGGCGCCTGAAGTCGCGATGCCGATGGCGCGTCCCGCCTGGCCCTGCTGTGCCAGCGCGTAGCCATCGGCGCACGACGCCGCATTGGCGGCGGTGCCTGGAATGTTGAGCAGGATGGCCGTGCGCGAGCCGCCGTAAAGCGCGCCCACATAGGAACATATCAGCACCAGAATGGCGACGTTGCCATCCAGACTCATCGTCATCGTGGTCAGCAAGGCGATGGCCAGCGTCGCCGAGAGGCCGGGCAGAATGCCCATGACCATCCCCATAAACGCGCCGCCCAACCCATACAGCAGCGTCATGGGACTCATGAAGCTGAGATAGGCGGCCCCTAAATCCTGCAAACCTTGCAACATGATGGAGTCCTGAAAAAACGCAGCGCGCCGGTACCGTTACGGCAGGCGCACCAGAAAGATTCGTTCAAACACCAGCCAGACCACTACCGAGGAAAGCACGCCGATGAGCAGCGCCTTGGCCACCGCAAGCAAGCTGAGCCGGCGCTTCACCGGATCGGCGCTGATGCGGTTGAACACGAGGATGGAGCAGGTCACGTAAATCGAGGACGCCACCCAGAACGGCAATCCGTGGCCGATCAGCACCACGCTGTAGCCGCAGCACAGGATCACCGACAGCAATGCGCGTTTGCGCCGCTCGCGCTGATTGGCTGTCGCTCGTACTATCGCCTGCCGATGCCCGCCCCGCATCCAGCTGCGCAGGCCGAGTATGATGCCCATGACGACCATGCCGGCGCCGAGAAGTCCCGGAACCAGCCCGGGAATGGTGAACGGGTTGATATGCCGGTCCTGGAGACGATCCATCTGCAGCGAGGCGACGGCGACCGCCACGCCAAGAATGATCCACCCGATCGCATCGTGCAGATCGGCGCGAGGCGAAGCCGCAGAATCGGAATCTGCGATTCCGTTCTGCGGCTCGTCGGTCTCGTCTACGGGCGTGGGTTCCGCACCCTTCATGTCGGTCTCAAGGCTTGGGAATACCGACAGTATCGGGAGAAACCTTGGCCATACCCTTGTTGAAGATACTCCATGCGTTCAACTGGATGGCCGGGAACACCGCTTTTTGTGCCTCTTCGCCGTAGAGCGGATCGAAGACGGCTCCGCGCGAGGCGGCGTATTTCTTCAGCGCCTCATTGCTCGGTATCTTCTCCGCCCAGATCTTCTCCAACGTCTTGACCACGTTGTCGGGAACCCCGTTGGGAATGAAGATGCCGAAATAATTGAGCGGCGCCTTCAGGTCGGGCAGGGTGTCGGAAAGCGGCGGGATAGTCCCATAGCCTTCCAGTTCGAGCGGCTTGTCGCCCACCGTCGCCAGCGGCCGGATGCGCTTGCCGCGAATCATATCGGCCTGCTCGACAGCCAGTTGCGAGGTGAGATCGGTTTCACCCGATACCGTGGACAGGACGGCGGGATTGCCGCCATCATAGGCGACTTCCTTGTATTTGATGCCCGTGGCGTTGATGACCCGGTCCATGGCTGCGTGCCCGGCCGAGGTGACACCGGCCGTCGCCACGCTGATCTCGCCTGGGCGTGCCTTCATGTCGTCGATCAATTCCTTGGCCGTCTTCCACGGGCGATCGACATTGACCCCCAGCACGGAAATATTGGCCACGTTCAGGAACAGGTGCCAGTCCTTGATACCGGCGTCGAGCGACCCCAGCGTCTGGTACGTGCCCAGATCCTGCGCCGCTCCGGCCGTCCAGGTGTAGCCGTCCTTCTCCGCGGTCCACGCGCTGCGCGTACCGATGGAACCAGAAGCACCCGGCTGGTTGACGATGACGATGGTCTGGCCGAGGATTTTTTCCAGTTCGGCGGCGGTGACGCGCGTGATCTGATCGGTCGACCCCCCGGCCGCCCACGGCACGATCAGATTGATGGGTCGCGTCGGCTTCCAGTCGTCTTCCGCCGCAGCGGGACCAGCCATCGCCAATGCCGCAGCCCCGACCGTGCCTTGAAGAAATGTACGTCTATGCATTTAGTCCTCCCCCTCGCAAAACAGGCTGCGAGATACGCCTATGACAGCCACCGTTCGCGGTTTTTAGCAACGAACCCATCATCCATCAAGTGCGGGTAATCACGCTGGATGCGTGTCAGCGCCTCGGCCTGTCCGGGGCTCAACCCCTCCTCCGGATCCAGGCACCAGATGCCTTCCAACAGCCCCTGACGGCGCAAAATCTCATGACAGCCGGCGATACAGCCGCGGAAATCGTTCGCGACATCGAAAAGCGCGGCATTGCAATCGGTTATCTGCGCGTCCAGCGCCAGCAGGGACGGCTCGATGACACCGGCTGCGACGGCCTTGCGGATATTTTCGAATACCCCGACGGCAGCTTGCGTCCACACGCTCCAGTGACCGAGCAGGCCGCCGCGCACACGCACGGTGACCGGTTTGCCGTCTCGCATGAACGTGAAGGGCGCCAGGAGGTCGAGCACGATGTGGTCGTCATTGCCGGTATAGAGCGTGACGCGGTCCTCGGCGCGCGCGGCGATAACGCCGCGGATCACGTCCAGCGTACGATAGCGGTTGAACGGCGCCATCTTGATCGCCACCACATTGTCGATGGCCGCGAAACGCTGCCAGAAGGATTCCGACAGCAGCAGGCCCCCCACCGCCGGCTGCAGGTAAAAGCCGATCAGCGGCATGATCTCGGCCACCGACTGGCAATGCGCCACCAACTCGTCCTCGCTGGCGCCCTTGAGCGCCGCAAGACTGAGCAGCGCGGCGTGATAGCCTAGATCGCTTGCAATCCTGGCTTCCTCAACCGCCTGCGCGGTCGGCCCCGCCAGGCCGGCGACCATGCATAGCGGCCGGCGCCCGCTAAGCGGCGTCCACTCCTCGGCGGTGCGCATGGCCAGTTCGAGCACCGGCCGGTACAGCCCGGTCTCACGGATCGCGAATTGCGTGGAGTGCACGCCGACGGCCACGCCGCCCACGCCCGCGTCGAGATAGTAGCGCGTCAGGGCGCGCTGGCGGCTGGCATCAAGCCGGCGCGCGGCATCCAGCGCCAGAAGATGCGCCGGGATCACGGTCCCGCCTCGCAGCAGCGCAAGCGTATCGGCCGGCATGCCGCTCCAATGTGCCATCAGAAATCCGCCTCAATACTTGCCATCACGCGCCTCGTAGTGGGTCGGTTTGTCGAGACTGGCGCCGCCCCGCTTGATCCAGTCGGCTGTCCAGTCCAGCATGGTTTCGATACCGACTTCAGGCGCGCCGAACAGACGATAGGCCAGGCCACAATTCACCAAAAGCGCGCTTTGCGCTTCGGAGCCGGTGAATTCGGGCTCCGCCCCCAGGCGACGGCCGAGGCCGACGGCGATCTCTCGAATGGACACCTTTGGGCCGCTCAAATTGAGCGGCGACATCGGCGTCTCGCAATGCGCCAGCGCGCGCAGCGCCCGCTCATTGGCTTCGCCCTGCCAGATCAAATTCGCGTAGCCCATGCTGATGTCGATCGGCTCGCGCCGCTGCACTTTTTCAGCCACGTCGCGCAATACGCCGTAGCGCATGTCGATCGCATAGGAGAGCCGCAACTGGCGGCCCGGCGTTTGTTGCGCTTGCGAAAAATATTCGAACATCCGCTCGCGTGCCACGCACGAATTGGCATACTCGCCGATCGGCGACAGCGGCGAGAATGTTTCGTCCGCGCCGTCTCCGTCGACCTCGACGAACGGATAAACACAGGCCGTCGAAAATACCACGATGCGCGACCGCGCGAAGCGCTGTGCGACCAGCGCCGGCACGTGGCCGTTCATCGCCCAGGTAAGCGCTTCGTTGCCGGTGGACCCGAACTTGCGCCCGGCCATGAAGACGACGTTGGGCGCGTCGGGCAAGGCGGCCAGCGCCTCATAGTCAAGCAGGTCGGCTTCTATGCACTCCACGCCGCAGTCCTGCAATTGCTCGCGCAGGCCCGGCTCGGAAAAGCGTGCCACCCCGATCACGCGCCGTGCAGGATCGGCCCGCTTGGCCATCCGCGCCAGGGTGGGACCCATCTTGCCCCCCACACCCAGCACCATGATGGCGCCGGGTGCCTTCCCGAAATCTTCGATCAGCGCCGCGGACGGCTCCGACAAAAGATCCTCAAGCTGCACGACATCACGAAAGTAACCGGGTAACGACATGGTGGGATCTATGAATGATTTGTTGCTACTTTTGCCGTCAGGCGAATGACCCCGAACAGGGATATCTCCCGGCCCGCCGATAGTGGCCGTCAAAGCCCTGTCGGATCAAGCCGTTAGTGCCCGTTGGCAAAGATGTCCACATTTCTATGAAACCTGGAGCGTCACCGCCGCCGGGTTTTGAAACAGCCGTGCGGTGAATGCGCATTTTCCGATGCCTACCCAGGGACCTGTTCCGCCGCAACGACACGATTGACACATTCCGGGAACTGCCGTTAAACGTTTTTCAGTAAAACGTTTAACGGCTATTCGCGGTCATTGTGGCGGCCGCGGCGGGAGGGATGAGGTGCCGGCTGGTCTCCAGGGAAAAGTCGCGGCTGTCACCGGCGCCGCATCGGGCATCGGCCTGGAATGCGCCAAGGCGATGCGGGCGGCGGGTGCGCGCGTGGTCTTTATCGACCGTGCCGCCGATGCGGTGAATAAAATCTGTGCCGATCTCGGCTCCGGCGCCATCCCGCTTGTCATCGATCTCACCGATCCCGAAAGCGTGGCGGGAATGATGCCGGAAATTCTTCGGCAGGCCGGCCAGCTTGACATATTTCATGCCAATGCCGGCTCCTATATCGGCGGCGAGGTCGTCGACGGCGATCCCGATCTCTGGGACCGGGTGCTCAATCTCAACATCAACGCCGCATTCCGTTCCGTGCAAGCCGTTCTGCCGCACATGGTCGAACGCAGGACCGGCGACATCGTCATGACCAGCTCGATCGCCGGCATGGTGCCGGTGGTGTGGGAGCCGATCTATACGGCTTCGAAACATGCGGTGCAGGCCTTTGTCCATACGGTGCGCCGACAGGTGGCGAAACATGGCATCCGCGTCGGCGCGGTGCAGCCCGGTCCGGTCGTCACCGCGTTGATCTCCGACTGGCCGAAAGACAAGCTGGAATCCGAACTCGCCGCCGGCGGCCTGATCGAACCCAACGAAGTCGCCGAGGCCGTCATGTTCATGTTGACGCGGCCGCGCAACGTAACCATCCGCGACCTCGTCATCCTGCCCCAAAGCAATGACTTGTAGGGGGTTTCGGGGTTTTCTTGCCGGCGCAAAAGGGAAGATGCAGCCATTAAAACGTTTCATGGTAAAACGTTTTTCTGCTTTCGCGCATGAACCGTAAACGGGCCACGATAAAGGACGTCGCCGCCCACGCAGGCGTTTCGATCGCGACCGTCTCGAACGTCTTCAGCGGCAACAAGCCGGTGAACGCGGACTTGCGCGAACGCGTCGAGCGGGCGGCCCGGGACTTGTCCTATCAGGTCGATCGGGCGGCGTCCCAACTGCGTTCCGGCAATGCGCGGATTGTCTGCGTCCTGGTGCCCGACCTCGACGACGTGTTCTTCACCTCGCTGGTTTCCCGTCTCGAGGTCATGGCGCGCAAGGATGGCTATGACGTGATCGTCACCTCCTCCCGCGACGACGTGGAACTGGAGCGCTCGCGGCTGCGCGCGCTTTTGGGCTGGCGGCCTTCCGGACTTGTCGCGGTACCCTGTTCCGACACGGTCCCCACGCTTCTGCGCGAGGAAGCCGGCCATCTGCCGATGGTGTTCTGCGACCGCGTGGTGCCGGCCGGGTGCTTCGCCGACACGGTGACGATCGATAATGTCGAAGCCGGCGAGATGGTTGCGCGGCACCTTGTGGAAACGGGTCATGTCAACATGCTGGTCGCCGCGTCCGATCTCGGCATCTCGCCTATCCGCGGCCGCATACGCGGCGTGCACAACATCGCCGAGCGCGCCGGAATCGTTCCGATCGTTCTGGAAACCGGCTCCGTCGCCGAGCGTGGCGCCGAGATCGTTGCCGACTGGCTGCAACGCAATCCCCATCCCGATGCTGTCGTCGGCCTGACCAATGTGACAACGCTGAGCGCGCTTTCGGCGCTGGCGCAACAAGGCATCGACGTCCCCGGCGAGGTCTCCCTGGTCGGCTTCGACGACTATGCGTGGATGAGCGCGCGCAAAACCGCGCTGACCGCCATTCGCCAGCCGATCGACGAGATCGCGGCCGTCGTCTGGGAGCGGTTGCGCGCCCGCATGAGAGGCGAGCAGAGCCCGCCGCGCCAGACCGTTCTCAATACCACCTTGCAGATGCGCAAATCGGTGCTCAGGCGCGGCACGCGCTGAAGCCTTCTCCGGTGCGGTGGAAACGGCGCGGTTGGCTTCAGTCACCCCTTCCCGTCCGGGTCTCAAAAGCAAAAACCCGGCGGTTGCCCGCCGGGTTTTCGTCCATTCGGAATGATCCGATTAGAAAGAACGCGTGAAGCGCAGGTAGCCCGACACGGTTCCGTCCAGCCCCTTGGCCTTCTGGTAGACGATCTCCGGACGAATCTCGAAGTTCTTGACCGGGGTCCACACGGCCGACACTTCCGCCGCCCAAGCCGAGGTGTCGTCGACAACGTCGTTCGTACCGACAGCGTAGGCATTGGAGAAGTACTGGCCCGACACGATCAAGCCCAGATCCGGGGTCGCCTGGTAGAGGAACGAGGCGAGGACCGACCACTTAGGCGTAGCACCGGCAGCAAAGGGAGTGCCATTGCTGTAGTCGTCGGTGTAGGCGCTGTTATACCAACCCATGACCTTGAACGCCGAACCCGGCATGGACGGAACGTTCAGCTTGATTGCACCCTCGACGGAGAAGGTGTCGTCTTCGCCAGCGGCCGCGCCATTGCGGTCCGGATCATAGGCGCCGGCGATGCCGACCGTGCCCCAAGCCGCACCGTAGGTCAGGCGACCAACGACGTTCGGCATGTAGGTGGTCTGGTAGTTCAGGTTTTCCACCGCGATACCGCCCGAGATGCCGTCCTTGGAGCCGAACTCGTAGCGCATCTGCGCATATTGCGGGCCGGCATAATACAGGCCGCTCCACGAGAACGAACCGCCGTTCCAGCCGCTGTTGTTGAAC
>JAKDNM010000234.1 GCA_030456445.1 Hyphomicrobiales bacterium
GCCCGATCATGTGCGTCGATCTCCTGCGTCTCGCGCAGATAAGCCCGAACGAAGAACATGCGGTTGTGACAGAGCCGCATGTGCGCGCCTTCACGGTGACCATCAAGCCGTCAAGCAGGGTCCTCATTCCACGAAAATTACAACGATCGCGACCGCCTCCGCTTCACCGACAATTCGATTGTCGTGCCGGTTGGGCAATGGCGAAGCGCATTCTCTGGCAGATTCCGCTCTGCATATTCCGAAGGATCAAAGGCGGGCACCTTGCACGCCTGGCGGGGCCGCTTTTCAGCCGGCGTTTGCCAACTTTATCCCGACCGCTGGAGCGATTGTGAAGCCTATTCGTGTTCGAGACGGACACATATCGCTAACGATATACGTCGGAAGACTTCATGCCGTCCGCCAATGCGATCCGGCCGGCCAACCACCCCCACAGAACGCGGCGAAAGACTACTGTGATTCCTGCTTCAGATAGGCGATGACGTTTGCGATGTCGTCGTCGCTCTTCAGTCCGGGAAACGCCATCTTGGTGCCTTTGACCATCGCCTTGGGATCGTGAAGGTATTTGGTCAGCGTGGCCTCGTCCCAGACCACGCCCGACTTGCCGGCCTCGATCATGGCGGACGAATATTTGTAGCCTTCATGCGTGCCGGCGGTGCGGCCGATGACGCCGTGGAGCGAAGGTCCGATCTTGTTCTTGTCCTGGGCGGCGTCGTGGCAGACCTTGCATTTGTTGAAGACCTTCTCGCCGGCGGCGGCATCCTGCGCCAGGGCATGGCCCGCCATCAATGTGGCTGTGAAGAGAGCGCCAAATATCGCGATTGCACGCATAGTCTTTCCTCCTTGCTTTCATCTACCGTTCCCCCACTCGCTCCGGTGCCGGACTGACGGCCGGATACCTGTTGCCGGGTCGCAAACAGCAACGGAGCGATCCAGGCGGCGGCGGTGGCGAACGCGAGCGCGAGAAAGCCGATACCCAGACGATACTGGTCTTCCGCGAGATACGCGTTGCACAGCCGCATTGGCGCGTGGGTGTAGAGGAATGCCATCACCGCCAGCATCGATACGGTCTGCGCCTTGATCACCGCGCGGGTGAGAGGGTGCGCGCGCGCATATCCGGCGGCCAGCGGCAACCCCACCAGAAACGGCAAGGCCAGGAATTTCGCGACTTCCCAACGCATGTCCGCCAGCACCGCGTCGATGCTGCGCGGCAGCATCCAGAAGGCAATCCCGAAGCCTGCCGCCAGCAGGCAGGCCCAGCCGCCCCGGTTCCAGTCGCCTCGCCCGAAACGCAATAGAGGGGCGATGAGCGCGCCGGCCAGCGCGAGGATGGGCAATTGCACCAGCACATGAGTGAGGGGGCTGGCCTCGAGCGGGCCGCGAAACAGCGCGGCGCTCGCAATCAGGCCCGTGGCCCAGGCAAGGCGCGCCCTCATCGCAACGCTCTTTCGAGCGCCTTTTCGGCGCCGTCGAGGTCGTCCATGTCGAGGATCGCCGTCAGCCGCCCATCGGGGGAGACGATTTGCAGCGCGGCGTTGTGGATGAAGCCGCCCGTGCGGTCGGGGATGACCGTCACGCCATAGGCGCCCAGCAATGCGGGAAGGTCGGTCGGCCCCGGTCGCGCGACCGTCCAGACTTTTCCGTCTGCGCCGTGCCAGCGGCCGTATTCCGCCATCTGCTCGCGCGTGTCGCGCGCGGGATCGAAGGACAGGGACACCAGCCGCACGCGCCCTGCGAGCGGCCCGGCTGCCAATCGGTCGCGCAAGCGCGCCATCTCCGCTCCCGCCACCTGACAGATGGTGGGGCAGTTGGTGTAGATGAACTCGACCACGGTCGCCTTCCGATCGTGCCGCGGCAGCAGGAGGCGCTCGCCCGTCATCGTCTCGACCGGGAAGGCGGGCACGGCCGGCATATCGGTGAGTGCGGCGAGGCGCCGCGCGCTTTCGGTCGTCAGGGCCGCAAACCCGTCGGTCGCCTGCCCCAGCACAGCGCTGCCGGCAAGCACGACGGCAAGGCTGGCAACCAACGGGCGCACTTGCTCAACCCTTGCCGAGCCGCATCAGGTAGCGCAGCACGAACGCCCCCGCCGCCAGGATGATCAACACCGCGAAGGCGGATGCGATCTGCGCCTGCAAGTGCCATTGCGGCAGATGCACCGCCCAGCGGCGCGGGA
>JAKDNM010000031.1 GCA_030456445.1 Hyphomicrobiales bacterium
TCCGAATCCCATCGCTCGCCGAAGCGGAAGCCGAGGTGGAACTGGCGGCCCGCGCCGGCGCCCGCTTCGTCGCGATCGGTGAGGCGGATTACCCGCCGATGCTGCGCCGGATGGACCTGCCGCCGCCGCTGGTGGCGATCAAGGGCGAGGCCGCGGTCTTCTCATTGCCGCCCGTTGCCATCGTCGGCGCGCGCAACGCCTCGGTCGCCGGCATCCGCATAGCGCAGTCGCTCGCCGCCGAACTCGGCCGGGCAGGCCATGCCGTCGTCTCCGGCCTGGCGCGCGGCATCGACACGGCGGCGCATCGGGGCAGTCTCGGCACCGGCACCATTGCCGTGCTGGCGGGCGGGCTCGACCTGCCCTACCCGCCGGAAAATATCGATCTATGCAATGAGATCGCCAAGAGCGGTGGCGCGGTCATCTCCGAGATGCCCTTCGGCTGGGAGCCAAGGGCCCGCGATTTCCCGCGCCGGAACCGCATCATCGCCGGCCTTGCTCACGGCCTCGTCGTCGTAGAGGCAGCGAAACGGTCCGGCTCGCTCATCAGTGCGCGGCTTGCGGGCGAAATGGGAAGGCTCGTCTTCGCCGTTCCAGGCTCGCCGCTCGACCCGCGCGCCACCGGCACGAACGGCCTGTTGAAGGACGGCGCCATTCTGGTCACCGAGGCGAAGGACGTGCTCGAACAGATCGCACCGCTCATCGGCGCACCGCCTCCGCCGTCCGATTTCGAGGAACCGCCGGACTTTTCTTCCGTCGCACCACCGGCGGACGGCGACCGCGACAAGGTGCTGGAAGCGCTGAGCCCGGTGCCGACGGCGATCGACGAGATCATCCGGCACACCGGCCTTCACCCGGCGCAGGTGTTCATGGTGCTTTTGGAACTCGACCTCGCCGGGCGGCTCGAGCGCCATCCGGGCGGCAATGTCTCCTCGCTGTGACGGAGCGCCGATCGCGGCGATCGCCGGATCAAACACGGAATCGCAATAGACCAGCATCATCAGGTAGGCGGCTCTGTCCTTGTCGCCGACCGGCGGCGCCAAGCCCGCATCCGGAAACATGTCTGCCAGATAGATCGAGATGGCAGCCCGTTCCGTAAAAGGGCGCCGCGGCGGGCGCCCTTCCTTCATTGTGCTGGTCGCCGAGGCTTATTTCGGCAGCTTGTCGTCGATGCCCTTGACGTAGAAGTTCATGCCGAGCAGCGTCTTGTCGTCGGACACTTCGCCGTCCTTCAGCCACTCCGTCCCGTCCTGCCGATAGACCGGGCCGGTGAAGGGGTTCCAGCCGCCGGCGATCTTCTTCTCCGTCGCCTCGGCCATGGCCTTCACATCGTCGGGCATGTTGGTGAACGGCGCCAGCTTGACGACGTCGTCCTTGATGCCCAGCCATACATTGTCGGGCTTCCACGTTCCGTCGAGCGCCGCCTGGACCCGCTTGATGTAATAGGGCCCCCAATTGTCGGTGTTGGAAGTCAGTTGCGCTTTCGGCGCGAACTTGATCATGTCGGACGACTGGCCGAAGCCGAGCTTGCCGCGCTCTTCGGCGACCTGCAGCGGGGCCGTCGAATCGGTGTGCTGCGTGATGATGTCGGCGCCCTGGTCGAACAGCGCCTTGGCCGCATCCGCCTCCTTGCCCGGATCGAACCAGCTGTTCACCCACACGATCTTCAGCTTGAAGTCGGGGTTGATCGACTGTGCGCCGAGCATGAAGGAGTTGATGCCCATCACGACTTCGGGGATCGGGAAGGAGACGATGTAGCCGGCGACGCCGGTCTTCGACATCTTCGCCGCGATCTGGCCCATCACATAGCGGCCTTCGTAGAAACGGGCGTTGTAGATGCCCATGTTCGCGGCCGTCTTGAAGCCGGTGGCATGCTCGAACATCACCTTCGGGAACTTCTTGGCAACCTTCAGCTCGGAATCCATGAAGCCGAAGGACGTGCCGAAGATCAAATTACAGTTCTGCCGCGCCAGCCGCTCGAAGGCGCGCTCGGCATCGGGACCTTCGCTGACGTTTTCGAGATAAGTCGTCTCGACCTTGTCGCCAAAATGCTTGATGACGTCCTGCCGGCCCTGCTCGTGCTGGTAGGAGTAGCCGAAATCGCCGATCGGCCCGACATAGACAAAGCAGGCCTTGAGCTTGTCGGCGGCCTGGGCGTTCACCGCCATGACCATGGCGGCCGCGGCGGTCAGTGCAAATAGAAGCTTCTTCATCATGTTACCTCTCTGAGACTTTGGACTTCCATTGTCGTTCGATTTTTTGTCGTTCGATTGTCGTTTCCGTCAGCGGTCCGGCACGAATGCCCGCCCGAGCGAAGCCGGCGTATTCACCATCGTCAACCGCCTGTTTCGCGAGATTAGAACAAGTACGACGATGGTGGCCAGATAGGGAAGAGAAGAAAGGAACTGCGTCGGTACCGACTTGAGCGCCGCCAGCAGCCAGTAGAACGGACCGGGGAGGAATCCGAGCGAGTTCAAGTCGATCGCCTGCACATGAAGCTGGGCGATGGTGAGCGCGCCGAAGAGATAGGCGCCGGCGAAGACACGCCACGGCCGCCATGAGGCGAAGACGACCAGCGCAAGCGCGATCCAGCCTCGGCCCGCCGTCATGTTCTCCACCCATTGCGGCGTATAGACCAGCGAAAGCTGCGCGCCGGCAAGGCCGGCACAGGCGCCGCCGAACATGACCGCGAGATAGCGGATACCGATGACCGGAATGCCGAGCGCATGCGCCGAGCCGTGATTGTCACCGACCGAGCGCAGCGTCAGCCCCGCACGCGTCTTGAACAGGAACCACGAGACGGCGATGACGAGCAGGATGGAGATGTAGAACAGCGGATCCTCGCCGAAGAGCAGCCCGCCCACCAGCGGCAGGTCGCTGAGACCGGGGATATGGATGTTGTCCATGCGAACGCCCGGATGGCCGACGAAGGGCTCGCCCAGCATGCCCGACAGGCCGAGCCCGAGCAGCGTCAGCGCCAGGCCTGTGGCCACCTGGTTCGTCACCAGCGTGAGCGTCAGGAAGGCAAACAGCAGCGAGAACACCGCTCCGACGATGATTGCCGCGAGCGCCCCGAGCCAGGGCGAACCGGTCATATAGGCGGCGGCGAAGCCGCTGACCGAGCCCATGACCATCATGCCCTCGACGCCGAGGTTGAGCACGCCGGAGCGCTCGACCACCAGTTCGCCCATCGCGGCGATCAAAAGCGGCGTGGACGCCGTTACGATGGTGATGAGGACTGCTTCAAGAATGTTCAAGAGCGGCCTCCCCGGCAGCACGACGGCTCGTGATCAGCCGAATCCGGTAGTAGATCAGCGTGTCGCTGGCGAGCACGAAGAAGAGCAGCATGCCCTGGAAGACGCGCGCGGTCTTGTCTGAGATGCCGATCGCCGCCTGCGCCGCCTCGCCTCCGAGATAGGAAAGCGCGAGCACCAGCCCCGCCGCGATGATCCCGATGGGGTTGAGACGACCGAGGAAGGCGACGATGATGGCGGTGAAGCCGTAGCCGGGCGAGATCACCGGCTGCAACTGGTTGATCGTCGCCGAGACCTCCGAAATCCCCGCCAGGCCCGCAAGCGCGCCCGAGACCATGAAGGCGAACAGCACCATCCGCCCCGTGGAGAAACCGGCGAAACGGCCGGCGCGCGGGCTCTGGCCGATCACCTTGACCTCGAAGCCTTTCAGCGTCTTCGCCATCAGGAACCAGACGATGAGCGCGGCGACGATGGCGAAGACGAAAGCCCAACTCGCGCGGCCGGATGCGGGAAAGAGCTCCGGCAGGATCGCCGCATCGCTGAACTGGATCGTCTGCGGGAAATTGTAGCCTTGCGGATCGCGCCAGGGACCGCGCACCACCCAATCGAGGAAGAGCTGTGCGACATAGACGAGCATCAGGCTGGACAGGATCTCGTTGGTGTTGAAGCGCACCTTGAGCAGCGCCGGTATCGCCGCGTAGAGCGCACCGCCGGCCATGCCCATGATGAGCATCAGCGGCAACAGGAACACGCCCTGATATTCAGGCACCAGCACCGGCAGGATGGAGCCGGCGATGGCGCCCATGGTAAGCTGGCCCTCGGCGCCGATGTTCCAGTTGTTGGATCGGTAGCAGACTGCGAGCCCGACCGCGATCAGGATGAGCGGCGCCGCCTTCACCGCCAGTTCGTGGATTTGCCAGACCTGCGTCAGCGGCGAGACGAAGTAGATATACATCGCCGTAACGGGGTTGCGGCCAAGCAACGCAAACAGGATGGCGCCGAAGACGAGCGTCAGGACAAGTGCTATGATGGGCGAAAGTGCCGAGAACAACGCCGAATGTTGCGGCCGTTTGATGAGTTCGATGCGCATCATGCGATCTCCCCGACGGGATGCGCCTGTTCGGGAGCGGCACCACCCATCAGGAGCCCGATCTTCTCGAAAGTCGCCTCGGCGATCGCAAACGGCTGCGACATCGCGCCGTCATGCATGACGGCGACGTAGTCGGAAATCTCGAACAATTCGTCCAGATCCTGGCTGATGACGAGCACGGCGGAGCCGCCCCGCGCAAGCTCGATGAGCGCCTGACGGATACGCGCCGCGGCGCCTGCGTCGACGCCCCATGTCGGCTGGTTGACCACCATCACGCTCGGCTGGCGGTCGAGTTCGCGACCGACGATGAATTTTTGCAGATTGCCGCCCGAAAGTGCCGCCGCCTCCGGGTCCTTGCCGCTCATGCGCACGTCCATATGCTTGATGATGCGTTCGGAAGCGCTCTCGATCGTGGCGGTGCGGATCGTCCCGAGCGGGCCAAGGAAGGCCTTGCGGTCCGTGGAATAACGCGACAGGAGCAGATTTTCCGAGAGCGACATCAGGGGCGCCGCGCCATGGCCGAGGCGCTCCTCCGGCACGAAGGCGGCGCCGAGCAGCCGGCGCTTCGATATGGAAAGACGCCCGGCATCCTTGCCTGAGATGCGAACCGAGCCCGCGTTATCCTGAAGCGCCTCACCCGACACGGCCTCGAAGAATTCTCCCTGGCCATTTCCGGCAACGCCGGCGATCCCGATCACTTCCCCGGCCTTGACCGAGAGACTGATCGCCCTGAGCGGCACGGAAAAGGGCGTCGCCGCCTTGCGGCTGAGATCGCGGATTTCGAGAAGCGGCGAATGGTCGGCCTTGGTGTCGACCGGCGGGCGGGTCACCGCGCTCACCTCGCTGCCGACCATCATGCGCGCCAGCGAGGCGGCCGTCTCCTGGCGTGGATCGCAATGCCCAACCACCTTGCCGTGACGCAGCACGGTGGCGCCGTCGCACATGCGTTTCACTTCTTCCAGGCGGTGCGAGATATAGAGGATCGATTTGCCTTCCGAGCGCAGCCGCTCGAGCGTCTCAAACAGCTTGTCGGCCTCCTGCGGCGTCAGCACCGAAGTCGGCTCGTCGAGGATGATCAGGTCAGGCGTCTGCAAGAGGCAGCGGATGATTTCTATGCGCTGGCGCTCGCCAACCGACAGGTCGCCGACGAGCGAATAGGGATCGAGCGGCAGGCCGTAGCTGTAGGACAGCGCCTTCGCCTTGGCCGCGATCGTGCCGATCGGCGAGCCGTCGTCCAGAGATAGCGCGATATTTTCCGCTGCCGTCAGCGCATCGAAAAGCGAAAAGTGCTGGAAGACCATGCCGATGCCGAGCCGCCGGGCTTCTCCGGGGCTGGTGATCCGCACCTTGTCGCCTTTCCACCGGATTTCGCCCGAATAAGGCTCCAGCGAGCCGAACAGCATCTTGACGAAGGTGGACTTGCCGGCGCCGTTCTCGCCGAGAAGAGCGTGGATCTCGCCACGGTTGATCTTGAGATCGACGCCGTCGCAGGCTCTCAAAGACCCGAATATCTTGGTCAGCCCGCGCACATCGAGCAGGGCTTCCCCGGCATTGCCGCCTTCAGCGTCCAATATCTCCTCCGGACTGCTTTTTATGTTCCCGGCTTGACCTTAGGCGAGAAAGGCCGCGCCCGCAAAGCGCGGCCCCGTTTGAAATAGCTTCAACTGTTTCAGGCCAAGTGATACGCCACGGCTAAGGCACGAAAACGGTGACGCCGGTCGTCTTCCTGCCTTCCAGATCGCGGTGTGCCTCGGCCACATCGGCAAGTTTGTAGCGCTGCTTGACCTCGATCTTGACCGCGCCGCTCTTCACCACGTCGAACAGCGCATTTGCGGACTGCACCAGATCGGCGCGGCTTGCGATATAGGTGAACAGCGTCGGGCGCGTGATGTAGAGCGAGCCCTTCTGCGCCAGCACGCCGAGATTGAACGGCGGCACCGGGCCAGACGACGCGCCGAACAGCGCCAGAAGGCCGATCGGCTTGAGACAGTTCAGCGAGCCTTCAAACGTATCTTTGCCGACCGAATCGTAGACCACTTCGCAAAGCTTGCCGCCGGTGATCTTCTTCACCTCCTCGACGAAATCCTGTTCGCGATAATTGATCACATGGTCGAAGCCGTGCGCCTTGGCGAGCGCCACCTTCTCGGCCGAGCCCGCCGTGCCGATGGTGACCGCGCCGATATGCTTCGCCCATTGGCCGGCGATCAGCCCGACCCCGCCCGCCGCCGCGTGGAAGAGGATGGTGTCGCCCTTCTTCACCTTGAAGGTGCGTCGGAGGAGGTATTCCGCCGTCATGCCCTTCAGCATCATGCCGGCGGCCGCTTCGTCCGAGATGCCGTCCGGCACCTTGACGACACGGTCGGCCGCGATCACGCGCCGCTCGGCATATGCGCCGGTTCCTACCGCATAGGCGACGCGGTCGCCGGGCTTCAGCCCCTCGACCCCTTCGCCGGCCTCCAGGATCTTGCCCGCGCCCTCGCCGCCCGGCGTTAGGGGCAGGCTGCCGCCCGGCGGTGGATAGAGCCCGGTGCGGAAATAAACGTCGATGAAATTGAGGCCGATCGCGCTGTGCTCGATGAGGATTTCGCCCTTGCCCGGCCTGCCGGGATCGACTTCCTCGTATTTCAGGACCTCGGCTCCCCCGTGTTCATGGATGCGGATCGCTTTGCTCATCGTTCTTGCCTTTCAGTCCAAGCTTCGGAAACATCTGCATGACGCCCCCGACAAAGAAAAGATATATGCCGGTGATTGCAATGGCGGCCTTGATCAGGGGCGGCGCCTCCATCCCTTCCAGCAACGCGATGATGCCAAGCAGGCACCAGACGAGGAAGACCGGCAGGTTGACCCGGCGCAGCCGCTTCACCCTCACCGGATGCAAGAAGTTCATCGGCACGAAGGTCAGGATGGCCGCCACCACGACGGCCGCGAAAGAGGCGTATTCGCCCGGCTCGATAACGAAAAGCGTGAAGACGAGCATGTTCCAGACGACCGGGAAGCCCTTGAAGAAGTTCTCCTTCGTCTTCATGCCGGTGTCGGCATAATAGATGGCGCTGCTGACGACGATCAGCGCCGCCGAGGTGAACGACAGGCCGGGGCCCATGAAGCCGCGCTGGTAGAGCGCGAAGGCCGGGATCAGCACATAGGTGACGTAGTCGATGATATTGTCGAGCATGACGCCCGACCAGGTCGGCAGGATTTCCTTGACCTGAAGCTTGCGCGCGATAGGCCCGTCGATGCCGTCGACGAAAAGGGCGAGCCCCAGCCACCAGAACATGGCGGGCCAGCGCTCCTCGCTCGCTGCCACCAGCGAGAGAAAGGCAAGAAAAGAGCCCGACGCAGTGAGCAGATGGACGGAAAACGCGCGCGCCTGAGGCCAGGTGACCTTTTTACGCTTCACGATCGGGCAAGGCTCCGCATGCGGTTACGTGCCGCCGTCCAACGACGGGGCATTTCGCTGCCCCTCGCCCAGTCGATAATGGCCATCGATCGTCCTCTCCGATCCGGAGAATAAAGCGAAGCGCGGGAAAGTGGAAGCCGGATCGACCGGTGCGACAGCAATTGCACTGGATGGGTTCCGCGCGATCGGCCGCGTTGCGCCCCGCCGCCCGGACCCCATATAGAGACTACTGTTTTCCAGCCGGCATCACGCCTGTGCAAGCGAGGACGGAAGCGATGACCGAAACGAACTCCTCGGAAATTCTGGTGGCGGGAGCCGGGCCGGCCGGCATGATCGCCGCGCTTGCCTTCGCGTGCAACGGCTTCTCCGTGACGCTCGCCGGCCCGCCGGCCGCGCCCGACGACCGCAGGACCACGGCGCTGATGATGCCTTCGCTGGCGTTCCTGAAGGAACTCGGGCTTTTCGATGCGCTCACCGAAAGCGCCGCGCCGCTCAGGGCCATGCGAATCGTCGACGGCACTTCGCGGCTCGTCCGCAGTCCCACGGTGACCTTCCGCGCGAGCGAGATCGGCGAGACGGCCTTCGGCTACAATATCCCCAACAAGCATCTGCTGAATTGCCTGGAAACCGCCGTGCGGGAGAATGGCGCAATCGAATGGCGCGAATCACTCGTCTCGGGATACCGGCTTTCCGATCATGAAGCGGCAGCGGAACTGGACGGCGACACAATCACGGCGCGCCTGGTGGTGGCGGCGGACGGTCGTTCCTCGCCGGCAAGAGAGGCGGCCGGCATCCGCGCGCTCCGGCATGGCCACACTCAGTCGGCGCTCGTCCTGAATTTCGCACACACACGCGACCACGGTAACGCCTCCACCGAATTCCACACCGAGACCGGGCCGTTCACGCAAGTTCCCCTGCCCGGAAGGCGGTCGAGCCTCGTCTGGGTTGTTCATCCGGGGACGGCTGAGCGGCTGGTGGAAATGAGCGATGACGCTATCTCCGTGGAAATCGAGGAGCGCATGCAGTCCATGCTCGGCAAGGTGCAGGTCGAGCCGGGCCGGCAAGTCTATCCGCTCTCCTCGGCCATGCCGTCGCGGTTCGGAGCGCGGCGCGTGGCGCTGGTGGGCGAGGCGGCGCATCTTTTCCCGCCGATCGGAGCGCAAGGGCTAAATCTCGGCGTCCGCGACATCCATGATCTCGTTGCCATCACATGCGCCAGCCGTGAAGATCCGGGCTCCCCGGCCACGCTCCTGCGCTACGATGCGCGGCGGCGGCCAGACATCATGGCGCGCAGCGGCGCCGTCAACATGCTCAATTATTCGCTTTTGTCCGACTTCCTGCCGGCGCAGTTCATGCGCAGCGCCGGCATCGGCCTGCTTGCCGGCTTCGCGCCGTTGCGCGGCTTCTTCATGCGCGAGGGCCTGCGCCCCGGCAGCGGCTGGCGGCATGTCTTCGGCGGACGCGTGACGGAGCCACGCCACCCCTCAGAGACCGTTTGAAATTCGTCAGGCCGGGCTGCAAACGGTCCCTCAGGGGAAGAGGTCCGGCGGCAGCATGCCGCTGGTGATGAAATAGAGCAGAGCCGTCACCGTCCCGACCGACAGCACCGTGGTCAGCAGAATACTGGCCGAGGCCCGCTCCACCCAGACATGATATTGCTGGGCGATGACGAAGACGTTGGTCGCGGTCGGCAGCGAGGCGAGCAGCACCGCCGCGAACACCCATGTGGGCGAAAAGTTGCCGACGAGGCTCAGCATCACGTAGCAGAGAGCCGGATGCAGCACGAGTTTCAGGAGCGCGATGGCGCCAAGCTCGCGCGGCACCCGTTTCAGCGGTCTGAGCGCCAGGGTGACGCCCATCGCAAACAGCGCGCAAGGAGCAGCCGCTTTCGCCAGATAATCGAGCAGCCGGTCGAGCGCCACTGGCGCCTGAAAGCCAAACGCGGCTGCCGCAACCCCGAAGGCGGTCGCTATGATGAAGGGATGGAGCGCGATCTTCTTGACCACGCCAACGGCAAGGGTCAGCGGCGGCTCCCTGTCGCTGCCGGCGAGCGCCATCATCATCGGCGCGATGGTGAAATGCATGATGTTTTCGAAGCAGAAGATGAGCGCAACGGGAACGGCCGCCTGTTCGCCGAGCGCCAAGATCGCCAGCCCCGGACCCATGTAGCCGATGTTCCCATAGGCCGCCGAAAGGCCGCGTATCGTGCTCTCCGCGATCTTGCCGCGCGACAAGAGCAACGACGACAGGAACATGATCATGAAGATGATGAAGGTGGAAAACACCGAGCCGAACATGAAGGTCCATTCGGTGAGCTTTTCGATCGGCGTCTTGGAGAGAAGCTGGAAGAACAGCGCCGGCAGCGCGACATAGATGACGAAGATGTTCATCCAGCCGAGCGCCTCGATCGGCTGGCGCGCGATGCGCGCGACCACGTAGCCGACAAAGATCAGCCCGAAGAAGGGCAGGACGAGGCCGAAGACGTCCGTCATTCAGAGCCTCCGGCTCGACATGGAGAGAAACTTCAGCCGCCCGCGCAGCTCGTCAGCCCGCCCGCTCGATGCGGATCACCTGCGGCTTGTCGATCAGATGGCCGTCTTTGGTGATCCCCTCGACGGCCCGACGGACGGCTGCTTCCGTCGTCTCGTGCGTCACGAGGATCACCGTCTTCCGGTCGTCCGAACGCTTTTCGCCTGCGTGCTGCACGATCGATTCCAGCGAGATATCATTGTCGGACATACGCCTTGCGATCGCGGCGAAGACGCCGATGCGGTCATGCACTGTCAGGCGAATGAAATAGCCGCCGGCATGCGCCCGCATCCGTGCCTTGCGGTAGGGCCTCAATTCCTTCGCCGGCCATCCGAAAACCGGCCCGTGCTGGAAGCCCGGCCGGCTCTTGGCGATGTCGGCGATGTCGCCGACGACGGCCGACGCGGTGGCGTTGCCCCCTGCCCCCGGCCCCGACAGCAGAAGCTCGCCCAGAATATCGGTCTCGATGGCGACCGCGTTGGTGACGCCATGTACCTGCGCGATGACGCTGGCGGTCGGCACCATGGTCGGGTGGACACGCTGCTCGATGCCGGTCTCGGTCATCTGCGCCACGCCGAGGAGCTTGATGCGGTAGCCGAGTTCGCCCGCCGCCTGTATGTCCGCCTGCGTGATGTTGGAGATGCCTTCCATATAGATGTCGCCGGCCGAGATGCGGCAGCCGAAGGCGATGCTGGTCAGGATAGCGAGCTTGTGCGCGGTATCCTGACCCTCGATGTCGAAGGTCGGATCGGCCTCGGCATAGCCAAGCCGCTGCGCGTCCTTCAGGCATTCGTCGAAGGACAGGCCCTCCGCCTCCATGCGGGTCAGGATATAGTTGCAGGTGCCGTTCAGGATGCCGAAGATGCGGCCGACCGAATTACCGGCAAGCGCCTCGCGCAGGGTCTTGATGACCGGGATGCCGCCGGCCACCGCCGCCTCGTAGTTCAAAAGCACGCCCTTCTTTTCCGCCACCTCGGCCAGCGTCAGGCCATGGCGAGCGAGGAGCGCCTTGTTGGCGGTGACGACGTGACAGCCCGCATCGAGCGCCGCACGCACGCTTTTCCGCGCCGCTCCTTCCTCCCCGCCGATCAGTTCCACGAAGACGTCGATATCGGCGGATTTCGCCAACGCCGCCGGATCGTCGAACCATTTCACATTGTCGAGCGGAATACTGCGGTCACGGCTCCGGTCACGCGCCGAGACGGCGGTCACCGCGATCGGCCGGCCGCATTGCCGCGTCAGTTCATCCGACTTCTCGGCCAGCACGCGGACGACCGCCGCGCCGACCGTGCCCAGCCCGGCAATCCCAACACGCAACGCTTCGGCCATCTACCGCCGCCCCCCTCAAATTAGGAAAATGATTGAATCGCTCAGCGGCGGGCGCTGAGCGGAATGACGTTGTCGAGCGTCGATGATGCGGACGTCAGGAAGCGCTTGACGTTGCGCGCGGCCTGGCGGATGCGGTGCTCGTTTTCGACCAGCGCGATGCGGACGAAATCGTCCCCGTGCTCGCCAAAGCCGATGCCCGGCGCGACTGCCACATCCGCCTTCTCGATCAGGAGTTTTGAAAATTCCAGCGAGCCGAGCGACTTGAAAGGCTCCGGTATCGGCGCCCAGGCGAACATGGTCGCGGCAGGTGCCGGAATGTCCCAGCCGGCGCGCCCGAACGCCTCGACCATCACATCGCGACGGCGGCGATAGACGTCGCGCACTTCGGCGATCTCGACACCATCGCCGTTGAGCGCCGCCGTCGCCGCCACCTGGATCGGTGTGAAGGCGCCGTAGTCGAGATAGGATTTCACGCGGGTGAGCGCGGCGATCAGCCGCTCGTTGCCGACGGCAAAACCCATGCGCCAGCCGGGCATGGAAAACGTCTTCGACATCGAGGTGAACTCGACCGCGATATCCATCGCGCCCGGCACCTGGAGGATCGAGGGCGGCGGCGCGCCGTCGAAATAGATCTCCGCATAGGCGAGGTCGGACAACAGGATGATGTCGTTCTTCTTCGCGTAGGCGACGATGTCCTTATAGAAGTCGAGCGTGGCTACGTGCGCCGTCGGATTGGACGGATAGTTGAGGATGAGTGCCAACGGTTTTGGGATCGAATGCCGGACGGCGCGCTCCAGTGCGAGGATAAAACCTTCGTCCGGCTCGGCCTGGATGGAGCGGATGACGCCGCCCGACATGATGAAACCGAAGGCATGGATCGGATAGGTCGGATTGGGGCAGATGACCACGTCGCCCGGCGCGGTGATCGCCTGCGCCATATTGGCGAAGCCTTCCTTGGAGCCCAGCGTCGCGACGATTTGGGTTTCCGGGTCGAGCTTCACGTTGAAGCGCCGGGCGTAGTAGTTCGCCTGGGCACGGCGCAGGCCGGGGATGCCGCGCGAGGAGGAATAGCGATGCGTGCGCGGATCGCGCACCACCTCGCACAATTTGTCGACGATCGCCGTCGGCGTCGGCAGGTCCGGATTGCCCATGCCAAGGTCGATGATGTCGGCACCCTCGGCGCGCGCGCTCGCCTTCAGGCGATTCACCTGTTCGAAGACATAAGGCGGGAGCCTGCGGACCTTGTGAAACTCTTCCATCTTCTTGTTCCGGTCGATTTGGGGAAGCCAAGTGCGCGGGCGATATACACCCGATGCGCATGGCCGTCACTGTCCCTCGATTTCTTTCAGCACCTGTTCATTGTGCGCCTTGCCGGCCTGCCGCATCCGGGCGATGTCGGCATTGGCGGCGGCCGTGTCGGCGGGCTTTGCGTCAAGCCTCGCCTTCGCCGAATCGAGTTCCTTGGTCTTGGCGGCGACCTGGGTGTCGGTAAGCTGCGTAGTTGCCCCCTTCTGCCGGATATTGAGGTTGGGATACTGTCCCGTGTCGCGCGGCCCTCCATACGTCCCGTCGGCGGCGGGATGCGGCACCGCGTCCTCGATGGCGAAATTGGACGCACATCCGGCAAGCAGCATGAAGGAAGACAGGGCGGCTATTGCGGCGAGGAGATTTATCACCGCCGGGCCGACGCGGCGATCGGCCCCGCTACCCGCACCAGATTTCATCATATATTCCTAGCCTTCGCGCGGGTTTCCGGTTGGACCCGGATCGAACTCACATGATATTATGGCATTAAGGCGCTGAACGAAAGTTCGATGCGTCACGGAGGAGCAGTAAGGCGATGACCGACAAGAAGAAAGAGGCGGAACGGAAGGAAAGCCCGCCCTCTTCCGTCGAGCAATACGTCATCAGCGACCCTGATCGCTTCGCCCTCAACCTTGCGCGCATGGTCGAGGAAGCCGGCAAGGCGGCATCGGCATGGGTCAAGCCACGTGAGGAAGGTGCCCGGCATGACGTCGTGGCCGAGCCGGTGGCGGACATGGTCAAGACCCTCTCCAAGCTCACCGAATACTGGCTGTCGGACCCGACGCGCGCGCTCGAGGCGCAGACCCGCCTCTTCTCCGGCTATATGGAAGTCTGGACGAATTCGCTGCGCCGCTTGGGCGAAGGCGAGGAAGCCGCCTCTAGCGAGAGCCTCAAGCCGGAAAAGGGCGACAAGAGGTTCATGGATCCGGAATGGGGCAGGAACGCCTTCTTCGACTTCCTCAAGCAGACCTATCTCGTTACCAGCCGCTGGGCCAACGACCTCGTCGAGCACGCCGAGGGGCTCGACGAGCACACCAAGCACAAGGCAGGTTTCTACGTGAAGCAGGTCGCCAACGCGATCTCGCCGTCCAACTTCATCCTGACCAACCCCGAGCTTTTCCGCGAAACGGTCGCCAGCAACGGCGAAAACCTCGTCGCCGGCATGAAGATGCTGACGGAGGATATCACGGCGGGGGGCGGCGATTTGCGCCTGCGCCAGGCCGATTATTCCAAATTCGCCGTCGGAAAGAACCTCGCCATGACCCCCGGCAAGGTGATCGCGCAAAGCGAACTGGCGGAGATCATCCAGTATGAACCGGCGACCGACGAGGTGCTGAAGCGGCCGCTCCTCATCTGCCCGCCATGGATCAACAAATTCTACATCCTCGACCTCAATCCGCAAAAATCCTTCATCCGCTGGGCCGTCGAGCAGGGTCATACCGTCTTCGTCATCTCGTGGGTCAATCCCGACGAGCGCCACGGTCGCAAGGACTGGGACGCCTATATCGAGGAAGGATTGCGGTTCGCGCTCGATACGATCGAGGAGGAAACGGGCGAGCGGGAAGTCAACACGATCGGCTACTGCGTCGGCGGCACGCTGCTTGCCGCGTCGCTGGCGCTTTTCGCGCAGGAAGGCAACGAGCGCATCAAAACCGCGACCTTCCTCACGACCCAGGTCGATTTCACCTATGCCGGCGACCTGAAGGTGTTCGTGGACGAAAGCCAGATCTCGGCTCTCGAAAAATCGATGAACGAGAAGGGCTATCTCGAAGGCAACAAGATGGCCACGGCCTTCAACATGCTGCGTTCCGGCGACCTGATCTGGCCCTATGTCGTCAACAATTACCTGCGCGGCAAGGAGCCCCTGCCGTTCGACCTGCTCTACTGGAATTCCGATTCGACGCGCATGGCGGCGGCGAACCACTCCTATTACCTGCGCAACTGCTATCTGGAAAATAATCTCAGCGGCGGCACGATGGAACTTGGTGGCCGCAAGCTGTCGCTTTCCGATGTAACCATCCCGATCTTCAACCAGGCTTCGCGGGAAGACCATATCGCGCCGCTGCGCTCGGTCTTTTTCGGCAGCCGTTATTTCGGCGGCGATGTCGAATTCCTGCTTGCCGGCTCCGGCCACATTGCCGGCGTGGTCAACCCGCCGGCGGCAAACAAATACCAGTACTGGACGGGTGCCAGGCCGGCCGGCGCACTGGAGGACTGGCTGGCGAGCGCGCAAGAACATCCGGGTTCCTGGTGGCCTTACTGGCAATCATGGATCGAGAGATACGGCAATGAGCGTGTCCCGGCGCGCGCGCCCGGCAGCAAGCACAAGACACTTGGCGACGCCCCCGGAAGCTACGTAACAGTACGTATCTGACGCTTACAATCAGTGACCGCATTTCGTTGCATTTCGGCAACTATGCCGGCCAAATCCGCTTGACCCTCAATAAGTTGCAACGCATGTTGCGTTTCGGCAACGCCCTGCTTCGGGGTGTGCAGTTCTTGTCTTTGCGGAAAATAGTGGCGGAGACCTCCGGCTGCGGCAGGGCACGCCGTCTATACCGGATACTAGAATGCGTGTTCTCGCCGGCTACCTGCCGGATTTTTGAGTGAAGGCGCTGTCCATAGCGGGCAAGCGCAGAGGGAATGACCACCGGCGCGAGGGATGCAAGCGTCGAAATAGGGGAAGACGTTTTGAGATCAGCCCGACGGCACTCCGCCCGACTGTTCCGAACGGCTTTGCTCGCCGGCTCTCTGGCTTTCGTGGTCTCGTCCTGCACCACCAACGACCCCAACATGCATTTCGCAATGGCGCCATCCGTGCCGACTGTGCCAGGCATGATGGCGGAGGTCGCCGCCAACCGCGTGCCGGCGGATACCGACGCTGCGACCACGGCGCTGGCCCCTGCCGAAGCGAACGCCGCCGGTCCGGCTTCGGCCGATGCGGCGCCGGCACAAGATAGCGGCGTGCCGGCGATGGCAGTTGCCGCCGCGCAGGGCACCGCCGATGTTCCGCTTCCAGATGTGGTCGCCTATGTGCCGACTCCCAATCCGGAAAGTCCGTTCGCTGCCGCCATGCCCGGGCTCGACAACGGGGCCGCCGCAACGGCCGAAACGCTTCCGCTCGTGGCGTTGATCCCCGAACCGAATCCTGTCGCAAGCGGTCAAATCCCCGTACCGGTCGACATCCAGGCCCCCAGCAAAGACACACCGTCGCAAGCGACGGCCTATGCGGGTCCCGGCCCCGCACCGGCGCCGCACAAGCCGCGTGGTTTTTTCGCGTTGCTCTTCGCGCCGTCCTCGGACCACGATATCGTCACCAAGGCCTCTGCCCATGAACAGCCCCGGATCGTCGCTTCGATCGACCGGAATGACGCCAAGCCGCTGATCGACACGCACGCTCCGGTCAAACCTGTAGTCGATATCGATTCGGATGAAGAGGCTCCGGCGATGGCGCATTACAGCGCCGGAAGCCCGCTTCCGGGCGTTCGCAACGGCAACTCGCTGTTCGACATCACGCGGAAATCGGGCGGGGGCGATAACAGCGACGTCGATATCAACGAGGAAGGCGCGGCACCCGTGGAAGTGGCCTCGGCGGCCGGCATGGCAAGGCTTGACCCGCACGGCCTCCTCCTGCAGCGGGAGACGGTGGACACAGCCTGCCTGCGCCCCCCTCTCCTGGCTGTATTGAAGAGGATCGAGCAGCATTACGGCCGCAAACTGGTCGTCACCTCCGGCTACCGCAGCCGCGTCCACAATGCGGCCGCGCGGGGCGCGCGCAATTCGCTGCATATGTATTGCGCCGCCGCCGACGTGCAGATGCCGGGCGTCAGCAAATGGGAACTCGCCGCCTATGCGCGCTCCATGCAGGGGCGCGGCGGTGTCGGCACCTATTGCTATACGAAATCCGTCCATATCGACATCGGCCCGGAACGCGACTGGAACTGGCGCTGCAGGCGCAAACGGCACCGGCACGGGTAGGCTTTCAGGGCTGGATCACGACGCCGGGAAATTGGTCCGCATCGAGTGGCGATTGAATTGCCGCGACCGTCTTCGATTAACTAAACCCACCGATTAGTTTCATCTTTACCTTCCCGCTTAACCCGGCCTGAGTGCTTCATCGATAATATCGCGCCAGACCAGGTACGGGTGCGGTAGAATGAGCGACGGACGCCGATACGACTGGGTCGACGCCGCCAAGGGGCTGTCGATCATCCTCGTGGTGATGATGTACGCGGCCTACAATGTCGGCAAATACACCGACGATGTGGGCGTGCTCCACTACGTCATCGGGTTCGCCACGCCGTTCCGGATGCCGGAATTCTTCCTGATCTCGGGCCTGTTCCTGTCGCGGGTGATCGAACGCGACTGGCGGCGTTATGCGGACCGGCGCGTGGTGCACTACTTCTATTTCTACGCCGTCTGGGTGACGATCGATTATGTGCTGAAGGTCGGCATAGCCGGCCGCGACATTCCCGGCATGCTTTCGGGTCTGGCACTGGCGATCGTCGAGCCCTACGGCGTACTCTGGTTCATCTATATGCTCGCCGTATTCAGCCTCGCCGCCAAGCTCATCTGGCAGGCAAAGCTGCCGCATTGGCTGGTGATCGCGGTCGCGGCCACTCTGCAAATGGCGCATATCGAATCGCCGAGCTACGCGGTGACGCAGTTCTGTGCCTATTTCGTCTTCTTCTATCTCGGCTATGTCGGCTCGCCCTATGTCTTCCGCATCGTGGAGGCGGCAGCCCACCGCCCTGCCCTTGCCTGGGCTGGGCTGGTGCTGTGGGCGCTTGCCGAGGCCTTCCTCGTCTTCTGGCCGGGTGGTCGCCCGGAACCGATGGAAATGCATATGGGGCTCGCTGCTTTCCCGCCGCTCCACCTCGCGCTCGCAATCATCGGCGCCATCGCTCTGTGCACGCTCGGCTATCTCCTGATGCGGTTGCCCTATACCGACTGGCTACGCTGGCTGGGCGAGCATTCGCTTGTCGTCTACCTCGCCTTCACGCTGCCCATGTCGGCGGTGCGCATCATCGCCATGAAGACCGGCATCCTCACCGGAACGAGCGAGCTCAGCGTCGCCGTGCTGGTGATGGCCTTGGCGGTGCCAGTGGTGCTCTACTTCGCCGTCAAGCGGACAGGCATCGGCGAATTCCTGTTCGAGCGTCCTGCCTGGGCACATATCCCCGGCACGCCCGGCAGCCGCGCGGGGAAAACAGCAGTCGCGCCGGCCGAATAGGCGCGACGATCCGTCCCCGGCTTTTTCGCGGAGACGAGCCGGCGGGGCTCGCGATGCCGGCCGCTTTCAGGTAAGGAGCGCGAGGTGTCCACCGCTAGCGCCCCGCTTTGCCCATGAAATCCGCCGTCGTCCTGCTCCCCGGCCTCAACCGCGACCGCGACATGATCGCGGCGCTGACCAAAGTCTCGGGAAAGCCGCCCGTCACCGTCTGGCAGACCGACACGGAAATCCCCGATGTCGACCTGATCGTCATTCCCGGCGGCTTCTCCTATGGCGACTATCTGCGCTGCGGCGCGATCGGCGCACGCATGCCGGTCATGCGCGCTGTGGCTGAAAAGGCGGCCAAGGGCGTTCTGGTGATGGGCGTGTGCAACGGCTTCCAGATCCTGCTGGAAGCGGGCCTCCTACCCGGCGCTCTCATGCGCAACGCTTCGCTTCGCTTCGTCTGCCGCGAAGTGAAACTGGAAGTCGCCAACGCCAATACCGCCTTCACGCGCCACTACGCGCCCGGCCAGGTGATCCGCTGTCCGGTCGCCCATCACGACGGCAATTATTTCGCCGACGCCGGGACGCTGGCGCGGCTCGAAGGCGAAGGCCAGATCGTGTTCCGCTATGCCGAAGGCACCAATCCCAACGGCTCTATCAACGATATCGCCGGCATTGTCGGCGAGCGCGGCAACGTGCTCGGGCTGATGCCGCATCCGGAAAATCTGATCGAGGCGGCGCATGGCGGCGCCGACGGAAGGGCGCTCTTCGAGGGCGTTTTGGGGAAAGCCGCATGAACAAGGGGATGAAGCGACTTTCGGCAGCCGCCGGCATTGCCTTGCTCGCCGCGCTTACGGCCTGCCAGTCGGGCAGCCACGAAACCGCAGCGGGAGGGAATTCGGCGGCCGTCGCCCTCCTCCAGCGCGTCAACACCAATGCCCATACCTGCTGGGTCCGGTCGAAGGACAAGGACTTCCAGGGCTACAGCGTGATCCCGGAACTCGATACCCAGGCCGGCAAGCCGCGCATTCTCCTCGTCGACCGGAAGGCGGCGCAGGGGCTTCCCAAGCTCGTCATCGAGGCGGACGGCAAGCCGGTAAAGGCGACCGCCTACGGCCCGCTGCTGAACGAGCCTGCCGGCAGCCGCATCGGCGCAGACCTGAAGCGCTGGACCGGCGGTTCCAACTCCTGCGCGGCATAGCATGAGCGAACCCGCGATAACGCCAGACCTCATCGCCGCGCATGGGCTGAAGCCCGACGAATACCAGCGCATCCTCGACCTGATCGGGCGCGAGCCGAGTTTCACCGAACTCGGTATCTTCTCAGCCATGTGGAACGAGCATTGCTCGTACAAATCCTCCAAGAAATGGCTGCGCACGCTGCCCACGAAAGGGCCGCGCGTCATCCACGGGCCGGGCGAGAACGCCGGCGTCGTCGATATCGGCGACGGCGACTGCGTCGTCTTCAAGATGGAGAGCCACAACCACCCCTCTTATATCGAGCCCTATCAGGGTGCGGCGACGGGCGCTGGCGGCATATTGCGCGACGTGTTCACCATGGGCGCGCGGCCGATCGCGGCGATGAACGCGCTGCGCTTCGGCGAGCCCGATCATCCCAAGACCCGGCATCTGGTGGCCGGCGTGGTCGCCGGCATCGGCGGCTACGGCAATGCCTTCGGCGTCCCGGTGGTGGGCGGCGAGGTGAATTTCGATGCCCGCTACAACGGCAACATCCTCGTCAACGCATTCGCCGCCGGGCTGGCGAAGGCGGACGCCATCTTCCTGTCCGAAGCGAAGGGCGTCGGTCTGCCGGTCGTCTATCTCGGCGCCAAGACCGGACGCGACGGCGTCGGCGGGGCGACCATGGCATCGGCCGAATTCGACGAGAAGATCGACGAGAAGCGCCCGACCGTACAGGTCGGCGATCCGTTCACCGAGAAATGCCTGCTCGAAGCCTGCCTCGAACTGATGGCGTCGGGCGCAGTCATCGCCATACAGGACATGGGCGCCGCCGGCCTCACCTGCTCGGCGGTCGAGATGGGCGCCAAGGGCGGTCTCGGCATCGAACTGGAACTGGACAAGGTGCCGGTGCGCGAGGAGCGCATGAGCGCCTACGAGATGATGCTTTCGGAAAGCCAGGAGCGCATGCTCATGGTGCTGCGCCCCGAAAAGGAAGCCGAAGCCGAGGCGATCTTCACGAAGTGGGGTCTCGATTTCGCCGTGGTCGGCCATACGACCGACGATCTGCGCTTCCGCGTCCTGCACAAGGGCGAGATCAAGGCCGATTTGCCGATCAAGGACCTCGGCGATCAGGCGCCCGAATACG
The DNA here is from genome assembly GCA_030456445.1 of Hyphomicrobiales bacterium. Taxonomy (GTDB): domain Bacteria; phylum Pseudomonadota; class Alphaproteobacteria; order Rhizobiales; family Rhizobiaceae; genus Mesorhizobium_L. The sequence goes on from JAKDNM010000031.1 coordinate 20,445, forward strand.
ATCGGCCATGGGTCGAGCCGAAACGCCCTGCGCCGCTGGCGGCTAACGCTATCCCCGAAGCCGATGTCGCCGACGTCCTCTTGAAGCTCCTCGGCTCGCCGGACCTCTCCTCGCGGCGCTGGGTCTACGAACAATACGACACGCTGATCCAAGGCAATTCCCTGCAAAGGCCGGGCGGCGATGCCGGCGTCGTGCGGGTCGAAGGGCATCCGGCCAAGGCGCTCGCCTTCGCCAGCGACGTCAACCCGCGCTATTGCGAGGCCGACCCCTTCGAAGGCGGCAAACAGGCGGTGGCGGAATGCTGGCGCAATCTGACCGCCACCGGCGCCGAGCCGCTGGCCGCGACCGACAACCTCAATTTCGGCAATCCGGAAAAGCCCGAGATCATGGGCCAGCTCGTGATGGCGGTGAAAGGCATCGGCGAGGCCTGCAAGGTGCTCGATTTCCCCATCGTTTCCGGCAATGTCTCGCTCTACAACGAGACCAACGGGCGCGGCATCCTGCCGACGCCCACCATCGGCGGCGTCGGGCTGATCCCCGACTGGTCGCGGATGGCGCGGATCGCCTTTGCCGGCGAAGGCGAGACCATCCTGCTTTTCGGCGCGCCGCAAAGCTATGGCGGCCATCTCGACCAGTCCGCTTACCTGCGCGCCGTGCATAACCGCGAAGACGGCCCGCCGCCGCCGGTCGATCTCACGCATGAACGAAAGGTCGGCGATTTCGTCCGCACGCTCATCCGCGAGGGCGCGACGACCGCCGTTCATGACTGTTCGGATGGCGGACTTGCCGTTGCGCTAGCCGAGATGGCCATGGCGTCCGGCATCGGCGCGGTGATCGAGCCTCCGGCGGACGCTTCGCCGATCGCCGCTTTCTTCGGCGAGGATCAGGGCCGCTATGTCGTGACGGTGAAGAGCGCGTCCGAGAACGCCATCCTCGAACGGGCAGCCAAAGCCGACGTTCCGGTTCAACGCATCGGGATAACCGGCGGCACGGAATTGAAACCGGGCGGGGCGCGTGCGATACCGATAGCCGATCTCAAGGCGGCGCATGAGGGCTGGTTCCCGCGCTTCATGGAAAACTGAGCGAGGACGACAGATGGCGATGGATGCGAACGAGATCGCGCGGCTCATCCGGGAAGCCATTCCGGATGCGACGGTGACCATCCGCGATCTCGCCGGCGACGGCGACCACTACGCGGCCGAAGTGGTGGCCGAAAGCTTTCGCGGCAAGAGCCGCGTGCAGCAGCACCAGATGGTCTATGAGGCGCTGAAGGGCCAGATGGGCGGCGCGCTGCACGCGCTCGCCTTGCAGACCAGCGCGCCGGACTGAGCATACGCGCCGTCTCGCGCCGCTGGATCATCCCAATTCGGCCCACCCGCCCTTCAAACCGCACGGCTTAGGTGTTACATGGGGGGACGGGTTTCAGGCCGGACTGGGCCGGCGCACGCAAGGATAATCGAGATGAGCGGTATCAATGAATTCATCGCCAACGAAGTGAAGGGCAATGACGTGGTGCTCTTCATGAAGGGCACGCCGGGCTTCCCGCAATGCGGCTTTTCCGGTCAGGTCGTGCAGATTCTCGACTATGTCGGAGTTGACTACAAGGGCATCAATATCCTTACCTCCGACGAGCTTCGCCAAGGCATCAAGGAATATTCGAACTGGCCGACCATCCCCCAGCTTTATGTGAAGGGTGAGTTCGTCGGCGGGTGCGACATCATCCGCGAGATGTTCCAGGCGGGCGAATTGCAGTCCTTCTTCGACGAGAAGGGCATCAGCGTCAAAGGCGCCGCCTGACGTTCCGCGCCGGGCGCTGCCTGGCGCAGCGTCTTGAGTTTGTTTTCATAAGCCCTTTCGGGCCTGTTTTCACAGATGCGCCGGCTGCCCGGCGCATTTTTGTTCTTTTGACGAGTCCGGGACCATGGACCAAAGCAACGCGCCCAAGGCGCCACCGACCGTCATGGGCATTTCGCGCTGGGAGTTCATCGCGCTTGCTGCCGCGCTGATGGCGCTCAACGCGCTTGCCATCGACATCATGATCCCGGCGCTGCAGCAGATCGGGGCGAGCCTCGGCGTCGTCGAGGAAAACCATCGGCAGTTCGTCATCACCGCCTATATTGTCGGGTTCGGCGCCGCACAGCTCTTCTTCGGACCGCTTTCGGATGCCTATGGCCGGCGCCGACCCTTGATCGTCGGACTCGTGATCTATGTGGCGGCGGCGTGCGGCGCGGCGTTCGCGCCGAGTTTCGGCGTCATGCTGGCGCTGCGCGTCATCCAGGGCATCGGTGCCGCGGCGACCCGCGTCATCGCGATCTCCGTGATCCGGGATTGCTTCGGCGGCCGGCGCATGGCCGAGATTATGTCGCTGGTGTTCATGGTTTTCATGGCTGTCCCGGTGGTCGCGCCGGGATTTGGCCAAGCGATCATGCTGTTCGCCACCTGGCATCTGATATTCATCGCGATGGGGGCCGGCGCTCTGGCGACCACCGTATGGGCGGTCTTGAGACTGCCGGAGACGCTTGCGCCCGAAAACGTGCGCCCCTTCACCGCCGCTGTGGTGATGAAGGGCTTTTATATCGTATTCTCGAACCGGGTGGCGCTTTGCTACACGCTTGCCTGCATGGCGACGTTCAGCGCGCTGTTCGGCTTCATAACGTCAGCCCAGCAAATCTACATGGAGGTCTACAACCTCGGCAATCTGTTCGGCTTCGTCTTCGCCGGCATCGCCGGGATGATGGCACTTTCGAATTTCCTGAATTCGCGTCTCGTCGGGCGCTATGGCATGCGTCGTCTGGCGCATGGCGCCCTGTTCGCCTTCATCGCCGTGTGCTGCACATGGTTCATCGCGTCAGTCGCCACCACGCACCTCCCCTTCCTCCCGTTCCTCGTTCTGTTCACGGCCGTGATGTTCCTCTTCGGCTTCATCGGCTCGAATTTCAACGCGCTGGCGATGGAGCCGTTGGGCCACGTCGCCGGCACGGCGTCCTCCGTGCTCGGCTTCGCCCAGACGTTCGGCGGCGGCATCATCGGCACGATGATCGGGCAGTCGTTCAACGGAACGGTGACGCCGATCGCCGCCGGCTTCTGCGTCGTGTCCTTCGTTGCGCTGGGGCTGGTACTGATCGCCGAGCGGGGGCGGCTTTTCCAACCGCATAATCCGCCGGTGTAAAAAGCTTCAGCCTGCGCCGCCGAGCGCCGCGAAATCGAAGAGCTTGCGGTCGAGAAGATGCGAGGGGCGCACATTGGTCAGCGCCCGGATCATGGTGTCCTTGCGGCCCGGCATGCGCCGCTCGATATCCTCCAGCATCGCCTTCATGGCGTTGCGCTGGAGCCCGTCCTGGCTGCCGCAAAGATCGCAGGGGATGATGGGAAAACGCATGGCATCCGCGAAGCGCGCCAGATCGGCCTCGGCGCAATAGGATAGCGGCCTCAGCACCATCACGTCGCCTTCGTCGTTCATAAGCTTCGGCGGCATGGCGGCCAGCCGTCCGCCATGAAACAGGTTCATGAAGAAGGTCTCGAGGATGTCCTCGCGATGGTGGCCGAGCACCAGCGCCGCACAGCCTTCCTCGCGCGCGATGCGGTAGAGATGGCCGCGCCGGAGCCTTGAGCACAGCGAGCAGTAAGTGGCGCCCTCGCCGATCTTGTCGGTCACGATCGAATAGGTGTCCCGGTATTCGATGCGGTGCGCCACGCCGAGGCCGGAAAGATACTCGGGCAGGATGTGCTTCGGGAAATTCGGTTGGCCCTGGTCGAGATTGCAGGCGAGAAGTTCGACCGGCAGCAGGCCGCGCCATTTGAGATCGAGCAAGAGCGCCAGGAGCCCGTAGGAATCCTTGCCGCCCGAGAGCGCGACCAGCCAGCGTTCTCCCTCGCGAACCATGGCGAAGTCGGCAATCGCCTGCCGCGTGTCGCGCAGGAGGCGCTTGCGCAGCTTGTTGAACTCGACCGTCGAGGGCGCATCGCGAAAAAGCGGATGGCAGCCGCCGGCATCGGCGTCCGTTTCCTGCCCGGCGGCGGCATGCACGTTCATGGCGGCTCCTCCCGCTCCCCTCTAAACCGGAACGCGGCAAAGAAAAAGGCCGCGCTTGCGGCGCGGCCTCTTCGATCCGATGCGTGAAAAAATCAGCGCGAGTAGAACTCGACCACGAGGTTCGGTTCCATCTGGACCGCGAACGGCACGTCGGCCAGGGCCGGCACGCGCACATAGGTCGCCGTCATCTTGGAGTGATCGGCCTCGATATAGTCCGGCACGTCGCGCTCGGCGAGTTGAACCGCCTCCAGAACGACGACAAGCTGCTTCGACTTCTCGCGCACCTCGACCACGTCGCCAGGCTTGCAGCGATAGGAGCCGATATTGACCCGGCGCCCGTTGACGTTGACATGGCCGTGATTGATGAACTGGCGCGCCGCGAAAATCGTCGGGACGAACTTGGCCCGATAGACGACCGCGTCGAGGCGCGATTCGAGCAGGCCTATCAGGTTCTCGGAAGCGTCGCCCTTGCGGCGGTTCGCCTCCTCGTAGGTCTTGCGGAACTGCTTTTCGGAGACATCGCCGTAATGCCCCTTCAGCTTCTGCTTGGCGCGGAGTTGGATGCCGAAATCCGACAGCTTGCCCTTGCGGCGCTGGCCGTGCTGGCCGGGGCCGTACTCACGCTTGTTGACGGGGGATTTCGGTCGGCCCCAGACATTCTGGCCAAGCCGGCGATCAAGTTTGTATTTTGCCGATTCGCGCTTGCTCATCGCATTTCCTTTCAAATAATAACACCCGGAACCTCATGCTCCAGGTGAAGGAAACGCGCCCTCCTCTGGCTCCTTTTTCCGGAGCCTGACAGGGCCTTCCACGCACGCTTTGCGGAAAGACCCACGGGACACGTCAAATGAATTTAGCGCCGGGCATCGCTGTCCGGCGCTGGCGGTGGAATAGTCGAGAGCATGGTTCTTGTCAACCGACGGGATGGAGGTCGCAGGCTCCGCATTCACCACTTTGGATTGTCCACAACGACAATATCACTTCGAAGTGCTAAACCGGAGGCAAGGCTGCGAGCGGGGTGCGATGGCTTTCACAGGCGCGAAAGTGCGAACGGTTACGGCGGCCGCCGGCGTCGCCTGCCTGCTTGCGGCCCTGACGGCGGGCACCGCCGCGGCGGACAGGCAATATTGCCGGCAACTCAAGGCCCAACTCGCATCCGCTTCCGCCTCGCGGAAAAGCGCGACCATGCTGAAACGCTACGAGCGCGCGATAGAAGATCAGGAAGGCGAGCTTTCCCGCGCGCACCGTATCGCGCGGCGCAGCGGCTGCGCGGGATTGTTCGGCGATTTGCGTGACGATCCGTCGGGCCGCTGCGATCCCATCAGCCACACGATTGGCAAGATGGAACGCAACATGGCGATGCTCGAGAGGCGGCGCGAAACATTCGCGCGGAAAGCGGACGCGCCAAGCCGGCGGGAAATCCTCGCGGCGATCGACGCCAATGGCTGCCGCGAAGACCAGATGGCGGCGCGAAGGCTGCCGGACCCGGTCAACTCCGGCAGCGACAGCCACGCCCTGCTCAGCCGCGTCAACCCGGGTCTCATTATCCGCCGCTCCGGCCCGCCACAGGAAGGCGACGAGATACCGGCCGACATTCAAGGCGGTAACGAAGCCGACGGATCCGGCACCTACCGGACCATGTGCGTGAGAACATGCGACGGCTACTATTTCCCGATTTCGTTCGCAACCTCGCCCGCCAATTTCGCGCGTGACGAGCGGACCTGCCAGGCGCGCTGCCCCGGCACGAAGGTGGAGCTCTACTATCACGTGCCGAGCGAGGAATCGGCAAGCATGGTCTCGCTCGCCGGCGTGCCCTACGAAAACCTTCCGGCCGCCTTCCTCTACCGCAAGGCCGACGCACCGCGCGTTCCCGGCTGTAGTTGCGCCGTCGCCGGGCGCTCGTCGATCATGGCGGCAACCCCTTCCGGCGAAGAAACGAACGATGAAAGCGCGCCAATCTCCCAGGCCGTCACGCAGCCTCACGAAGAACCCGGCGCCGTAGCCAAAGCAGGCAACCCCGCGGGAGAGGCGGCGGCGATCGAGCCCACGCCCCTCGCCGACAAGGACCGCGACGTCAGGGTCGTCGGGCCAAGATTCCTTCCCGACCCATCAAAGGCATTAGATCTGCAAGCTCCGGTCCAGAAGAAAGCCCCGTAAGCGCAAGCCTGAGCGGCGCGAAAAGCGCCTTGCCCTTGCGCCCTGTCGCTTCCTTGACGCGGTCCGTCCAACGCCTGAAGGTGGTGCCATCCCAGGGTTCCGGCGGCAGCAGGCCGAAAGCGGATCGTACGAATTCGATATCCTCGGCCGGCAATTCCGGTTTCTCGACAGGCCCCTCCCGGACGACGCGCCACCACCGATCCGCATCGGCGAAAATGTCGAGATTGCCGCGTACCGCCAGCCAGAAGGGCTCGGCCTTCGGGCCTTCGATGCCGAGTGCCGCAAGCCGCGTCTTCGCGCCGCCAAATTCCATTTCGTGAAGCAAGGCGCGATTCAGCACCTTCAGTTCGTCGGGATCGAATTTCGACGCCGAGCGCGAGGTTGCCGCCGGGTCGAAATGCGCCGCGAGTTCTTCCATCGAGCGCATCGCCGAGACGCTTTCCGACGTGCCGATCAAAACGGCGAGCGAGACGACCGCCATCGGTTCCAGCCCTGCCTCGCGCAAACCTCGGATCGACAGCGCACCGGAGCGCTTGGAAAGCCCCTCGCCCGACGCGGCTATCAGCAGATTGTGGTGGCCGAAAGCCGGCGGCTCGCTGCCGAGCGCGCGAAACAGCGCGATCTGCACGCCGGTATTGGTGACGTGGTCGTCGCCGCGGACGACATGGGTAATGCCCATGTCGATGTCGTCGACGACGGAGGTTGGCGTATAGAGATAGGTGCCGTCTGCGCGGACCAGCACCGGGTCGGAGAGCGAGGCAAGATCGACCGTCTCGCCGCCGCGGACGATATCGTCCCAATGAATTTCGGTCCGCTCCGTCTCGAACGGCGACTCCTTGAAATTGGGCAGCAGGAAGCGCCAATGCGGCTTGCGGCCCTCCGCTTCGAGCGCGGCCCTCTCGTCGGCCGTGAGCTTGAGCGCCTCGCGGCCATAGACGGGAGGCAGCCGTCGCGAGAGCCTGATCTTGCGGCGAAGCTCCAGTTCCTCCGGCGTATCGTAGCACGGATAGAGCAGGCCCTCGGCCTTCAACTTCTCCATCGCCGCGTCATAGGCGGCGAAGCGCTTCGACTGGCTTTCGATCCGGTCGGGGTGGATGCCGAGCCATTCGAGGTCTTCCAGGATCGCGTCGGCATATTCCTGCCTGGAGCGGGCAATATCCGTATCGTCGAAGCGCTGGACGAACCTGCCGCCATGTTTGCGGGCAAACAGCCAGTTGAACAGCGCCGTGCGCGCGTTGCCGATATGGATGTAGCCCGTCGGGGACGGGGCGAAGCGGACGGTAACGGTCATGGCGCCGGGTTAGCCGAGGCGCGGCCGCTTGGCAATGCGGTCGCTATCCGCGCGAGAGGATGTTGACCTTCATGGGCCGGCTCCTGTCGGCAAAAGGAAAAGGCCCCGCGGTTTGCACCGCGAGGCCCGATTTCACTTCATCCGCCGGCGACAGCCGGCCGGGAGATCAATGTGCCAGCACCGCAAGCAGCAGGAGCGCCACGATGTTGGTGATCTTGATGGCGGGGTTCACGGCCGGGCCGGCGGTGTCCTTGTAGGGGTCGCCGACCGTATCGCCGGTCACCGAAGCCTTGTGCGCTTCCGAGCCCTTCAAATGCTTGATGCCGTCCTTGTCGGTGAAGCCGTCCTCGAAGCTCTTCTTGGCGTTGTCCCAGGCGCCGCCGCCGGAGGTCATCGAAATGGCCACGAACAGGCCGTTGACGATGACGCCGAGGAGCGAGGCGCCGAGCGCAGCGAAGGCCGAGGCGCGCGAACCGGAGATGAGCAGCACGCCGAAATAGACGACGAGCGGGGCCAGCACCGGCAACAGCGAGGGGATGATCATCTCCTTGATCGCCGCCTTGGTCAGAAGGTCGACGGCGCGGGCGTAGTTCGGCTTGGAGGTTCCGGCCATGATGCCCGGGTCCTCGCGGAACTGGCGCCGCACTTCCTCGACGATGGCTCCCGCAGCACGTCCCACCGCCGTCATGGCGATGCCGCCGAAGAGGTAGGGGATGAGGCCGCCGAAGATCAGGCCGGCGACGACATAGGGGTTCGACAGATCGAACGAAATCTCGCCGATGCCCTGGAAGTAGGGGAACTTGTCGCCATTGGCCGCGAAATAGCGCAAATCGTTCGAGTAGGCGGCAAACAGCACCAGCGCGCCGAGACCGGCCGAACCGATGGCGTAGCCCTTGGTCACGGCCTTGGTGGTGTTGCCCACCGCGTCGAGCGCATCGGTCGAATGACGCACCTCGGCCGGCAGGCCCGCCATTTCGGCGATGCCGCCGGCATTGTCGGTCACCGGGCCGAAGGCGTCGAGCGCCACGATCATGCCGGCCAGGCCGAGCATGGTGGTCACGGCGATGGCAATGCCGAACAGGCCGGCAAGCTGGAACGTCGCGATGATGCCGCCAATGATGACGATCGCCGGAAGCGCGGTCGACTCGAGCGAGACGGCGAGGCCCTGGATGACGTTGGTGCCGTGGCCGGTAACCGAGGCCTGGGCGATAGAGTTCACCGGGCGCTTGTTGGTACCGGTGTAGTATTCGGTGATCACCACGATCAGGCCGGTCACGACGAGGCCGATCAGGCCGCATACGAACAGGTCGGTACCGTTGATGACCGTGTCGGTGCCATCGGTCAGCGATTTGACCGTGCCTATATCGCCCCAGCCGATGGTGAGGGAGTTGGCGATTGCGAGGCCGACGATCGACAGGAGGCCAGTCGCGATCAGGCCCTTGTAAAGCGCGCCCATGATCGAGCCGTTGGCGCCGAGCTTGACGAAGAAGATGCCGACGATCGAGGTGACGATGCAGGCGCCACAGATGAGCAGCGGGTAGAGCATCACGTCGGGCAGCACCGCGGCGCCGCCGAAGAAGATGGCCGCCAGAACCATGGTGGCGACGACGGTAACCGCATAGGTCTCGAAAAGGTCGGCCGCCATGCCGGCGCAGTCGCCGACATTGTCGCCGACATTGTCGGCGATGGTCGCGGGGTTGCGCGGATCGTCCTCCGGGATACCGGCCTCGACCTTGCCGACGAGATCGCCGCCGACATCGGCACCCTTGGTGAAGATGCCCCCGCCGAGACGGGCGAAGATGGAGATGAGCGAGGCGCCGAAGCCAAGCGCCACGAGCGAATCGACCACCTCGCGGCTGGACGGTTCGAGCCCCATGAACCGGGTCAGGATCAGGTAGTAGACCGAGACGCCGAGAAGCGCGAGGCCCGCCACCAGCATGCCGGTGATGGCGCCCGACTTGAAGGCGATCTCGAGGCCCGCCGCCAGGCTCTTCGATGCGGCCTGCGCGGTGCGCACATTGGCGCGGACGGAAACGTTCATGCCGATGAAGCCGGCAGCGCCCGACAGCACCGCGCCGATCAGGAAGCCGATCGCGGCGGTGATCGAAAGCAGCCACCAGGCGAGGAGGAAGACGATGACGCCGACGATGGCGATGGTGGTGTATTGGCGCGCGAGATAGGCCTGCGCGCCCTCGCGGATGGCGCTGGCGATTTCCTGCATTCGGGCGTTGCCCTGGTCCGCGGCCATTACCGACTGTGTCGCCCAGATGGCGTACACAATCGAGAGCAGGCCGCAGGCGATGACGACATAAAGCATGGTCATTTCCCTTGATGTGGTTCCCCGGAACCCCTCCTGGAACCGTCAAAAACGGAGGCTCGATTCCCTTGGGCGGAATCCTCCCCTTCGCCGCGGCTTATGCGTAACGATCCGCTGAACGTCAAGCGATCGCTTGGCCTTTGCCCGGTTTTCGTCCGGTTTTCGCTGAAAGGATAGTGACGGGCCGTCAGTCCGCCATTGCACGCCGATCCCTGAAGTGCAGGAAGCATATGCCCAGCAACCCGAGAACCGCGACCGGAGGGACGACACTCACCAGCGCGCCCCAGCCCCAGCCATTATAGACCGCCCCCGACATCAAGGATGCAAAGGCCACGCTGGAGAACAGCACGAAATCATGGAAACCCTGCGCCCTGCCCTTCTCCTCGGGCGTATAGCATTGGGCGACGATCGAAGTGGCGCCGATGAAGGCGAAGTTCCAGCCGAGGCCGAGCAGGACCAACGCCGTCCAGAACTGCCACAGATGAATGCCTGACATGGCTACCAGCGCACAGGAAATCAGCAGGACGAAACCGCTGCCCACGATTGTCGGCGCACCGAAGCGGTGGATCAGCCGCCCGGTGAAGAAGCTCGGTCCGAACATGGCCATGACGTGCCAGGAGATGCCGAGCGTCGCCTGATCCGAGGAGAAGCCGCAGCCGACCATCGCCAGCGGCGCGCCGGTCATGACGAAGGTCATCAGGGAATAGGAAGCCACGCCACAGCCGAGCGCCAGGGCATAGCGGGGCTGCATGACAATTTCGGCGAGCGAGCGGCCGGAATCGGACGCGGCCTGGCGAGCCTCGGTCCGTGTCTCTTTGCGCAGGAAGAGCAGGATGGCAGCGCCGATTGCCGAGAGCACGACGATGGCCGCGAAGGCGCCGGCGAAGGGCACCGGCGCGAGAAGATCATGCGTGAAGATCACCGTCTGCGGCCCGAGAATGGCGGTCACGATGCCGCCGGCGAGCACGAAGGAGATGGCGCGCGCCTTGAATTCGGGCGGCGCGTTGTCGGCCGCCGCGAAGCGGAATTGCTGCACGAAGGCGTTGCCCGCGCCAACCACCAGCAAGCCGAAGGTGAAAAGCCAGAAGCTCGACTGAAAAAGCGCGATGGCCGCCAACAGCCCGCCGAGCGCCGTGAACAGTGTACCGGTCATGAAGCCGTTGCGATGGCCGAGCGCACGGATGATGCCGGCCGCCGGCAGCGCGCCCAAGGCAAGGCCGATGCTGTAGCCGGTGAGCGGCGCGGTCGCCAGCGACTTGTCTGCGCCCAGCATGAAACTGCCGGCAAGCGCGCCGAGCGCAAAGCAGATCGGTCCGCCCGAACCGAGCACGGCCTGCGCCGAAGCCAGGATCAGCGCGGTGCGCCGCGCCTCGCGAGCGACGGCACCGGCGGCATCGACCGTGCTCACGCGCTCCCGCCCCTGCCCTCACCGCGTACGCGGCGGGCCACCCGGTCGAGCACCGCGTTGACCAGCTTCGGCTCATCTTCGTCGTAGAAGGCCTTGGCGATATCGACATATTCCGAGACGATGACGGCGACAGGCACGTCCGCACGCTTCATAAGCTCATAGACGCCGGCACGCAAAATGGCCCTCAGCGTCGAATCGAGCCTGGAAAGCGGCCAGTCCTCGGTGAGCGATTGGCCGATGACCGGGTCGATCTCCTTCTGGTGTTCGACCACGCCCGACAGGATGGCGCGGAACCATTGCGCATCCGCCTCGCGATAGACCGTGCCGTCGACTTCCTTGCCGAGTCGATAGGTCTCGTATTCGGCCGCGATCTCCAACAGGCCCGTCCCGACGATATCCATCTGGTAGAGCGCCTGCACGGCCGCCAGCCGCGCCGTACCGCGCTTGTTGGCCGGGCGGGTCGCGGGCGGCGTGTCGTCCTTTCCGGCGGCGGGCATAGGCATCAGGCTCCGAGCTTGCGGCGAAGCTCGATCATGGTAAGCGCGGCGCGCGCCGCGAAACCGCCCTTGTCGCCCTCGTTCGCGCGTGCGCGGGCCCAGGCCTGCTCATCGTTCTCGACGGTGAGGATGCCGTTTCCGATGGCGAGCGATTCCTCGACCGAAAGGTCCATGAGGGCGCGTGCCGATTCGTTGGCGACGATTTCGAAATGATGGGTCTCGCCACGGATGACACAGCCGAGCGCGACAAAACCGTCATATCCCCTGCCGCTGTTCTCGGTCCCGTCGAGCGCAAAGGAGATGACGGCTGGTACCTCCAGCGCACCGGGCACGGTGACGACGTCGTATGTCGCGCCGGCACGGTCGAGCGCCGCCTTGGCGCCGCCCAGAAGCGCGTCCGCCAGATCGTCGTAGAAGCGCGCCTCGACGATGAGAAGATGGGGTTTCTGCTGGTCGGCCATGCCTATCTCCCAAAGAGCGCGTGACTTAGGCCGAACCGCTCACCGGCGCAAGCGCCAGGTCGTAGCGACGAATTGGCGATTGGCTGCGAATTGATCGGAATCCCGTCACACTTGTAACTCCCGCTGCTCCAATGCCCGGCGTTAGGTTCGTCCCGTGATGAGAGAACGAACGGAAAGAAGGACAACACGCCATGAAGACCCCACAGATCGTTTCGCCGCAGGAGTGGGCGGCCGCGCGCGAAAAGCTTCTCGTCAAGGAGAAGGCCCAGATGCGCGC
>JAKDNM010000139.1 GCA_030456445.1 Hyphomicrobiales bacterium
CGGCGGCATGACGATCGAAATCATCGATCCCGTCACCGATTATGCCGAACTGATGGAGGAGTTGTTCGATTTCGACGCCATCCGCAAGCTCTTCAAATCCGGCTTCCGCATGGTCTTCGATTCCATGCATGCGGTGACCGGCCCCTACGGCAAGGAGATCCTCGAGCACCGGCTTGGCGCGCCGGAAGGCACGGCGCGCAACTACAAGCCGCTGCCCGATTTCGGCGGCCACCATCCCGATCCGAACCTGGTCCATGCCAAGCATCTCTACGATCTCGTCATGTCGGATAAATCCCCGGATTTCGCCGCGGCGTCGGACGGCGACGGCGACCGCAACCTGATCCTCGGGCGCGGTATATTCATCACGCCGTCCGATTCCCTTGCGATGGTGTCGGCCAACGCGCATCTGGCGCCCGGCTACAAGGGTGGCCTGAAAGGCATTGCCCGCTCCATGCCGACCAGCGCGGCGTCGGACCGCGTGGCGGCGAAGCTTGGCATCGGCAGCTACGAGACGCCGACCGGATGGAAGTTCTTCGGCAATCTGCTCGATGCCGGCATGGCGACGATCTGCGGCGAGGAAAGTGCGGGCACCGGCTCCAGCCACGTGCGCGAGAAGGACGGGCTGTGGGCCGTGCTGCTCTGGCTCAACATCCTTGCCGTGCGCGGCATGAGCGTGCGCGAAGTCGCCGAGGACCATTGGAAGACCTATGGCCGCAACTACTATACCCGCCACGACTATGAGGCGGTGAAGTCGGACGCGGCCAACAAGATGATGGACGAGCTGAAGGCGAAGCTTTCCAGTCTTCCCGGCCAGAGCTTCGGTAAGGACAAAGTCGAGAAGGCGGACGATTTCGCCTATCGCGATCCGGTCGATCACTCCGTCAGCAAGGATCAGGGCATCCGCATCTTCTTCGAGGGCGGTTCGCGCATCGTCTTCCGGCTTTCGGGAACCGGTACGGAAGGGGCGACCATTCGCGTCTATATCGAGCGCTACGAACCCGATCCGGCCCGGCTCGATCTCGATACGCAAAAGGCACTTGCCGACCCGATCGCCGCGGCCGACAAAATAGCGGGAATTCGCGCCCATACCGGGCGGGACAAACCATCCGTGATCACCTGAGGCGAGAGAAACCATCATTTGAAACGCGCTGTGCAACTGGGGGCGGTTGCGAAAGAGGGGGGCGTGGAATTCTCCGTCGTTTCCAAAACGGCGGAGAAGCTGACGCTCTGTCTTTTCGACGACAAGGGAACGGCAGAAATCGCGCGCCGCGACATGGAGCGCGGCGAGGACGGTGTCTGGTCCTGCCTCATTGAAGGGCTGGAGGCCGGAGCCCGCTACGGCTACCGCGCCGATGGCCGCTACGATCCGCAAAACGGCTATTTCTTCGACCCGGCGAAGCTCCTGGTCGATCCATACGCGCTGGCGATCGACCGGCCCTACGCCTATCGCGAAAGATTGGCGGCGGCGCGCGGCGAAGGCGGCGACACGGCGGGTCTCGTCCCCAAGGCGGTCGTGACGGCGGCGCGCGGCCGGCTCTTTCCCCGGCCGCCGCTGTTCAAGCCGGGCGGCCTGATCTACGAGGTGCCAGTGCGCGCTTTCACCAGGCGCCATCCGGCGATCCATGCCCCGGTGCGCGGCACGGTCGCGGCGCTCAAGCAGCCGGAGATCATCGAGCATCTGGTGAAGCTTGGCGTCGGCGCTGTCGAACTGATGCCCATCGCCGCCTGGATCGACGAGCGGCACCTGCCCCCGCTCAGCCTGCGCAATGCGTGGGGCTACAATCCGGTCACCTTCATGGCGCCCGATCCGCGCCTCGCGCCCGGTGGCATCACGGAATTGCGCGAGACGGTCGAGGCGCTCCACGATGCCGGCATCGGAATCATCCTCGACGTGGTCCTCAACCACACCGGCGAGGCGGACGCCATTGGCCCCGTGCTGTCGCTGCGCGGCCTCGACAACCTCGCCTATTACCGGCATTTCGGCAGCCCGCCGCGCCCCGACAATGTCACCGGCTGCGGCAACACGCTCGATTGCGACAGCCCGGTCGTCCAGAAACTCGTCATCGACACGCTGCGTCATTTTGTGACCCATGCCGAAGTGGATGGCTTCCGCTTCGACCTCGCCACCGTGCTTGGGCGGACGGCGGAAGGTTTTGACAAGGACGCGCCGCTTCTCGGGATGCTGCGCGAAGACTCTGTCATCGGTGATCGCATCCTCATCGCTGAACCCTGGGATATAGGCGAGGGCGGCTATCAGCTTGGCAATTTCCCTTCGCCCTTCCTTGAGTGGAACGACCGCTATCGTGACGATCTCCGCCGCTTCTGGCGCGGCGACGGCGGCATGGCCGGGCCGCTTGCGACACGCCTTTCCGGGTCGTTCGATATTTTCGATGGCACGCCGAAGACGCGGACGGTGAATTTCGCCGCCGCCCATGACGGCATGACGCTCGCCGACCTCGTCTCCTACGAACGCAAGCACAACAGCGCCAATGGCGAGGACAACCGCGACGGCCACAACGAGAATTTTTCCTGGAACAACGGAGTCGAGGGAAAGACCACCAAAGGGGCCATTGTCGAAAGACGGCGGCGTGATTGCGCGGCAATTCTGGCGACGCTGTTTGCCTCGCGCGGCACCATCATGCTGACCGCCGGTGACGAATTCGGCCGCTCCCAGCACGGCAACAACAACGCCTACGCACAGGACAACGACATCACCTGGCTCGATTGGGAGGAGGCTGACGGGAAATTGCTGGAATTCGCCCGTGCGCTGGCCGCGCTTCGCCGCGAGTTCGGTGTCCTCGGCGGCACGGCCATGCTCTCTGGAGAGGCCGGCGGCGCTTCGGAATTTCCCGATGTCGCCTGGCTGACGGAGGAGGGCGATCCGCTGTCGCCCGAAAACTGGCAGGAAGACGGCCGCCGGGCCTTCACCATGCTGCTGCGCGAGGGGGAAGGGGCGACGGCACGACGGCTTGCGATCTTCATCAATGCCAACGACCATCCGAGGGCTTTTGCCCTTCCGGAACGTGCTGGTTATGAATGGCGGCGGCGAGCGGCGTTCGACGTGCCGGCTTCGGGCGCGGTCGCCGCGGGCATCATCCCGGCGCCGGCGCGTTCCGTGCTGTTTTACGCCGAAACCCCGATTGAGAGACAAGCCGACGAATGAATGATACCGACCAAGCGGAGCAGACAGAGCAACAGATCGAATGGTGGCGCGGTTCGGCCATCTACCAGATCTATCCGCGCTCGTTCCAGGACACGACCGGCGACGGTATCGGCGACCTGAAAGGCGTGGTCGAACGGCTCCCTTACGTCGCCTCGCTCGGCGTCGACGCGGTCTGGCTGTCGCCCTTCTTCAAGTCGCCCATGGCAGATATGGGCTACGATATCTCCGATTATTGCGCCGTCGATCCGCTGTTTGGGACCATCGAGGATTTCGACGCCGTGATCGAGGAGGCGCATCGGCTGGGCCTCAGGGTCATCATCGACCAGGTGCTCTCCCATTCCTCCGACCGGCATGAATGGTTCGTGGAAAGCCGGTCGAGCCACGACAATTCCAAGGCCGACTGGTATGTCTGGGCCGATGCCAAGCCTGACGGAACGGCCCCCAACAATTGGCTATCCGTGTTCGGCGGCCCGGCGTGGGAATGGGATTCGGTCCGCAAGCAATACTATTTGCATAATTTCCTCGCCTCGCAGCCGGACCTGAATTTCCACAATCCCGAGGTTCAGGAAGCGCTGCTCGAGGCGCTGCGCTTCTGGCTGGATCGCGGCGTCGATTCCTTCCGCTTCGACGCGGTGAACTACTATTTCCACGACCGTGGCCTGACCGACAATCCGCCGCTTCCCCGCACGCTTTCGTCCGACGTGCCCGACACCAATCCCTACGGATTCCAGCAGCATATCCACGACAAGACGCAGCCGGAAAACATAGGCTTTCTCAAGCGGGTAAGGGCGCTGCTTGATTCATATGGCGCGCGCATGTCGATCGGCGAGGTGGGCGACGGCGACCGTTCGCTGACGACCGTTGCCGCTTACACGGACGGCAACGACAAGCTCAACATGTGCTACACGTTCGACCTGCTCGGTCCGGAGCTTTCGCCCGCGCATATCCGGCGTTGTGTCGAAGCGTTCGAGGCGTCCGCCGCCGGCTGGGTCTGCTGGGCTTTCTCCAACCACGATGTCGCCCGCCACGTCTCGCGCTTCGCCAAGCCGGGCGACGACGGCGATCATCTGGCGAAATTCTGCGTGACGCTGCTCTGCGCTTTGCGCGGCTCGATCTGCCTCTATCAAGGGGAGGAACTCGGCCTGACCGAAGCGGACATCGCGTTTGAAGACCTGCGCGACCCCTACGGCATCCGTTTCTGGCCAGGCTTCAAGGGCCGCGACGGCTGCCGCACGCCGATGGTTTGGGAGGAGCAGGCGATCCGTGCCGGTTTCTCGCGCGGCAAACCGTGGCTGCCCATTCCCGAGGAACATCGGCTGCGCGCGGTCTCCGCGCAGCAGCACGATCCGGATTCAGTGCTGGCGCATTATCGCGAGACGCTGGCCTTCCGGAAAAAGCATCCGGCGCTTCTTGCCGGCGATATCCGCTTCGTCGAGGCGCCGGTGGGCGTACTCGCCTTCGAGCGCCGGTCGGGCGCGGACACCATGCTGTGCGCCTTCAACATTGCCCGCGAGCCTGTCGCGTTCGATCTTTCCGAAAAGCTCGGCAAGGTGCGTTTCACCGATGTTCCGGGCTTTCCCGCTCCCCGGCATGACGGAAAAGTCTTTTTTCTTCCGCCGCTTGGGGTCGCCTTCGGAATCATCGGCTGAGGGCCGCTACTGCACCAGCGCCGAGCGGCCGCAGGTCCCGCCGCTTACGCGGATATCGGCCTCGCCAAGCTTGATGCCGAGTGTCGCCAGCACGGCGTTGAGAAGCTCATCGATCGGACCCGAGGCGTTACCAAGGACGCCCGCCACCGTCTTTCCGACATCGCCGAGGCCAAGGCCGAGGCCGCCGACCTTCACGTCAAGCTTGAGGTCGCCAAGCAGCGAACCGAAGAGCGATCCGGTGAAATTGTGCGTCGAGACCCTTTTGACGATGCCGTTCTCGATGTCGGCGGAGGAAAACATCAATTGTGTCGGGGAAGGGTTGGAGATGGTCGCGTGCGCCGTGCCGGTCGCCGTGACGAGGTGCAACACGTTCACCAGTTGCGCCGGCATCACTCGCGGGGATTTGGCGAAATTCTTCATCCCCGCCGTATCGACCTCGCCGATCCATGCTTCGGCCACACCGGGGCGCGCCTCGACCGTCACGCGCAGGCTCTCGGGCCGCCCGGTCGGGCAGGCCACGTCGCCGAGTCTTCCTTCCGCGTAGGCAAGCTCCAGATAGATCGGAACGCGGACCGATACGTTGAGCAGTTTGCCCAGCAAACCGCCCAACCCGCCGACTTCCACGACAAGGCTGAGCCGGGTCTGCGCGGTGCGCACGATGTCGCCCCTTTCGCCGATCGCGAACCATGTCGAATTCTGCGGCGGCTCACCTATCGCGAGGTTGACCGTCACGCCGGCGATGCCGGGCAGCCCGGCGTTGAGGTTGAGCGCTGCCTGGTGCTTGCCGTCGGCCAATACCGCGCCGGCGGAGAGCAGCGCCATGACATTGGCATTTGCCGTAAACCCCGTGGGTTTTTCGCCCAGTGCAAGCCGCCCGACCGGCCCCAGCGAGACGAAGTGCGACAACGGGACTGTCAGGTCCGAAGACACGAGACCGGCAGCCATGGTCTTGAGCGCGGCATTCGCCCCTGGGCTCGGACTGACATCGGCAAGGGCGGACACGAACTGGCCGATCGACACATCCGACTGAAGCACCTCGTCATAGGTGCCTGCTTTGACGTGCGCCTTCCCGGCAAGTGCCTTGAGGAAGCCGAGGAGATCGATATCGGCGCCCAGCAGGGCGTCGTAGCTCATCGCACTCAGTGAAAGGTTGGTCCCGAGCAGATTGCCGAGCAACCCGTTGATGACAGGAGCGGCGTTTTTGGTATCGACGTCAAGCAGCCGCGAACCGATCGAGAAGGCGGCCGAGTTGGAGGCGCTGGCGACCGCGGTCGTGCCGATTCTTGGTTGGGGCAGGAGCCTGCCCGCGAAATAAGTCGTGCCGATTGTCCGCACGGTCACGCGCGCTGCGTTTGCCGGTTCCGCGCCGGCTTGGAAGCGCTCGGCGATGGACGTGTCGGGGTCCGGCACATAGCGGCCGCTCTCGACCAGCAGCGTGTTCGGCAGCTCGGCCCCGCCAGGGGTGGCCAGCAGGGTCAGGCCGTCGATGCCGTTCGCCTTGAACAGCGCCTCCGCCGCCTCGCCAGGTTCGGAAATTTGGGCCGCCGCCGCGATTGCGGCGAGGTCCGTCAGGTTCTGCAAATGGCGTCTTTCCAGATAGAGAGAACCTTCGTCCACGGCGAACGCGGCAAGCGTGAGTGCCGCCGGCATCAGGAGCGCCGTCAGCGTCGCCACATTGCCGGAAGTGCAACGCAAGGCGTTCCGGAAGCCTGATTTGAGCCTGGTTCCCATTCACTTGCCCCCGATGCGGATGGTCGAGGAATGGCGGATCGTCATGCCCGGCAGCGGCAAGTTAGGTAAAAGGTTCCAGATGGGAAGGTCGCGCGCATCGTAGCGGATGGCGACGGTGAATTCGTTGGCGTCGACTGGATTGTCCTCGATATCGAACGAAAGTTTCGATTGCTCGACAATGGGGTAGGCGTCCGCATTATGCTCGATATAGCCACTGGCAAGCGAGATGCGGTCGTTCTCGTTGAGGCCGGCGACGGCGGTGCGCGCCGCGTCCGCCGCGATCTGCTGGACCGAGTGGCTGGCGCCAAGATAGATTCCGTAGGCGACCATGCCTAACAGGAGCAGGATGAGAAGCGGCGAGACGATGGCGAACTCGACCGCGGAAGTCCCGGCGCGGCAGCGCGCCAGATGCCGGAAATTCCTGTTGCCTGCGACGGTTCTAGCCATAATCCAAGGCTAATGGGGAAATCATTCATGTCGCGGTTTTAGAATATACAACCTATGATAGATATTGGTTGCAGGACGGTTGTATCGGTCGAAAGTTCAGATGACTTCCGGCGGCTGGAATTTATATGAATGGTGAAGAGCGGCCGTTCGCGCCGTCGCTGACCATCGGGAGGAACGATCATGGACAGCAAGATCGAGAACAACGACGCGCCCCTTATGCCCATCGGTGGATTGTCCCTCGTGCGCGGGGCCGACCAGCCGCCGCTTCTGAACGAGACCATTCCCGCCGCTTTCGCGCGAACGGTGGCGCGGCACGGCTCGCGCGACGGCGCCGTCTTCGTAGAGCATGGCATACGCTGGACCTATGCCGAGCTTGCCCGCGAGGTGGATTTGCTGGCCGCCGGCTTTCATAGGTTGGGCCTGAGGAAAGGCGACCGCGTCGGCATCTGGTCGCCGAACCGGCCGGAATGGGTTCTGACCCAGTTCGCGACCGCGCGGCTCGGCCTCATCATGGTCAACATCAACCCGGCCTATCGTCTTGCAGAGCTTGAATTCGCACTGGTCAAGGTCGGCTGCAAGGCGCTGGTCACGGCGGCGAGTTTCAAGACCTCCGACTATCTCGGCATGCTGGGGACGCTGGCGCCGGAGATGGCCGGTTGCGCGCCGGGTGCGCTCGAGGCGAAAAAATTTCCCGATTTGCGCATCGTCATCCGCACCGGCGAGGAAAAGACGCCGGGTGCTTATAATTTCGCCGACGTGGTGGCGATGGCGGACGAGGCGACGCTTGCCGCGCTCGACCCGGTCACCGCTTCCTTGACGCCGGACGAGCCGATCAACATCCAGTTTACCAGCGGCACGACCGGCTCGCCCAAGGGCGCGACGCTGACCCACAGGAACATCCTGAACAACGCCGCCTTCGTCACCGACGCGATGCATTTCACCGAGAAGGACCGGCTGGCCATCCCGGTCCCGCTCTACCATTGCTTCGGCATGGTGATGGGCACGCTCGGCTGCGTCACCAAGGGCGCGGCGATGATCTTCCCCAGCGAAGGCTTCGAGCCGGGCGCGACGCTGAAGGCGCTTGCCGGGGAGCGCTGCACGGCGGCCTATGGCGTGCCGACCATGTTCGTCGCCGAGCTCGATCATCCGGACTTCAAGAGTTTCGACCTTTCCTCTCTACGGACCGGCATCATGGCCGGCTCGCCATGCCCGATCGAGGTGATGAAGCGGGTGGTGTCCTCGATGCACATGGACGAGGTGACGATCGCCTACGGCATGACCGAAACCAGCCCCGTCTCCTTCCAGAGCGGCACCGACGACCCGATCGAAAAGCGTGTCGCCACCGTCGGCCGCATCCTGCCGCATCTGGAGGTGAAGATCATCGGCGAGGATGGTGCGACCGTCCCCGTCGGCCAGAGCGGCGAGCTTTGCACGCGCGGCTATTCGGTGATGAACGGCTACTGGAACGACGAGGAGCGCACGAAAGAGGCCATCGACGCGGAAGGCTGGATGCACACCGGTGATCTGGCCACTCTCGATGAGGAGGGCTACTGCAATATCGTCGGCCGGGTGAAGGACATGGTCATCCGCGGCGGCGAGAACGTCTATCCGCGCGAGGTGGAGGAGTTCCTCTACCGCCACCCGAAGGTGCGCGAGGTGCAGGTATTCGGCGTGCCGGACCAGAAATACGGTGAGGAACTATGCGCCTGGATCGTGGCCCAGGCCGGTGATCTGCCGACCGAAGACGAGATCCGTGAATTCTGCCGTGGCCAGATCGCCCACTACAAGATCCCGCGCTACGTTCGCTTCAGGGAAAGCCTGCCGATGACGGTCACCGGCAAGGCACAGAAATTCATGATGCGCGATGCCATGATCGAAGAGCTGCATCTGGAGGTGACGAAGACGGCATGAAGCAGCCTGACGCGGTTACATCTGGCTGGCGATCCTCCCGACCTCCCGCGCGATAGCCAGCGAGGCGGTGAGGCCGGGCGATTCGAAACCGAAGAGATTGATGAGCGGCGGGTTCGAGGTCTCGATCAAGAAATCGTTCGGTTCGATGCCGGCGATTTTGACCCTGACGCCCGCATAATCCGGATAGAGCGCTCCTTCGGGCAGCGCCGGCCAATAGCGCCGGATCGCGGCATAGAATGGCAGGGCGCGCTCTGTGTTGACCGCATAATGCGGCTGGTCGAGCCATTCCACGTCCGGCCCGAATCGCGCCCGGCCGGTGAGATCGAGCGTCAGATGAACGCCGAGGCCGCCCGGTTCCGGTACGGGATAGATCAGCCGCGAGAACGGCGCCTTGCCGGTAAGGCCGAAATAATTGCCCTTGGCGAATTTGAGCTCCGGAACGCTGCCGGCAACAACGCCATTGATCGAAAGCGCCACCTTGCGCGCAGCCAGTCCCGTCACATTGACGACAAGCCGGGCGCGCAGCGATACCGGCTCCGCGCCGCCGACCTGAAGGACAATGCCGTCCTTTTCGAGCGAACCGCCGCCGATCGGAGCCTGGAAGGCGAAGAGCGCGCCATGGTCCCCGGCCTCACCCTGGAGCGCCAGCATATAGGCGTGGCTGTCGATGATGCCAGTGCTTGGCGAGAGAAGCGCGCCTGACACGTTGAGAGCCGGTTCCAGCGTCCGGGCCTTCGGGCCTTCGAGGAATTCGAGGTCGTCCACGCCATTGACGCGTGCGTGTGCCGCGATGCCGTCGAGCGTGCCGATTTCGGCCTCGCGTGAGGCAACGACCAACTTGCCGATGCGACGGTGCTGGATGCCGTGCGACCGGCAATAATCATAAAGCAGGGCACGTCCCGGCGCGCAGAATTTGGCCTTCAGGCTGTCCGCCGGGTAGTAGAGCCCGGCATGGATGACTTCGCTGTTGCGGCTCGAAGTCTCCGTGCCGATGGCGCCGGCCCTTTCGAGGACGATCACCTCGCGACCGGCCATGGCCAGTTCGCGCGCCACCGCAAGCCCGATCACGCCCGCGCCGATGACGACGCAATCGAC
>JAKDNM010000140.1 GCA_030456445.1 Hyphomicrobiales bacterium
ACCGGCTTTCTCAGCCTCGCGGCCGGGGCGTCGGATGCGTCGATCCTCGGCGTGCTGGGAAATCTGTTCGGCGGTTCCGAAGCGGGCCTGTCGCACCGCGATGCCATCATCATCTACGATATCCGCCTGCCGCGCATGCTGCTCGGCGCGCTCGTGGGCGCGGCGCTCGCCGTTTCCGGCACGCTCATGCAGGGCCTGTTCCGCAACCCGCTCGCCGATCCCGCGATCGTCGGCGTTTCGGCCGGCGCCAGTCTCGGCGCTGTCTCGGTGATCGTGCTCGGCGCCACCGTCCTTGCTCCGGCAATGGCGCTGTTCGGCATCTTCACGCTGCCGCTGGCAGCCTTCGCCGGCGCGCTCGCGGTGACGCTGGTGCTCTACCGTATATCGACAAGGCGGGGGCAGACCTCGGTCGCCACCATGCTTCTCGCCGGCATCGCAGTCGGCGCGATGGCGATGGCCTTCACCGGCTTCCTGATCTTCGTCGCCGACGACCGGCAATTGCGCGAACTGACCTTCTGGACGCTCGGCTCACTTGCCGGCTCGACCTGGACGAAGTTGTGGGCGGCCGGGCCGATCATCCTCGCCGCTTTCGCGATTTCGCCCTTCCTGGCGCGGGGCCTGAACGCGCTGGCGCTGGGCGAGGCGGCGGCCGGCCATCTGGGCATCGCCGTGGAGCGGCTGAAGGGCGGGGCGATCCTTGCCGTCGCGGCCGCCGCCGGTGCCTCCGTCGCCGTCAGCGGCGGCATCGGCTTCGTAGGCATCATCGTACCGCATCTCCTGCGCCTCGCCATCGGGCCGGACCACCGCTATTTGCTCCCGGCCTCGGCACTGCTCGGCGCAAGCCTGCTGCTTGTCGCGGATGCGGCGAGCCGAACGGTCGTAGCGCCCGCCGAACTGCCGATCGGCATCGTCACGGCGGCCGTCGGCGCGCCCTTCTTCCTGTGGCTGCTCCTGCGCAAGCGCGGCCTGCTCGACATGTGAGGCAAGACCATGATCTCGGCCAACGCCGTTTCCGTCTCAATCGGCCGCACGCGCATCCTCCACGATGTCTCCATCGAGGCGCGGCCGGCCGCGGTCACGGCGATCATCGGGCCGAACGGTTCGGGCAAGACGACGCTTCTGAAGGCGCTTTCCGGCGAACTTGCCTATGAAGGAACCGTCGGCATCAACGGCCGCTCGCTTGCCGAATTGAAGCCATGGCAGGCGGCCGCGATGCGTGCCGTGCTGCCGCAGGCGGCAACACTCTCCTTCCCCTTCACCGTGCGCGAGGTGGTAGGGCTCGGTCTTACCAACGCCCGGCCCGGCATGCTTCCGGGTGAGGAGCACAATCTGCCGGAGCGCGCGCTTTCGCGCGTCGGTCTGACCGGTTATGGCGGCCGGCACTATCAGGAGCTTTCCGGCGGCGAGCAGCAGCGCGTACAACTTGCGCGGGTATTATGCCAGGTATGGGCGCCGGTCTTCGAAGGCGAGCCGCGCTATCTCCTGCTCGACGAGCCCGTCTCCAATCTCGACATCAAGCATCAGCTTGCCATCATGTGCATCGCGCGCGATTTCGCCGCGCGCGGCGGCGGCGTCATCGCCGTGCTGCACGACCTCAATTTGACGGCGATGTTCGCCGACCATGTGGTCGCCATGCATCGGGGCAGGGTGGCCGCCGCCGGTCCCGCGAACGAGCTTTTGACCGACGACCTGCTCGAAACCGTGTTCGAATGCGCGCTGAGGGTCGGCCTGCCGCCGGTTGGCGGCGTGCCCTTCGTCCTGCCCCAGTCTATCGCTATTTAAACCGAGATCAGGCGGCGACGGATTTCAGATGCGATATGCCGAGGGTTGCCGCGATGTTCGGCCGCGCCTTGACGAGGTCGTCGATGCTGTGGCGGGCGAGCACCTCGAAGAAGGCGCCGAGGGCCTCGCGGAGCGCTGCGTTCATCCCGCAGGAATCCACCAGCGGGCAATCGACGGCGTCGTTCTCGAAGCATTCCGCCATCGCGAAATTGTCCTCCGTTACGCGCACGACATCGAAGAGCGAGATGTCCGTCGCCGGCTTGGCGAGCCGGACACCGCCATTGCGACCGCGTACGGTTTCGATGAACCCGTTTTCGACAAGCGGCTTGAGGATCTTAAACAGGAACAGTTCAGATACATTGTAGGCGCTGGCGATTTCCGGAACGTGGCTGAGTTTGCCGTTGTTCGCCTCGCAATACATCAGGATACGGACCGCGTAATTGGTCTGTCTTGTCAGTCGCATTCCGCTCCCTTTCGCCCGTGGCCTCAACCCGCCAAGGCCATCATAGGCTTTTTAGAATCGTTATAAAGTGATTTCTACAAAAGATGAGAGGGATTGTCTAGTTTTAATGCGGCCGAGGGGCGGGGCTGACCGGAGGCATTCGCGCGCTGCATTTGGATGCAGGCGTGCGCGGGATGAAAAAATATTCGGCGGCTTTATGCCGATGCGCTCTACCCGTCCGCGAACATCTGCGCGGCGATGTAGGACCCTTCCTGCGGCGCCGGCGGGACGAAGAAGATCGCCGAGCCGATATGCGTTATGTATTCGTTGAGCCGGTCGGCCGCGCCGAGCTTCGTCTGCAACCGCTCGAAATGGGCCGGGTCGCTCTGATAGGAAATGAACAGAAGCCCCGCGTCGAGCGCGCCGTACTGGTTGATGCCGTCGGTGTAGTTGTAGGAGCGGCGGAGAATCCTCAGTCCCTCATTGTTCTCGAACGCCGCCAGCCGGATATGCGCGGTCGCGGGGATCACAAGATCGCCGCCGGCGTCCTTCTTGTGGAAATCCGGCGTGTCGAATTCGTGCGTGCCGGTCAGTGGCGCGCCGGAGAGCTTGTGGCGGCCGAAGACCGCGTTCTGGTCGCTGATCCTGTCGGTATCCCATGCCTCGATATGCATCTGGATCTTGCGCACGACCTGATAGGTGCCGTGGTCCTGCCAGGACGGTCCGTCCTTTACCCAGACGGAACGGTCGAAATCGGCGTCTTCGCGGATGTTGCGGGTGCCGTCCTTGAAGCCGAGCAGGTTGCGCGGCGTCGACTGGCCCTTGCCGGCCGAGGCACGGCCGAAGCCCATGACCGTCCAGCGCGTCGCCGCCGCGCCCGTGCTCTTGGCAACGCGCGCCAGGTCGCGGACGGCATGATAGGCGACCTGCGGATCGTCGGCGCAGGCCTGGAGCGACAGGTCGCCGCCGGTCAATTCCGGCTTGAATGCGTCGCTCGGCAATTGCTTCAGTTCACGCAGGAGTGGCGGCTTGCTGCCGGCAAGGCCGTATGTGTCGGAAAAGACGTTCGGCCCGAGCCCCACGGTTACCGTCAGGCAGGCGGGGCTGAGGTTGAGCGCCTCGCCCGTATCGAAGCCGATGGCGTCGGGCCGCGCCGGCTCGATCTGCCCGACCGGCTTTCCCTTCATCAATTGCGAGATCGCCGCCGACCAGCGCGCCAGAAGGACCTGCAGGTCCATGCGCGACTGCGTCGTCAGGTCGAAGGTCATGTAGAAGGTGTAGCGCTGCGGCGGCGTACGGATGCCCGCCTGTTCCGCCTTGCCATAAAAAGGATATTCGCCGGTCAGGTCGATGACGTCTTCGGGATCCGCGGTCGCGGCCTGCGCCGGCATGCCGGGCACAGCCGCGCCGACCGTGCCGGCGGCCGCTCCGAGGAGCAGGCCGCGGCGTGAAAGCTGAAACTGCGCGTCTTTCTTCCGGTCGTCCTTCATCAATGCGCCGTCGCCACCTTCTCGGCTATCCTGGAGAGCGGTTCCTGCAGCGCCTGGATCGCCTTGCTCAATTTCGTCGCGTCGGATGCCTTGAGTTCGGCCGTGTAGCGCTTGTAGCCGCCCAGTTCGTTCGGATCGCGATAGCCTTCGAGCAGCTTCGTCACGTTCTCGAACTGTGCGTTGACCTGCTTCGTCAGGTCGGCGTCGATCTTCTGCATCCCCGGCTCGAGGAAGGCGAAAGCCTGCTGCGCGCCTTCGATGTTTCCGGCGAAGTCGACCAGGTCGATATGGCTGTAAGCTTCTTCCTCGCCGGTGATCTTGCCCGTCTGCACCTCTTCCAGCAGGCCGGCGGCGCCGTTGGCGAGGTCTTCGGGCCTGTAGTCGAGCGTGCTTACCAACTTGTCGAGTTTTTCGACATTGTCCTGCAGTTCCGCCGCCAGCTTCTTCGTCTCGTCGGTGATTTCGCCCTTCTCGAACAGGTCGCGCTCGACGGCGTGGAAGCCGTGCCAGCCGACGGCCGGATCGAGGTTCGATGCCCGCATGTCGACCAGATAGTCGAGATTGCCGGCATTGTCGGTTGCCTTGAAGCCGGGCAGCATGAAACCAGCCACGTCGGACTCGATGCGCTCGTAGAACGGGCGGGCCGCCGCGTATTGGGCCCTGGCTTTTTCAAGGTCGCCAGCATCGATGTCGGCCCGCAGCCGCTGCACGGACGTCACCATGGCGTCGACCACGCCGTCGACATAGTGGGCATAGCCCTTGACGCCCTCGGCGAGGATATCCTGCGTGCTGCCGGTCGCCTTCTCGGCCTTGCCGGTGACCTTGAAATCCTGCAATTCCGCCGACGCGCCGGGGCAGTAGATCTGGTAGGTGCCGCCGTCAAGCGTCTGGGTGAAGCTGACCGTCGGCAGTCCGGGAGCCAGATTTTCCTTTTCGCCGAGGATGCGGTTGTTGCTGAGAAGCTCCAACTCGCTGATCGAGGCGGCGGTCTTGTTGGTGACCGAGAAGGTGACGGGTCCGGCCTTGGCCGAATTGCTGTCGAGGACGCAGCTTCCGCCATTATCCGACGTCATCTCGATCTTGACCTGTGAAACGCCGTCCTTCACCGGCGCTTCCTGCGCGGCGGCGGCCGGCGCGAGCGCCAGAAAAACGGCCAGTCCTGTCGCGGCAGCGAGCGGCGTCGTCGGGTTAATGGGCGGCATGCGTAACTCCCTTGGTCATGGAATTTTCGGCGCGTCGGCCGGGCTTTGAAACAGGGGCGGTCGCCGAAGCGGCGGGGCGCCGGCGCTCCTGCATCAGCGAGCGTCCGGCGGATGCGACGAGCAGGAGGGCGATGACGGCGAGGATGAACGGCAACTGGACCGCCCAGAAATGGCGTTCCGTGCGCGCCATGGCGGCGGCGTTCAATTCCTTCACCGCCGCGTCGCGATAGGCGGCCGACACCTGCCAGCCGCTTGCGTCGGCACCCTCGCGGATGGTGAGTGTCCGCGCGGTCTGCAGCCCGCCGCCGGAAAGCGTCACGAGGGTCGTGTCCTCTTCCGATGCATCGAGCAGCGTTCCGTCGGCGACCCACAGTTCTGTCGAACGGCGGACGGACCATTCGGCCGTGAACGGCCCGGGATTGCGCGACGGGCTGAAGCCGACCGGGATGCGCCCGCCGGCAAGCGTGACGACATCGTCGAGGGTGAGGCTTGAAGGCTTGTCCGCCGGCGCCCCGACGTTGCGGATGGTCCAGGCGGAGGCTTCTATCCCCTCATGGCGCTCGTGCCGGGCATCGCCCTTGGCCAGCGGGAGCGAGACATCCCCGCCCTTGGCCGAGACCTTCAGGGTCAAGCCGTCGTTTCCCGCCGCTTCCAGCCGGGCGGTGCCGACAGGCTGCGCGGAGCCTTCCGCGCTCGCGACGAGCGGTGCCTGCGCGGGAAGCTCGGCATGCGCAACCGGATAAAGGAAGGCGAGGCCGAGCGCGGCGACGGCAAAGCAGCCGGCGATCGCGAGCTTCAGCGCCCTTGCTGCTCGCGGACCAGGCTTTTGTGCTTGCGGCCAATAGACGAAGAGCGAAACGGGGATCAGATAGGCGAACCAGCCGAGGATTTCGATCAGCCTCGGATTGGCCGGTATGCCGAGGACGCCGGTGATGAGCGCCGACTGGATCGAGCCGGGCGCGACCAGCCAGGAAAGGTTCACCGTCGCCTGCTGGCCGGCGTTGAGCCAGCCCGCTTCGTGGGCGGTGCGCAGGCAGGTGATCACCAGTCCCGCCGCGACCAGGATGAGAAACGCCCCGGTGACGCGGAAGAACCGCGACAGGTTGATCCTGACGCCGCCCATATAGATGCCCCAGCCGATGACGGCCGAGAGCAAAAGCCCGATGACCGCGCCGGCTGCGGCCAGCGACGCCGACTGCGCCGCCGAGAAGGTCGCGAGCAGGAAGACGCTGGTCTCGAAACCTTCCTTGAGCACGGCCAGGAACGCCATCAGCGCCAGCGCATAGGCGCTGGCATAGCCGAGCGCTTCGGCCGCCTCGGCCTCGATCTGCCGCTTCATGTCGCGCGCATGCGCGTTCATCCACACGATCATTCCAGTGACGAAGAAGACGGCGATGGCGCCGATCACCGCTTCCATGCCCTCCTGGGCGGCCTGCGGGAGCGCCTTCTCGACCAGCTTCAGGCTGATGCCGACGCCGATCGACAGAAATATGGCCAGCACCACGCCCAGCCACATGGCCGTCAGGCTCTTGCCGTTCTTGCGCAGGAAGGCGGCAATGATGCCGACGATCAGCGCCGCTTCGAGGCCCTCGCGCAGGCCGATGACGAAGGTGGCTAGCATGGCGGCGCACCCCGGAACGGCGAGCGCTTCCTGCACAGGTCAGGCGCGGCAAACGAACCGGCATGCGAAACCAGCACACCGCTTTCGCGGCATGCATGGATCGCCTTCCGAGGCTGATCGGTATTCGCGGCTTTCATGGTCATCTGCGTTCGCGATGCGTGCCGCCGCGGTTGCGGCCCTGCCCAAAATGGATGGCCAGCTTCTAAGACGCACGGAAAAGCGCTTCAACCACAATGATTTATAACGATTCTAAGGTCTTTCTCCGGTGATTGGAAAAGTTGCCTCGATAAGTCAAGTTAGTGTCTGATTTTGTTGGTTTCCCATGGGCGGCGGGAAAGTCGCACCGGAGAAACGAGGTGCGACAAAACGCCACAATGAGGCGCTGTTCCCGGCGAGACTGCAAGCGGCCCTACGGATTGGCAGGCTGCTGCTTTGCCCGCGCCACGATTTGCGTCGGATTGACGAACTGGAGCGCGATGATCAGCCAGAACAAGGTGGTGACCATATAGACGACGGCCATGGCGTCGATGGATTGTGAGGCCCGCACACCGGAGGCGAAGACGGCGTAATAGAGCGAGACGATGAGTGTCTGGCTGGTCGGCCCGGCGGTCAGGAAGGTCAGCTCGAACATGGCCAGCGTGCGCACCAGCACCAGGAGCAGCGCCGCCAGCATGCCCGGCAAAAGCAGCGGCAGGAGAATGCGGACGAAGAGGCTCGTCGTCGGCGCGCCGAAGACGCGCGCGGCCTGTTCGATGCGCGGGTCGATCTGCTCGATGAAGGGGATCATGACGAGGACGACGAAAGGTATGGCGGGCACCAGATTGGCGAGCACCACACCCCAGAACGTGCCGCCGACGCCCATCCGGTAAAGGACGGTTGCGAGCGGAATGCCGTAGGTCAGCGGCGGCAGCAAAAGCGGCAGCAGGAAGATCAGCACCATCAGCCGCTTGCCGGGGAAATCGCGCCGCGCCAGCGCATAGGCGGTGGTCACGCCGACCAGCCCGGAGATGATCACCACCGCGAAGACGATCTCGAAGGTGACGATCAGCACCGGCGTCAACTGGAATTCGCGCCAGGCGTCGACATACCAGTGCGTCGTCCAGCCAAGCGGCAGCCATGTGCCGAGCCAGCGTGTCGAAAGCGAGTTGACGACGACGGCGATGATGACGCCGAGCAAATTGAGCACGAAGAGCGCGACGACCGCCCAGATGGCGAAGCGCCACAGGCGCGAGGCGAGACCGTTGTCGCGGATCATGGCCTAACCTTTCCCGCCGGCGGCGGGGCCGCGATAGAGTACCTGCCTCAGAGACAGCACGGCGAGGATCACCGCAAGCTGCACCAGCCCCATGATGATGGCGATCGCGGCACCCATGGAATGATCATATTGCTCGAAGGCGGCCTGATAGGCGGCGATCGCGATGACGCGCGTCGGCCCGGACGGCGCGCCGAGGAGTACGGCGGACGGGAACACCGAGAAGGCCTGCACGAAGGCGAGGCAGAAGGTGACGATCAGGCCGGGCGCCAGAAGCGGCAGGAAAATGCGCATGAAGCGCTGCCGTGCCTTGGCGCCGAGCGTCGCCGCCGCCTGCTCGATCGCCGGGTCGATGCCGGAGACATAGGAGAGCGTCAGCAGGAAGGCGAAGGGAAAGCCGGTGATGATGAGCGAGGCGAAGACGCCCCAGTAATTGTTGGTCAGCCGGAGCGGATGGTCGATCAGTTCGAAGAACATCAGCGTCCGGTTGAACCAGCCGCGTGGACCCAGATAGTTCAGCAGCCCGTCGGCGACGAGCACCGTCCCGAGCGTGACCGGGAGAACGAGGATGGTGGTGAGCAGCCGCTGGCGGCGCATCAGCCTGACGCGGAAGGCGATCGGGATCGCGACCAGCACGTTGATGATCGTCACCGGAAGCGCCAGCCACAGCGTCGCGAAGATGGTGTTGTACTGGAACGGCTCGCTGAAGAATTTGACGTAATTGGCGAACCACGGTCCTTCCTTGGGCGCCAGCGAATCCACGACGCCGTAGAGGAAGGGGTAGACGAACAGCGCGAGCGTCGCGACGATGCCGGGAAGCACCAGAAGCGTCGTGCCGTCCATGCCGCGCGCCGCCAGCCGCTTCCTGAACGATGGTCCAGGTGAGGAAGCGCCGGCAGCCGCAACCGACATCACGCCTTCTCCGCGAAAAGCAGCGCGCGCTCCGCCAGCGGCCTCAGCACGACGGAAGCGCCGCGCGGATAGGTCCTGTCGGCGCGGAAGAAAAGTTCGGTGCCGTCCGTGCCGCTCGCCAGGCCGAAGAAGGCGCGGCCGCGATATTCGATGCTTTTGACGGTTGCCTTCAGGCCCTCGCCTTCATCGACGGCAACGAGGTCTTCCGGCCGGATCGACACAAGCACCTTGTCGCCGGGCGCCATGCCTTCGGCGGCGATCCCTTCCAGCACCGTGCCGCTGACCTCGACGGCCGCGTGGCCGTTGGAAGCTTTTACGAGCCGCCCCGGAATTCGCGTGCGGAAACCCATGAAGTCGGCGACGTCCGGGTGGTTCGGCCGCTCGTAGAGGTCCTGCGGCGTGCCGATCTGGCGGATCTGGCCCTCGCTCATGACCACGACGCGGTCGGCCAGCGACAGCGCCTCGTCCTGGTCGTGCGTGACATAGATCGTGGTGGAGCCGATCTGGTCGTGGATGCCGCGGATTTCGGCGCGCATCTCAAGCCGAAGCTTGGCGTCCAGATTGGAGAGCGGCTCGTCCATCAAGACGAGCGGCGGGCGGATGACGATGGCGCGCGCGATCGCCACGCGCTGTTGCTGGCCGCCGGAAAGCTGGCCGGGGAGTTTGCCTTCCTGTCCCTGCAGGCGCACGAGCGCCAGCGCTTCGGAGATGCGCTTTGCGGCTTCTCCACCCGGTACGCTTTGCATGGACAGGCCGAAGCCGACATTCTTGCGCACGCTCATATGCGGGAACAGCGCATAGTTCTGGAACACCATGCCGAAGCCGCGCGCCTCGGGCTGCAATTCGTCGATGCGCTTGCCGGCGAGCCTTATCTCGCCGCCGGACAGTTCAAGCAGCCCGGCAATGCAGTTGAGCGCGGTCGACTTGCCGCAGCCGGAAGGACCGAGAAGGGCGATGAACTCACCCGGTTCGACGGTGAGATCGATGCCGTCGAGCGCGTTGTAATTGCCGAAAGTGCGGCGAACGTCGACCAGTTCGAGACGGCCGCTCTGCGGTGAATTGCCTTTATCCGCCAAACGCTCTCTCTCCGCTGATATTTTCTTCGTCTCCCACCCCTGCTTTCTTCGAAAAAGGGCGGGCGGTGCAATTTCCGCTCCGGCAGGCTCCCGATCGAAGCCTGCCGGTACAGTTTACCCGCCTTGGCGGTCCAGCCTCAGCCCTTGGCGGCGCCGATCTTCTGGTCCCAGATGTTGAAGGCCTTCACC
>JAKDNM010000235.1 GCA_030456445.1 Hyphomicrobiales bacterium
AAACTGGTGGAGCTGAGGGGAATCGAACCCCTGACCTCATCATTGCGAACGATGCGCTCTCCCAACTGAGCTACAGCCCCGTTCCACCGGTCGCGCGCATTTACCGGCGCCCGCCCGGACCTGTCAAGCGAGACAAAAGCTATGTTCCTGTCTTGCCGGTAAGGGGGTTGTTCCCGGTCGCTGCTGCCCGGTGGTAAGGCTCCCGCGGGGATGCGGTCTATCGGCCCTCCCGGTGTCTCCGCTCGGGAAACGAGTGCGGATCAGGCGGAGTGTCGGCGCCGTCATTGAGCGAGAGCTGCATGAAAATCGTGTCCAGCCAGCGCCCGTGCTTGTAGCCGCTGCCTTCGAGCTTGCCAGAATGGCGAAAGCCGAGTTTCTCGTGCAGGCGAACGGAGGCACTGTCGGGCGTGCCGTCGCCGATGACGGCGATGATCTGGCGAAAGCCCAACCGCCTCACCTCTTCTATGAGCGCTGCGAGCAGCAGCCGTCCGACGCCGTGACCCTTGGCCTCGGGCGCGACATAGATCGAATCCTCGAGGACGAAACGGTAGGCGGACCGGGGCCGGAAGGGCCCCGCATAGGCATAGCCGAGGATGCCGCTGTCTTCCTCCGCCACGATATAGGGGAAGCCGTTGCCGGCAAGCGCTGCGAACCTCGCCTCCATGTCGGCCCGACCCGGCGGCTCCAGTTCGTAGCTCGCCGTGCCGTGGCGCACGGCGTCGGCGTAGATTTCCGTTATGCGGTCGAGGTCGGCCGCCTCTGCTTTGCGTATCTCTGCCATAGCTGCCCCGAGACAAACCGGCTCTTTATAAGCGGCGTCCCCGGCAAAAGAAAAGGGGCGGTCCGAAGACCGCCCCGATCGCCATTCCATGCGCTTTTCTTAGCGGCGATCGCCAAGGAACTGCATCAGGAACATGAACAGGTTGATGAAATCGAGATAGAGCCTGAGCGCGCCCATGATCGCTTTGCGGCCGGCCACGGCCTCGCCATCGCCCTCATAGTACATTTCCTTGATCTGCTGCGTATCGAAGGCGGTGAGGCCCGCGAACACCACCACGCCGATCGCCGAAATGGCGAATTGCAGCGCCGTCGAGGCCAGGAACATGTTGACCACCGACGCGATGATGATGCCGAACACGCCCATGATCAGGAACGAGCCCATCGCGGACAGGTCGCGCTTGGTCGTATAGCCGTAGAGCGACAGCGCACCGAAGGCGGCGGCGGTGATGAAGAACGTCCTGACGATGCTGGTCTGCGTATAGACCAGGAAGAGCACGGAGAGCGACAGGCCTACAAGCGCCGCATAGATCCAGAAGGTCGTCTGGGCCGCCGAAACGCTCATCGAATTGATCCTGAAACTCAGGAAGAAGACGAGCGCCAGCGGCGCGAAGATCACTACCCAGCGCAGCCCGCTCTGGAAGATGAGCTGGCCAAACTGCGTAAGCTGGCCGTCGGGCGTAACGGCGAAACTGAATGCGCCCCATGCCGCGACGCCGGTGATGACAAGCCCGAGCGCCATGAGATTGTAGACCCGCAGCATGTATGTGCGCAGGCCCTGATCGATATAGGCCTCGCTGCGGCCCTGTGCGGCGGTCGCCGGGCGGGACTGATAGTTGCGAAGATCAGCCATGTTTTCCTCTGTTGCTTCTGTCTCGTCCGGTGTCGGGCGCTACGTCCCGGGCGCCGCTGGCGAGACTCCAGCATGCCTCGGAGAAATATGATGATTCTTTTCGTGAAGGACAAGGGCCGTATGTAGGGCAATGCGACGCGCTCGCGCTTATCGGCGTTAACCTTACCCCGCGGGACGGAGATTGCATGGCGGAGAGCCGGTCTTTCCATCCGTTCTTTTTGAAAATCATGCCAATTTTAGGTAGTAGATGTCAAAAAAGTATCATTCTGGGGATGGAATCGTGGTGGCGCGTGGTGCGGCAAGCCGGTAGCGTCGAGATTACAGTCAGGCTGAGAAAGTTAAAAGTTCGGCCGACCGGGAGCTGGGCGCACGCGGCGAACCGTGTCGCGCCGGAGGAAACGAGATGAAACCGGACCTGGAGGTCGTCCAGATACGGCGCGGCGAATCCTTCAAGGCATGGTCGCATGGCTATCCCTTCCACACGGTCCGCTGGCATTTCCATCCCGAATACGAGATCCATCA
>JAKDNM010000141.1 GCA_030456445.1 Hyphomicrobiales bacterium
CTTCGCGGCCCCCCCTCCGGGCCCCCACCCCCGGAGTCGGGAGGGCGGCGCCGTCGGTCCTCATCCTGAGGTGCGAGCGAAGCGAGCCTCGAAGGACGCACTTCATCGGGCCATTTCACGGCGACCTTCCCAACGGGAAGAAAGGGGAGCTACGCCCGGCCCCCCCGCTATGGCTGCGGGCGTTCGTCGTTCGAAAAGCCGAATCTTTGGCTTTTCGTGGCCTTCGGCCAACGCTCATCACCCCTTCATCTGCTGCACCAGCCCGAACAAATTCGTGCAGCGGCCGCCCGACCGGCAATAGGCAAGCACCGGCGTTTCCGCCGCGTCGAGTGCCGCCTTCATGTCGCTGACATCGTCGGGCGTGATGGCGCCCGAAACGACCGGGATATAGACGAACTTCAGCCCGGCCGCCGCCGCCGCCTTCTCTATGGCGTCATGCGGCACCGCGCCGTCCTCGCTGTCGGGACGGTTGGAGATAAGCGTCTTGTAGCCGGCCTGGGCAATCGTCTTCACGTCGTCGGCGCTGATCTGGCCGGTGACGGAGAAGCCGTCGGCGATCGGGCGAATTTCCATGACAGGGCTCCTGATGGCGGGTTGATGCCGCGATGATGTAGCCGCAAGTGCGGCCGAATCAAAGCCCGTTGACCGGAACTTTCAGCATCGGCTTGCCGCTGTCGTCGGTCGGCATATGCCCTGCGCGCATGTTCACCTGCAGCGAGGGGATGATGAGCTTGGGCATGGAAAGTGTCTTGTCGCGCGCCTCGCGCACCTTGACGAATTCGTCCTCGCTCACCCCGTCATGGACGTGGATATTGTGCGTCTGCTCGTCGGCGACCGTCGTTTCCCACTTTATGTCGCGGCCGTTCGGCCCGTAATCGTGGCACATGAACAGCCGCGTCTCGCGCGGCAGCGCCAGCACGCGCCTGATCGAGCGGAAGAGCGTGCGCGCGTCGCCGCCGGGAAAATCGGCGCGCGCCGAGCCGCCGTCCGGCATGAACAGCGTGTCGCCGACAAAGGCAGCATCGCCGATCACATGCGTCATGCAGGCCGGCGTGTGGCCCGGCGTCTCCATGACGTAAACCGTCATCGTCCCGATCGCATAGTTCTCACCGTCCGTGAACAGCCGGTCGAACTGCGAGCCGTCGCGCTGGAACTCGGTGCCCTCGTTGAAGATCTTGCCGAACGTGTCCTGCACGATCTTGATGTTCTCGCCGATGCCCATCTTGCCGCCGAGCTTCTGCTGGATATAGGGCGCGGCCGACAGATGATCGGCATGAGCATGCGTCTCGATGATCCATTCAAGCTCCAGCCCTTGGTCCTTTATGTGCCGGATGATCCGGTCGGCATTGGCATAGGCGATCCGACCGGCCGCATAGTCGATATCCATGACCGAATCGATCACCGCGCAGGCGGCGGAGCCCGGATCCTTCACGACATAGGAGATCGTGCCGGTTTCCTTGTCGTAAAACGCGGCGACCTCCGGCTTCACCGAGAGATCGGGCGTGAACGGGATCGGATCGGTCATGGCGGCACCTCGCAATGGCGGACGAACCATTCTACGATGGAAGCAGGCCAATGTCGAAGCGGTTACGCCGCGAACAGCCCGCCCATCTCCGCCAGCCTGCCGAGATGGTAGGCACTGTCGCCGAAGGTGAAGTCGATCATCGTCATGCGCTTGAAATAGTGGCCGACGGCATATTCCATGGTCATGCCGACGCCGCCATGAATCTGCACCGCGTTCTGCCCGACCAGGATGCCGCCGCGCCCGATCTCGGCCTTGGCGGCATGCGTGGCGCGCGCCCGCTCTCCAGCATCCTCGCTGTCCGCCATCATCGTCGCGAAATAGGTGATGGAACGCGCCTGCTCGATCGCCACGAACATGTCGACGGCCTTGTGCTGCAGCACCTGGAACGAGCCGATCGGTACGCCGAATTGCTTCCTGACCTTCATATAGTCGACGGTCAGTGCGTGCATGGCCGACATCACGCCGACCGCCTCGGCCGAGAGCGCCGCGATGCCCTGGTCGACGACGCGGCGGGCAAGCGGCAGCCCGTCCTCCGGATCACCGAAGACGGCTTCAGCCGGCACAGCGACGTTCTCCAGCGTAATCTCGGCCGCGCGCTGGCCGTCCTGTATGGCATAGCCGCGCCGCGAAACGCCATCGGCCCCGGCGTCCACCAGGAACAGGCCGATGCCCTTCTCGTCGCCCCTGCTGCCGGCGGTGCGCGCGGTGACGACGAGCTTGTCGGCGCTGTCGGCACCGATGACGACGCCCTTGGCGCCGGAGAGCCGCCAGCCCGTGCCGTCCTTCGTGGCTTTCGTCTCGACCTGGTTGAGATCGTAGCGCGAATGGCGCTCGGTATGCGCGAATGCGAGCTTCAACGATCCCTCTGCGACCTGCGGCGCAAGCTCGGCCCTCAGCGCCTCGTTGCCGCCCAGCCGCAGAAAGCCGCCGCCGAGCACGACCGTCGGAAAGTATGGCTCCAGCGCCAGCGCGCCGCCGAGCGCCTCCATCACGATCATCGTCTCGACCGGCCCGCCGCCGATGCCGCCATCCTCTTCCGAAAACGGCAGCGCCATCAGCCCCATCTCGGCATATCTGCGCCACACGTCGGCGCTCCAGCCTTCCGGTGCGGCCATGTATTTTTTTCGCTGCTCAAAGCCGTAATTGTCGGCAAGCAGGCGCGAGAGCGAATCCTTCAGGATCGATTGCTCTTCGGAGAGTTCGAAATCCATATGTCACCCATCCGTGGTGAAAGACAGAAAAGAGGTTGCACGAATATCGCAATATGCGATATTTTGCGAATGAAGAGCGTGATCATCCTGCCGGCTGCCGCGAAGGCTCTTCGCAGGCATCGAGCGGATGCGGCCCGGCTTTTGGAAAAGATCGAGACTTATGCGGAAAATCCCGAGGCTCTGGCTAACAATATAAAGGCGCTTTCCGGCGGTAAGGCCTTCAGATTGCGCGTCGGAGACTATCGGATCGTTTTCGAGGAAACAGACACCGAGATTATCGTGACGAAGATCGGGCCTCGCAGTTCGATTTATGATTGAGGAGCAACGGTTGTGAATGTGCGTTACTTCACCAATGCGGAAGGGGAAGAGATGGCGGTCCTGCCCAGGGCAGACTTGGAATCCATGACCGAATTGGCCGACCACGCCACGGCGATTTCCAACTATCGAAGCGGAAAGCTGCCTGGTCTTACGCCGGAGGAAACGCGTTCTTTTATCGAAGCCCCGTCCGCGCTCGCTTTCTGGCGGCGTTATCGCGGCTTCACCCAACACTCGCTTTCGCAAGCGACGGACATCGCCCAAAATTACCTTTCGGAACTTGAGAATGCCAAGCGAACAGGTTCTGTCGAGGTTTGGCTGAAACTGAGCAAGGCCCTTCAATTGCCGGTGGAGGAACTCGTCGAGGCGCAATAAGGACCGGGCAGAGAAGAGCCCCGGAAAATTTTCTGCCCATTTGCACCCGTCGACCATCCTCAAAACCCCAGCACCGCCTTGGCGATGATATTCTTCTGGATCTCGTTCGAGCCGCCGTAGATCGAAACCTTGCGGGTGTTGAAATAGGTGGGCGCGGCGAAGGCGGCGTAGTCGGGGCCGATCGGCGGCTCGTTCCAGCGGTCGCCCCCACGGTCATCATCGTGCGGCTGATAAGGCATGGCGTACGGCCCCATCACCTCCATGAGAAGCTGTGTGGTGGCTTGTTGGATTTCCGAGCCCTTGATCTTGAGAATAGACGAGGCGGGGTTCGGCCTGCCGGTCTTGCCGCGCTTGGCGTCGGTCGCCACGACGCGAAGCTGCGTCAGTTCCAGCGCCTTCAAATCGATCTCGATCGAGGCGAGTTTTTCGCGGAAGCGCTGGTCCTCGATCAGCGGGCGACCGCCCGATATCTCCAGCGCCGCCAGTTCGCGAATACGCGCCACGCGCTGCTTGGAGAGCCCGATGCGGGCGATGTTGGTGCGCTCGTTGCCGAGCAGGAATTTTGCGTAGTCCCAGCCCTTGTTCTCCTCGCCGACGAGATTTCCCGCCGGCACCTTCACGTCTGTCAGGAAGACCTCGTTGATCTCGCGCCCGCCATCCATGGTGACGATCGGGCGAACCTCGATGCCCGGCGTCTTCATGTCGATCAGGAGGAAGGAGATGCCCGCCTGCTTCTTCGCGTCCGGATCGGTGCGCACGAGGCAGAAGATCCAGTCGGCATATTGCGCCAGCGTCGTCCAGGTCTTCTGGCCGTTGACGATATAGCGGTCGCCTTCCTTCACCGCACGCGTCTTCAGCGAGGCGAGATCGGAGCCGGACCCCGGCTCGGAAAACCCCTGGCACCACCAGTCGCTAAGATCGACGATGCGCGGCAGGTATTTCTTCTTCTGCGCCTCGCTGCCGAAAGTGTAGATCACCGGCCCGACCATGTTGACGCCGAAGGCGAGCGGCTGCGGCGCCGGCCATTTCTGTGTTTCTTCCAGGAAGATGTACTGCTTCATCGGCCCCCAGCCGGTGCCGCCATGTTCGACCGGCCAGTGCGGCGCCGCCCAGCCCTTTTCGGCGAGGATACGGGTCCAGCGGACGAGGTCGTCCTTGTCCATGGATTCGCCGTCCGCCATCCGCTTGCGGATGTCTTCGGGCATCTTTTCCTTCAGGAAGGCGCGCACTTCCTCGCGGAAGGCGTTTTCCTCGTCGGTGAAGCGAAGGTCCATGCGATCCTCCTCAATTGATCTCGAACAGCCCCGCCGCGCCCATTCCGCCGCCGACGCACATGGTGACCACGGCATATTTCACGCCGCGCCTCTTGCCCTCGATCAGCGCGTGGCCGGCGAGCCTGGAGCCGCTCATGCCGTAGGGATGGCCGACCGCGATGGCGCCGCCATCGACGTTCAGCTTCTCCGGATCGATGCCGAGGCGGTCGCGGCAATAGATCACCTGCACGGCAAACGCCTCGTTCAGTTCCCAAAGGCCGATATCGTCGATCTTCAGTCCGTGCCGTTCCAGCAGACGGGGCACGGCGAAGACCGGGCCGATGCCCATCTCGTCAGGCTCGCAGCCGGCGACATTGAAGCCGCGCAATATGCCGAGCGGCTCCAGCCCGCGCCTTGCCGCCTCCTTGTCGCTCATCATCACATTGGCGGAAGCGCCGTCGGAAAGCTGGCTGGCGTTGCCGGCGGTGATCGAGCCGCCTTCGCGCACGGGCTTCAGGCCGGCGAGCCCTTCCGCCGTCGTGTCCGGGCGCGGGCCTTCGTCATGCGCGAGCGTCACCTTTTTGTGGCTGATTTCCTTGGTTTCCTTGTCGACGACAGCCATGGTCACGTCGATCGGCGCGATCTCGCGCTCGAAACGTCCTGCCTCGCGCGCGGCCGCCACGCGCTTTTGCGAGGAGAGGCCGTATTCGTCCTGCTTCTCCCTGCCGATGCCGTAGCGCTTGGCGACGATTTCGGCCGTGTCGATCATCGGCATATAGACGTCCGGCTTGATCTCCATCAACTTCTCGTCACGCAATTTGTAGGTGTTGCGGTGATCGTTCTGGACGAGGCTGATCGATTCCAGCCCGCCGGCGATGCCCGCCTTCACACCGTCATTGCGGATGGCGTTGGCGAGCAGCGCCATAGATTGCAGGCCCGACGAGCATTGCCGGTCGATCGTCGTGCCGGCCACCGTCACCGGCAGGTCCGCCGCAAGCAGCGCCCGGCGGGCGACATTCAGACCCGTCGTGCCCTCCTGCATGGCACAGCCCATGATGACATCCTCGATCTCGCCGGCTTCCACGCCGGAGCGCTTGAGCGCCTCTCGGATGGCATGCGCGCCGAGCGTGGCGCCGGTGGTGTCGTTGAGCGCGCCGCGATAAGCCTTGCCGATCGGCGTGCGGGCGGTGGATACGATGACGGCGTCAGGCATGAACTGTTCCTCGCGGGGTTATATCGTTCCTTTCACGTCCCCATGCCCGGCGGCTGGGGCGTGAAGAGAGATGGGCTTACGGTGCCGTCACGTCCTGGATGCCCCGAGGCTTGAGAAGCCCTTGCCTTCGGCGGCCAGTTTTTTCAGGAGCGGCGCGGGTGCGAAAACCTGCTTGCCGGTCTTGCCGTGCCAGTATTCCAGCCGCTCCGCGATCTTCCTCAATCCCGTGAGGTCGGCCCAGAACATGGGGCCGCCCTTGCCGATCGGGAAGCCGTAACCGTTGATCCAGACGATATCGATGTCGGAAGGCCGCGCGGCGATCTTCTCTTCCAGGATGCGCGCCCCTTCGTTGATCATGGGATAGAGCGTACGCTCCGTGATTTCTTCAGCCGAGATCGTCCGGCGTTCGATGCCGGCCTCACGCGCCTTTTCCTCGATCAGCTTTGCGACCTCCGGATCCGGCGTGGGTGTCCGCGAGCCTTTTTCGTAAAGATAGACCCCGGCGCCGGTCTTCTGGCCATAGCGTCCCGTTTCGCACAGCGCATCGCCGATAACGGCCGTCTTTCCATGTGCCTTGCGGTTTCGCCAGCCGATGTCCATGCCGGCGAGGTCCCACATCGCGAACGGCCCCATCGGCCAGCCGAAATCCGTGAAGACCTTGTCGACCCCTTCAGGCGAAGCACCTTCGAGAAGGAGGTTCTCGCTCTCGTCGTTGCGCGCGCCGAGCATGCGGTTTCCGACGAAGCCGTTGCAGACGCCAACGACAACGGGAACCTTGCCGATCTTCTTGGCCGTGGCGAGCGCGGTAGCCAGCACGTCGGGCGCCGTCTTGTCGCCCCGCACGATCTCCAGGAGTTTCATGACGTTCGCCGGCGAGAAGAAATGCATGCCGAGCACGTCCCCCGGCCGCTTTGTTATCGCCGCGATCTCGTTGATGTTCAGATAGGAAGTATTCGAAGCGAGGATGGCGCCCGGCTTGGCGATGGCGTCGAG
Source organism: Hyphomicrobiales bacterium (assembly GCA_030456445.1). Classification (GTDB taxonomy): domain Bacteria; phylum Pseudomonadota; class Alphaproteobacteria; order Rhizobiales; family Rhizobiaceae; genus Mesorhizobium_L. The sequence continues at coordinate 6,886 of JAKDNM010000141.1, forward strand.
CTTCGAGAAGACTTCCTTCTTGACCGCCATTTCCTCGAAAACAGCTTCGATGATGATGTCGGCGTCGGCGAGGTCGTCATAGTTCGTGGTCGGGGTGAATAGCGCCATGCGCTTCTTGTGTGCTTCGGGCGAGAGCGACCCGCGCGAGACCGAAATGCCGTAATTCCTGTCGATCATGCCAAGGCCGCGGTCGAGGGCTTCCTTGCTCATTTCGAGGATGGTGACGGGAATCCCGCCATTGACGAACGACATGGCGATGCCGCCGCCCATGGTGCCGGCGCCGATGATCCCCGCCTTCCTGATCTCGCGCGGCTTCACTTCCTTGCCGACGCCTTCGACGCGGGCGGCTTCGCGTTCGGCGAAGAAGAGATGGCGCTGCGCCTTCGACTGGTCGCCGGCGACCAGCCTCTCGAATGTCCGCCGCGCCGCGCCGAGCGCGTCGTCGAAGGGCATGGTGACGGCGTTGCACACGGCTTGCGCGCAGGCGAGCGGCGCTTCCAGCCCGCGTGTCTTCTTCGTGGCTTCCGTCACAGCCTTCTCGAAGCCGGACATATCCGCTTGCGCGGCCTCGATACGGGTGTTGCGGTCGCGTACCGCGACAAGCGCCCTGTTGGTTTCGTCCGCCTCGCGCGCGAAGGCGACGGCATCCGGGACCAGATCGTCGACAAGCGCATCCACCAGTCCGGCCTCTTCCGCTTCCAGCGCGCCGATCGGTGTGCCCGAAACGATCATGGCGACCGCCTTTTCCGGCCCGAGGATGCGCGGCAGCCTTACCGTCCCGCCGGCGCCCGGCAGGATGCCAAGCTTGACTTCGGGCAGGCCGAGCCGCGCGCCCTTGTCGGCGACGCGGAAATGGCAGCCGAGCGCGAGTTCCAGCCCGCCGCCGAGCGCCGTACCGTGGATGGCCGCGACGGTCGGCTTCGTCGTGATCGTCTCCAGCGTCGCGATCAGGTCGTGCAGGCTGGGCGCCTTCTGCGGCTTGCCGAATTCGGTGATGTCGGCACCGGCGACGAAGGTGCGGCCGGCACAGGCAAGCACGATCGCCTTGACGGCCGGATCGTCTCGCGCCGCCTTCAGCGCCGCATCGAGCGGTTCGCGCAGACGATGGCTGAGCGCGTTGACCGGCGGATTGTGGAGCAGGATGATTGCGACATCGCCGTCGCGGGTGACTGAAACAATTGAATTCAAGACAAAAGACCTTTCTGCAAATGGAGATGTCGGGCAGGACAGAGGGAGGCAACGTAGAGCGCGGTCATTTCAGGCAATCACCCATCCAATCCGTTCAGGAAACCGCCGATCAGCCCCGCCACTTCCTTCGGCCGTTCCACGCACGGAATATGCCCCGCATCCCGGACCACTTCGAGCCGCGCGCCGTCGATCAAATCCGCCGTTCCCCGCATGATCGCCGGCGAGGTCGTGGCGTCGTGCTCGCCGGCGGCGCAGAGCGTCGGCACTTTCAGCGCTCGCGTCGATTCCGTCAGGTCGGCGTCTCGCAAGGCCGCGCAGACACCCGCATAACCTTCGATGTCGTTGCGCAGCAGCATGGCGCGGTAGCCGGCGAAATCGACCACGCCGTCGCGATAGCCCTGCGTGAACCAGCCGCCCAGTACCCCATCGGCGATCGCCGCCATGCCCTTCTGCCGAACCGTGTCTATACGGCCGTTCCAACCCTCGACCGTTCCGATCCTGTGCGCCGTGTCCATCAGCACCAGTGCCGAGACGAGGTCAGGCCGGAGCGAAGCGAGGCCTTGCGCGATCATCCCGCCCACGGAAAGCCCGACCACGGCTGCGCCTTTGACGCGGAGATGATCGAGCAGCGCCGCGAGGTCTTCCGCCAGCGTCTTCATGGCATAAGGTGCCGGCGTTGCCTCCGAGAGGCCGTGGCCGCGCGTATCGTAGCGGATAATGCGAAGGTTCGCCGGGAGATGACCGAGAAGACCGTCCCAGATGCGGAAATCGGTGCCGAGCGAATTGGAGAAGACGATTGTTCGACCGTTACGCGCGCCGGCGTCTTCGTAGTGGACAACGGCGCCATTCAAACGCGCGAAAGCCATGCTTTATGCTCCTGCCTTGCCTGCGACATACTACCGAGTATGTTGCACAGCAGCATGCCGTTCAATTATCCTCCCCGTCAAGGGTAGGCTCTCTGGCTCTTCTTTCAGGGTTGGTAGCGGATTCTTGACGGCCGAAAGCGGCGAAGAGGAGACGAGATGGGAGAATGGGCCGGCCGGGGCCTCCGGGACTTTGCGGGCCGTGTAGCGGTCATCACCGGGGCCGGAAGCGGCATTGGCCGGGCTTTGGCGATTGCAGCCGCCGCAAGGGGCATGCGGCTTGCCCTGCTCGATGTCGATATGAAGGGGCTGGAGGAGACGCGCGGCCTGCTTGCCGGCCAGCCGCTCATCCGCCGCTGCGACGTGTCGAAGGCGGAAGATGTGCAGGCCGCGGCCGATGCGGTCTTTTCCGGGTTGGGCAACGTTCATCTCCTCTTCAACAATGCCGGCGTGGCCGTCGGCGGCTATAGCTGGCTGACCACGGCGGACGACTGGCAATGGTCTCTCGGTGTCAATCTGATGGGCGTGGCGAACGGCATCCGTGCTTTCGTGCCGAGGATGATCGCGGCCGGCGATGAGGGCCGGGTGATCAACACGGCCTCCGTCGCCGGCTTCCTCTCGGTGCCGGGGTCGAGCGTCTATTGCGCCACCAAGCACGCGGTCGTGACGCTGTCGGAATGCATGCGCCACGAACTGGCGATCGAGGACGCCCGGATCGGCGTCTCGGTACTCTGCCCGGCCTTCGCGCCGACCGGCATCGCCGACGCCGAGCGCAATCGCCCGGCCGAACTGGCTGCCAAAAACCCATCCGCCGGAATGTTCGACGCCCGCCTGCGCAAGGCGGTCGAGTCCGGCAGGCTGACCGCCGACGACATCGCCCGCATCGCATTCGAGGGCATAGAGGCGGACCGCTTCTACATCCTCACCCACCCCAAAATCAAAGCCGCCATCGCCACCCGAATGGAAGATATTCTGGAGGAGCGAACGCCGACCGACACGGTGCCGAGGTAG
>JAKDNM010000236.1 GCA_030456445.1 Hyphomicrobiales bacterium
ACCAGCCGGCCTTCCGCCGGGCGCTCGACGGTTATCGCAATATCCGCCTCCCGCCGCGACAGCGAGAAGGAACGCGGCACCGGCACGAGCTGGACGGTAAGTTCCGGATGGCGCGCCGCGAGCGCCCCAAGGCGCGGGGCAAGGAAGGCGACGCCGAAACCGTCCGGCGCGCCGATGCGCACGGTCCCGGATACCTCGCCGCTCTCGCCGGCGATGTCGGCGCGCGCGACGATGAGTTCGGCCTCCATGTGCTCGGCGCGTTCCAGGAAGCGCTCTCCCGCCGGTGTCAGTTCCGAGCCGGTGGTGAGGCGCCTGAACAGCTTTGCGTTGAGGGCTTCCTCCAGCGAGGCGATGCGGCGCGAGACGGTCGCGTGGTTGAGGCCGAGCCGCCTCGCCGCGCCCAGAATCTGCCCCGAGCGAGCCACCGCCAGAAATATGCGAACGTCGTCCCAGTTCATCGCTGCCCCTCCATCCGTGGAATGTAGCCTGGGGCTTGCAAAAAATAAAGCGCGAGAGCCGAGGATAGCGAATGCATGCACACCGGATGCGGTTTCGCGCGCGTTGCAATGATCGGCACAAAGCTGGACAATGGCGCAGGTATTCACAGGGAGCAGATCATGGAAACGATGGGTCATTTTATCGGCGGCAAGCATGTCGCCGGCACCAGCGGCCGCACGGCCGACGTCCTCCAGCCCATGGACGGCACCGTGCGCTCGAAAGTGGCGCTTGCCTCGGCGGCCGAACTGCGCAAGGCGGTCGAGAACGCCAAGGAAGCGCAGCCGGCCTGGGCGGCCACCAATCCGCAGCGGCGCGTGCGCGTGCTCATGAAATTCCTCGAACTGGTGGCGCGCGACAACGAGGCGCTTGCCGAACTTCTCGCCCGCGAGCACGGCAAGACCATCCCTGACGCCAAGGGCGACATATTGCGCGGCGTCGAGGTCGTGGAATTCGCGATCGGCATACCGCATCTCATGAAGGGCGAGTTCACCGAGGGCGCCGGCCCCGGCATCGACCTCTATTCGATCCGGCAGCCGCTCGGCGTCGTTGCCGGCATCACGCCGTTCAACTTCCCGGCCATGATCCCGATGTGGAAATTCGCGCCGGCGATCGCCTGCGGCAACGCCTTCATCCTGAAGCCGTCCGAGCGCGATCCGGGCGTGCCGATGAAACTCGCCGAACTGATGTACGAGGCGGGGCTGCCGGCCGGCATCCTCAACGTCGTCAACGGCGACAAGGAGGCGGTCGACGCCATCCTCGACGATGCGGACATCAAGGCGGTCGCCTTCGTCGGCTCTTCCTCGATCGCCGAATACATCTATGCGCGCGGTTGCGCGACGGGCAAGCGGGTCCAGTGCTTCGGCGGCGCCAAGAACCACATGATCATCATGCCGGACGCCGACATGGACCAGGCCGTCGACGCGCTGGTGGGCGCCGGCTACGGCGCGGCCGGCGAACGCTGCATGGCGGTGTCGGTCGCCGTTCCGGTCGGCAAGGCGACCGCCGACAAGCTGGTCGAGAAGCTTATCCCGCGCGTGGAAAGCCTGAAGATCGGCCCGTCCACCGATCCGGCCGCCGATTTCGGCCCGCTGGTGACGGCCCAGGCGCTGGAGCGCGTAAAGAACTACGTCGATATCGGCGTCAAGGAAGGCGCCAAGCTCAAGGTCGACGGGCGCGGCTTCAAGATGCAGGGCTACGAGAACGGCTTCTACATGGGCGGTTGCCTGTTCGATGAAGTCACGCCGGACATGCGCATCTACAAGGAAGAGATCTTCGGCCCGGTGCTGTCGGTGGTGCGCGCCCATGATTTCGAGGAGGCCGTGCGGCTTCCCTCCGAGCACGAATACGGCAACGGCGTCGCCATCTTCACCCGCGACGGCGATGCCGCGCGCGAGTTCGCTTCGCGCGTCAATGTCGGCATGGTCGGCATCAACGTGCCGATCCCGGTGCCGGTCTCCTATTACACGTTCGGCGGCTGGAAGCGGTCGGGCTTCGGTGATCTCAACCAGTACGGCCCGGATTCGGTACGTTTCTACACCAAGACCAAGACGATCACCTCGCGCTGGCCCTCCGGCGTCAAGGAAGGCGCCGAATTCGCCATGCCGACCATGAAGTGACGCCTCCGGGTTTCCG
>JAKDNM010000142.1 GCA_030456445.1 Hyphomicrobiales bacterium
AACCTGCATCGCCAGGTGATTCATACCGACGATCGGGGCGGGGAGCCGAAGGTGAGGGGGCTTGGGTAGGGCAATAGGGCAATAAGGCAGTGCGGCAGTAGGCAATCGGCAGATCGGCAGTCGGAGAGCCGGTCGGCTTGCGGCACAATGCCCGATCGTACCTTCCTACTGCCTACTGCCTACTGCCCACTGCCCACTGCCGACCTGCTGGCTGCCGATCTTCCAAGGAGACATACATGTCGCTTCACTGGCCCTGGGTTCGCCGCCCCGGAGAGACGAACGCGCCTGTCGAGCGCAAGAACGCGACCGGCTTCGTCGCGCTGCACATCGACGGCGAGGCGCATTGGACGCGGCGCGATTTCGCGGCACTGTCCCGTGAGGGGTTCCTGCGCAATCCGGTCGTCTATCGCTGCGTGCGGCTGCTCTCCGAGACGGCGTCCGCCATCCCATGGCTGCTCTACGAGGGCGACGCGGAGCTTACCGAGCACCCGCTGCTTTCGCTGCTCGACCGGCCGAACCAGCGCCTGTCCGGTCCCGCCTTCCTGCAGGCGCTCTACGGCTACCTGCTTCTCTCGGGCAACGCCTATCTGGAGTTGGTGACGGGCGGCGGCGCCAAGGAACTGCATCTCTTGCGGCCGGATCGGGTCAGGGTGCTGGCCGACAGCACCGGCTGGCCCGCGGCCTTGGAATACCGGCAGGGGAGCGAAAAGCGCGTCATCCCGCTGGAGGGGGACGGCGAGGGTTCTCGCGCGCTCCAGATCAGCCTTTTCCACCCGCTCGACGACCATTACGGTTTTCCGCCGCTCGAAGCCGCACTTGCCGCGCTCGACATCCACAACGCCGCCGGGCGCTGGAACAAGGCGCTGCTCGACAATTCCGCCCGGCCCTCCGGCGCGCTGGTCTATGCGCCCAAGGAGGGCGGCAACCTCACCGAGGAGCAGTATGAGCGGCTGAAGACGGAACTCGAGGAAGGCTATTCCGGCCCGCGCCGCGCCGGCCGGCCGCTGCTTCTGGAAGGCGGGCTCGACTGGAAGGCGATGGGCCTGTCGCCGAAGGACATGGATTTCATCCAGGCCAAGAATGCCGCGAGCCGCGACATCGCGCTCGCCTTCGGCGTGCCGCCGATGCTGCTCGGTATTCCCGGCGACAATACCTATTCGAACTACCAGGAAGCCAACCGTGCCTTCTATCGCCATACGGTGATACCGCTCGTGTCGCGCACGGCGCGCGATCTGTCGGCATGGTTCGGCGGCATCTTCGGGCCGGGCTTGAGGCTCTGGTACGACGCCGACCAGGTGGACGGGCTCTCCGGCGAGCGCGACGCGCTCTGGGCGCGCATCGGCGCGGCAGGGTTCCTCAGCGACGATGAGAAGCGCGAAGCGGTCGGCTACGCGCCGAGAGGCGGTAACAGCGACTGAGGCGGCGGGCTTAGTCCGGAAGGAATTCCATCTCATGTCCGACATGTCCAACGCCGCCCTTTTGTGGGCGGTGAAGGGCGCGGGCGCGGTGCTCGGCTCCGCGGTCTCGCTCGCCTATGTCTTGCCGCATGGTCGCCGCGAGGCGGGAATCCGCTTCGCCGTCGGCATCGCCTGCGGCGTCGTCTTCGGCAGCGCCGCCGGCCTCAAGATCGCCGACGAGCTTTCGCTGCCGGCCTCGATCGGCGACGTCGAATTGATGCTGATGGGCTCGGCGGCGGCAAGTTTCTGCGCCTGGTGGGCGCTTGGCTTCGTCATCCGCACGCTGCAGCGCCACGGCCTGACAGATTTCTGGAAAGGATAGGGAATGGAGCGCAAGCGCGTTGAACTGCCGCTTGAGGAGTTGGAACCGGACGGCAGCTTTTCCGGCTATGCCAGCCTGTTCGGCACGGTCGATCTCTCCAGCGACCGGGTCGAGCGCGGGGCATTCGCCCACTCGCTCGCCGAGCGCGGCACCGCGGGCATCCGCATGCTCTACCAGCACGACCCGAGCGAGCCGATCGGCGCCTGGACGGCGATCAGGGAGGACGCGCGCGGCCTTTTCGTGCGCGGCAAGCTTGCGCAAGGCGTCAAGCGGGCGCGCGAGGTGCTCGACCTGATGCGTTCGGGCGCACTCGACGGGCTCTCCATCGGCTTTCGCACGGTCAAGGCGCGCAAGGAGGCGACGGGCGGCATCCGCCGTATCCTCGAGGCCGATCTGTGGGAAATATCGGTGGTGACTTTCCCGATGCTGCCCGGCGCGCGCGTCAGTCAGGTCAAGGGCTTCGGGGCGCGGGAGACGCTGCCCACCATCCGTGAATTCGAACGCTGGCTCACGCGGGACGCTGGGCTGACGCGAGGCGACGCAAGGGGCGTGATTACCCGCGGCTTCGCCAGCCTGACGCGCGAGCGGGACGCCGCGCAAAACGATCCTTCGGCCCTGACGCGGAAAATCCGCAAGGCCGCAACCCTCTTCCAGTGAAAGGAAATGACGATATGACGGCAGGAACGATCTCGGTCTCGCCCGAGACCAAGGCGGTGAGCGACGACGCGCTCGTGGCCTTCGACGATTTCATGCGGCTTTTCGAGAACTTCAAGCAGGACAACGACCAGCGCCTGAAGCAGATCGAGAAGTGCATGGGTGCGGATGTGATCACCACCGAGAAGGTGGACCGCATCTCCCGTTCGCTCGACGAGCACAAGCGTGCGCTCGACCAGCTCAATTTGAAGAAGATACGCCCGGCGCTTGGCCGCGATGGCGGTTTCCCGGCCGTGCAAAGCGAGCACAAGCACGCCTTCGAAGCCTATATCAGGAGCGGTGACGACCGGCTGATCCGCTCGCTCGACACCAAAGCCATGTCCTACGGCTCCGGCCAGGACGGCGGCTATCTGGTGCCCGACGAGACGGAAGCCGCGATCGGCCGCAGGCTGGCGCAGATCTCGCCGATCCGCGGCATAGCCTCGGTGCGGCAGGTCTCCGGCGCGGTGCTGAAGAAGCCGTTCTCGATCTCCGGCCCGGCTGTCGGCTGGGTGGCGGAGACTGCCGACCGGCCCCAGACCACGACGGCCACGCTCGACGAATTGCAGTTTCCGACCGTCGAACTCTACGCAATGCCGGCCGCGACCGCCTCGCTTCTGGAAGATGCGGTGGTCGATGTCGACCAGTGGATCGCGAGCGAGGTCGAGATCGCCTTTGCCGAGCAGGAAGGCGCTGCCTTCGTCGACGGCAACGGCACCAACAAGCCGAAGGGCTTCCTCGCCTATACGCAGGTGGCCGAGGGTAGCTGGGCGTGGAACAAGATCGGTTATATCGTGACCGGTGTTTCGGCCGCGCTGCCGGCCGAAGATCCCTCCGACGTGCTGATCGACACGGTCTATGCCCTGAAGGCCGGCTATCGCCAGAACGCCAACTGGGTGATGAACCGCAAGACCCAGGCGACGATCCGCAAGCTGAAAGACGCCGACGGCAACTATCTGTGGCAGCCGCCGGCCGCGCCCGGCAGCCGCGCCATGCTGATGGGCTTTCCGCTGGTCGAGGCCGAGGACATGCCCGACATCGGCGCCGACGCCACGCCGATCGCCTTCGGCGATTTCGCCCGCGGCTATCTGGTGGTCGACCGTACCGGCGTGAAGGTGCTGCGCGATCCTTATTCCGCCAAGCCCTACGTGCTGTTCTACACGACCAAGCGTGTCGGCGGCGGCGTGCAGGACTTCGACGCTATCAAGCTTCTGAAGTTTGGGACGGCGTAGGCCGGCGCCAGCCGGTTTGCCAGATAGGCAAAGCAGGCGGGACAGAACCCCACTGTCCCGCCGGACCATCCGCTTTAATTCCCAACTACTTGCAGGAATTTCATGACTCTTTTTCGCACCACCGCGCCGGCAGTCGAGCCGGTCACCGTGGCCGAAGCCAAGGCACAGTTGCGCATCGGCCATGACGGCGAGGACGATTTTATCAACGGACTGATCCGCGCCGCGCGCGAGGAAGTCGAAGCCAGGGCCGGCGTCGCGATGATCGCGCAGGACTGGCGGCTGGCGCTCGACCGCTGGCCGCGCTTCGGTCGCGTGGCCCTCTTGCGCCATCCGGTTGTCGAGATTCTGTCGGTGACGGTCTACGGCGCCGAGGGCGAGGCTTCCCTGGTCGATCCATCCACCTACGAGGCCGATCTGGTTTCGCGGCCCGCCCGGCTCTATTTCACGACGCGGCCGGAGCCGGCATGCATCATGAACGGCATCGAGATCGATTTCGCGGCCGGTTTCGGTGCCGATGCGAAAAGCGTCCCGGAAAGGCTGAAGCGGGCGATCTTGGTGCTCGTCGCCCATTGGTACGAATTCCGTGCCGGTTTCAGCGCGGGCGACCAGCCGGTCTCCATCCCGCCCGAGTTCGAACGGCTGATTTCGTCTTTCCGGCGGGGGCGGCTGTGAAGCGGGCGCTCAGCATCGACCCGGGTCGCTTCCGGACCGCGCTGGTGCTCGAAGCGGCGAGCGATGCCTCCGACGCCATGGGCGGCGAGGTCGAGAACTGGTCGGCCGTCGCAACGGTTTTCGCCCATATAGAGCCGGTATCGGCAAAGAGTGTATACGGCGCCGGCCAGACGCTCGAGACCGTCACCCACACGATCACGCTGAGGCAGGGCGAGGATGTCAAAAGCGGCATGCGTTTCACGGCCGGCACGCGGATATTCGACATCCTGACCGTTCTCGACCCGGATGAAACGGGGCGCTATTTTCAATGCGAAAGCCGGGAGATCGGCCGATGAAGACGGGCGTGGAAGTTACGTTCGACGATCTGGCCCGGACGCTGAGGGCGCTGGCGCACGATCTGGCGGATCAGGGGGAAGCAAGCTATCGTCCACCGATGCGGCGAGGCGGCGCTTTCCGCCGCGTTGATGGGCCGAAAGTCGAAACAGCGCTCGAACGGGGGGTAAGCCATGACAGCGCCGGCCGCTGAATTGCAAAGAGCTATATTCGCCGCGCTTTCCGGCAGCGCCGGTCTTGTCGCGGCGCTCGGCGGCGAGCATGTTTTCGATCACGCTCCGGCCCATGTCTCCTTTCCCTACATCACTTTCGGCCGCACCTCCATCTACGACTGGAGCACCGGCACGGAGAGCGGCACGGAGCAACTCTTCACGCTCCATGTCTGGTCGAAGGCCAAGGGCAAGAAAGAGGCGATCGGGATCATGGACGAGGCGCGCGCCGTGCTGCACGACCAGTCCCTGGCCCTCGACGGCCATGCGTTGATCAATCTCCGGCTGGAATTCTCGGAGGTGCGTTTCGACGACGATCTCTCCGTCTATCACGGATTGCTGCGCTTCCGGGCCGTGACCGAGGCGACGGTCTAGCGGCAGATCGGCAGTCGGCAGTCGATCGACAGGCGACCGGGCGCGTCCTGCACCCGGTATCTGTTTTCGACTGCCGACTGCCGACTGCCGACTGCCCCCAGTTTTTCACCCACACACAAGGAGACCCCCGAATGGTCGCTCAAAAGGGCAAGGACCTGCTCCTCAAGCTTGACGGGGACGGGTCGGGAAATTTCGTGACGGTGGCCGGGCTGCGTTCCAAGCGGCTCGCCTTCAACAGCGCCACCGTCGATGTCACCGACGCCGAATCCACCGGGCGCTGGCGTGAACTGCTTGCCGGCAGCGGCGTGCAGAACGCGGCGATCAGCGGCTCCGGCATCTTCAAGGACGCCGAATCCGACCAGAAGATACGGACGAAATTCTTCGCCGGCGACATCGCCGCCTGGCAGTTCGCCGTTCCGGGCCTTGGCACGATGAAGGGACCGTTCCAGATCACCTCGCTCGAATATACCGGCGCGCATGACGGGGAAGTAACCTTCGACATCGCACTCGAATCCGCCGGTGAAATCGGCTTCACGGCCGCGCCATGAGCGCGAACCGAAGGCGCGGCGAGATCGCCGCGACGCTGGACGGACGCGAGCGGCGCCTGTGCCTGACGCTTGGCGCGCTTGCCGAACTGGAAGCGGCGTTTCAGGCGGAAGACCTCGGCGCGCTGGTGGAGCGCTTTTCCTCCGGCCGGCTCTCGGCGCGCGATCTTATCCGTATCATCGGTGCCGGGCTTCGCGGCGCCGGCGAAACCGTCTTGGACGACGACGTCGGCGCCATGCACGTCGAGGATGGGGCGGCGGGCTATGCGCGCGTCGCTTCGGACCTGTTGGCGATGACATTCGGCGCCGGGGAGGGCGTCTCGCCAAACCCCTGAAAGCCGCGGCAGCCGGCGCCGAGCCGTTTCCCTGGGACGACGTGATCCATGTCGGCCTCGGTTTGCTGCGGCTTTCTCCACGCGATTTCTGGGCGATGACGCCGACCGAATTTGCCGCCGCGGCGGGTCTTTCGCGCCGGTCGTCCGCCCTGCCGCCCACACGCACCGACCTGTCGCGGCTGATGTGCGAATTCCCCGATGAAAGGAGGCGAAACAATGCCCGCGACTGAAGACGTGACCGTCCGGATCGATGCCGACACGGCGCCCTTCGCCAATGCGCTGAAGGATCTGCAAAGCCTTTCGAAAAGCTTCGGCTCGGAGTTGACAAACGCGCTGAGGGGCGCGGCGGTGAGTGGCAAATCGCTCGAAGGCATCCTGCGGCAGGTTGGATTGAGCCTGGCAGGTATGGCGCTCAGCCAGGGTCTGAAGCCGTTGCAATCGCTGACTTCGTCGCTCTTTTCCGGGCTTCTCGGCGGATTGGGCGGCGCGCTCCACTTCGCCGATGGCGGGGTGCCGGGCCGTGTGACGCCTTTTGCCTCAGGCGGCGTTGTGTCGACCCCCACCTATTTCCCGATGGGCAAGGGGCTGGGGCTCGCCGGTGAGGCGGGGGCGGAAGCGATCCTGCCGCTTCGCCGCTCGGCCGACGGCAAGCTCGGCGTGGCTGCGGCGGGAGGCGGCGCGCCGGTCAATGTCGTCTTCAACGTCACCGCGCAGGACGCCGCCTCCTTCCGCAAGTCGGAAGGGCAGATCACCGGCATGCTGGCGCGCGCTGTTTCGCGCGGCGCGAGACATCTTTGAGGCAACCGATGAGCGATACCACCAGTTTCCATGACGTGCTCTTCCCGCTTGCCGTCTCGTTCGGCGCGACCGGCGGGCCGGAGCGGAAGAACGAGATCGTGCAACTCGCCTCCGGCCGCGAGAAGCGCAACGCGCGGGTCGCGCTTTCCAGGCGTTCCTACGATGCCGGCACGGGCGTCCGCTCGCTGGACGACCTCTACGACGTGCTCGCCTTCTTCGAGGCGCGTCGCGGTTCGCTCTATGCCTTCCGCTTCCGCGACCCGTTCGACATGAAATCCTGTCGGCCGGACGTTGCGCCGGGGGCGCTCGATCAGACGCTCGGGGCCGGCGACGGAACGAGGGCAAGTTTCCCGCTCGTCAAGAACTACGGCGAGGGCGCGCTGGCCTATGCCAGGCCCGTTGTGAAGCCAGTTTCCGGCACGCTGCGGGTTGCCGTCGCTGGTGACGAGGCGAGCCCCGCCGATTTTTCCTTCGACGATGCGGCCGGCGCCGTGGTCTTCGCCACCAGCGCTGTTCCAGCCGCAGGGCAGGCTGTGACCGCCGGCTACGAATTCGACGTGCCGGTGCGCTTCGACACCGAACGGATCGAGATCGGCCTGCACTCGTTCAAGGCCGGGCAAATTCCCAGTATCCCGCTGATGGAGGTGATCCTTTGACGATTTACCCGGAGGCGTTCGCCGCGCATCTCGCCGGCGGGGCGACGACGGTGTGCCAATGCTGGAAGCTGACGCGCAAGGATGGTGTCGTTTCCGGTTTCACCGACCACGATCTTCCGCTGACGGCAGACGGCGTCGCCTGCAAGCCGGGTTCCGGCTTCGCCGCAAGCGAGGCGCGGTCTTCGCTGGGGCTTGCGGTCGATACGGTCGATGTCGAAGGTGCGCTTTCCTCCGCCGATCTCTCCGAACAGGATATCGAAGCAGGACTCTTCGACGGCGCGACCGTCGAGACCTATCTGGTGAATTGGGCGGACCCGGCGCAGTTCGCTCGTATCCGCAAGGCGGTCATCGGCAAGATCACGATGACGGACGGACGCTTCGTCGCCGAGCTCGAAAGCGTGGCGGCAAGTCTCGACCGGCCGAACGGACGCACGGTGCGCCGCGTTTGCGATGCCGAACTGGGGGACGCGCGCTGTCGTTTCGACCTCGGCCAGGCGGGCTTCACCGCCAGCGGCGTGGTCGCTTCGGTGGAGACGGCCGATACGGTCGTCGTCACCGGTCTCGACGGATTCCAAGCCGGATGGTTCGCGAACGGGATCGTCAAGTGGACGAACGGCGCGGCCGCGGGCCGGGCCGTTCGCATAATCGATCATCTTATGCGCGCGGGCGAGGTCGCCTTCGTATTCTGGGACGAGCCGGCTTCGGGTCCGAGGCCTGCGTCGGGAGATGTTTTCACGGTCGTTGCCGGCTGCGACAAGCACTTCGAGACCTGTAAGGTCAAATTCGCCAATCAATTGAATTTCCGGGGGTTTCCGCATCTGCCCGGCAACGACGCCGCTTATGGCTACGTTACCGACGGCGGCAATTTCGACGGAGGCCCGCTGGTTCCATGACAAGCCAACATCCCGGCACGCCGGTTGCCGCACAGATCGTCGCGGAAGCGCTCGACTGGATCGGTACGCCCTATCGGCATCAAGGCTCGTTGAAGGGCGTCGCCTGCGACTGCCTGGGTCTTGTGCGAGGCGTCTGGCGCGCCGTGTACGAGGAAGAGCCGGAAGCGCCGGGACCCTATGCCTCCGATTGGGCGGAAGCGACTGGCGAAGAACGGCTGCTGGTTGCAGCGCGGCGCCATTGCATCGCCAAGCCAAAGGAAGAGGCGGCCTCGGGTGATCTTCTGCTCTTCCGCTGGCGGCCAGGCGTGCCGGCCAAACACGCCGGCATCCTCGTTGCCGAACACCGCTTCGTCCACGCCTATCAGGGGCATTCGGTGCTCGTCTCCGCGCTGGTGCCGCACTGGCGCCGCCGCATCGCTGGCGTGTTCGTTTTCCCTCCCCTCTCGAGCGACCGATAGCCTATGGCCACTCTGGTATTACAAGCTGCCGGCAGCTTTCTCGGTGGCGCCTTTGGCGCCGTTGGCTCCGCAATCGGGTCTGCGATCGGTGCGACGGCGGGTTACCTCGTCGACCGCGCGCTCATTGGCGGCACCCGGCATATCGAGGGGCCGCGCCTGGCGACGGCCCGGCCCTTCTCCGCGGAAGACGGGGCCTCGGTGCCTCGCATTTATGGCACCGCGCGCACCGGCGGCACACTGATATGGGCAACGCGCTTCGAAGAGACGCGGACGACAAAGCGTCAAGGCGCAAAGGGCGGTGGGCCGAAGGTCACGACCTATTCCTATTTTGCCAATGCCGCCTTCGCGCTTTGTGAAGGCGAGATCGCCGGTGTCCGCCGTATCTGGGCCGATGGCAGGGAAATCGACCGGACGCGCTACGATATCCGTTTTTATCAAGGCACCGAGGATGAACTTCCCGACCCGCTGATCGAGGCGAAGCAGGGTACTGGCAACGCGCCGGCCTATCGCGGCCTGGCCTATGCCGTCATCGAGCACTTTCCGCTCGACGATTACGGTAACCGCATACCGCAGTTCCAGTTCGAAGTGATGCGCCCATGCGACGACCTCAACAGGCGGGTCCGTGCCGTTACCCTCATACCTGGATCGACCGAATACGGCCTGGAGCCGAAAGCGGTCACCCTTCAAATTCGCAAGGGCGAAACGCGGCCGGTGAACCGGCATG
>JAKDNM010000237.1 GCA_030456445.1 Hyphomicrobiales bacterium
CCATCCGGCAATCGCCGCCGACGGCGCCGATATCGCCCACCCGAAGACGGTGTTCGGCTTCATTCTCGCCGGGCTGATGCGCCGCCGCGCGGCCGGAATGGTGCCTTTCACCGTCATGTCCTGCGACAACATCCCCGGCAACGGCCATGTCACCGCCGACGCGATCCGCGGGCTGGCCGGACTGGTCGACCCGGCGCTTGCCGAATGGGTCGAGGCCAATGTCGCCTTTCCCAACAGCATGGTCGACCGCATCACGCCGGCGACCTCCGACCGCGAGCGCCGCATTCTGCTGGACGTGTTCGGCATAGAAGACAATTGGCCGGTCTTTTGCGAGCCCTTCCGTCAATGGGTGCTGGAGGACCGCTTCACCGCCGGTCGCCCGGCGCTCGAAACCGTCGGCGTGACTTTTGTTGAGGATGTCGCGCCGTGGGAGTTGATGAAGATCCGCATCCTCAATGGCGGCCATGCTGCGATTGCCTATCCGGCCGGGCTGATGGACATCCACTTTGTCCATGAGGCGATGGAGGAGCCGCTCGTTTCCGCCTTCCTGACTAAGGTCGAGCGCGAAGAGATCATCCCGGTCGTGCCGCCGGTGCCGGACACCGACCTCAACGCCTATTTCAGCCTGATCGTGGAGCGCTTTTCCAATCCGAAGATCGGCGACACGGTACGCCGGCTCTGCCTCGACGGCTCCAACCGCCAGCCGAAATTCATCATCCCCTCCATCGCCGACCGGCTGACGGCGGGCAGGAGCGTTACCGGTCTCGCACTGGAATCGGCGTTCTGGTGCCGCTATTGCTACGGCACGACCGATTCCGGCGCCGTCATCGAGCCCAACGACCCCGCCTGGGATCGCTTGCAACAGACGGCGCGCGCCGCGAAGGACGATCCGGGCGCATGGCTCGCCATGGCCGACATCTATGGCGATGTCGGCAAGTCTGAAACCTTCGCCCGCGCCTTCGCCCACAGCCTCGACACGCTCTGGGCAAAGGGCGCGCGCGAGACGCTGAAGGACTATCTGGCGGACGCGCTTTGAAAAAGATAAGCACGACGGAGATGCAAGAAAGCCAAGCGTATTGAGTTCACCGAACCTCATCATCTTCGATTGCGACGGCGTGCTGGTCGACAGCGAGCCGATCTCGATTTCCGTCCTGCTCGACGTAATGGCGAAGGCCGGCCATGTCATGGAAGAAGGGACCGCCTACAAGCTTTTTCTCGGACGCTCGATGGCGACGACGATCGAACTGCTGCGCGAAGATTTCGGCTTCGTCGTTACCCCGGCCCATCTCGATCAGGCGCGGGCGACCCTCAACGAGCGCTTCCGACGCGAACTGAAGCCGATACCGGGTATAAAAGCCGCGCTCGACAAGCTCTCCGGGCCGCGCTGCATCGCGTCCTCCAGCAAGCCCGAGCGTATCCGGCTTTCGCTCTCCATTACCGGGCTGTTGGACCAATTCGAGCCGCACATATACAGTGCCACCATGGTTAAAAGAGGCAAGCCCGCCCCCGATCTGTTTCTCCATGCCGCGCGCGACATGGGCATGGAACCGGATGACTGCCTGGTGATCGAGGACAGCCCGGCCGGCGTCGAGGCGGCGAAGGCGGCGGGCATGCGTGTTTTCGGCTTCACGGGCGGTTCCCACGCGCTTGCCGGCGGGCTGGCCGCCGCGCTGGCGCTTCTGGAGCCGGACGCCGTCTTCGACGACATGCGTCTTTTGCCGTCTCTCGTGGCCGCTCCCGGCACGGGGCGCTGATGGCGGCTCTCGTCTGTGCCGTCGATGTCGGTACGACGAGCGCGCGCGCCGCGATCCTGGATAGCAACGGCAGGCTGCTTGGCCGCGCCGAGCATCCAATCGCGATCCGCAGGGCCGGGCCGGACATAGCCGAGCACGATTCGGAGGATATCTGGCGCGCGGTCTGCCATGCGGTGCGCGGCGCCCGTGCGGCGGCAGACGCGCGCCCCGAGGAGATTGCGGGCATCGCGTTCGACGCGACCTGCTCGCTGATCATCCGTGGCCGGGAGAGGGAACCGTTGCCGCTTTCCTCTTCCGAAGGGCAGGACTGGGACACGATCGCCTGGCTCGACCATCGCGCGCAGGCGGAAGCG
>JAKDNM010000143.1 GCA_030456445.1 Hyphomicrobiales bacterium
GCCGGATAGAAATCGAGCGAACGGTCGCCCCATTCGTCGAAGGCCGAGTTCAGCATGCGGACAATTTCGGAGGATTCGTTGTTGACGATGGTCTCCTCCTTCTTGTCCCACAGCACCGGTACGGTGACGCGGCCGGAATAATGCGGGTCCGCCTTGGTGTAGATCTGATTGAGATAGTCGAGACCGTAGAGCGTGTCGCCTGTCGCGCCTTCCTCGCGCTCGAATGTCCAGCCGTTCTCGCCCATGAAATGATGCACGACGGAGACCGAAATGATGTCCTCCAGCTTCTTCAGCTTGCGGAAGATCAGCGTGCGGTGCGCCCAGGGACAGGCGAGCGATACATAGAGGTGGTAGCGGCCGGGCTCGGCCTTGAAGCCGCGCGTCCGGCCGGGCGCCGGACTGCCGTCCACGGTGACGAAATCGCGCCATGGTGCTTCCGACCGCTCGAAGCGGCCGCCGCTCGATTTCGTATCGTACCATTTGTCCGTCCAGACACCGTCGACCAGAAGTCCCATGACACTATCCTTGGTTGCTCTTCGGTTCATTTAGGCCGGCGGTGCGGCGAGCCCAACCCTTCGGTTCCTGAACAGTCCGTTCTCGCATGCCGAGCGCGGCCCTTTTTGCAAAAACAAGATTGCGGAGACGGTCGAAATCGTCTAGCGGGGATATGTTCCTGGAGGGATAGCCTTGACGACCATCCGTTTCGAACGACGACGAGTCCGCGCCTGAGCCGGCGTCGGCGCTTGCTGCGCCGAACCATCTCCGCAACGCGTTTTCGAACCGGAACCGATCGACCATGAAGGCAACCGACTTCGCCTACCTGCAGGAGCAGGCGGCCCACGACCCCCAAATCGACGAGATCAACGAAGAGGCGTTCGGCCCCGGCCGCTATACGCGCGCCGCCTATCGCATCCGCGAGGGGGGGCCGCATGCGCGCGCGCTTTCCTTCGTCGCCATGCATGGCGAGACCGTGGCCGGCTCGGTGCGCATGACATGGGTGGTGGCCGGAAAGGGCAGGGCGCTGCTTCTCGGGCCGCTCGCGGTCCGGCCGGAATGGAAGAATATCGGTATCGGCCGGCGGCTGGTGGCGATGGCGCTCGAAGCGGCGGCGAAAGCCGACGCCGGTTCCGTCGTGCTGGTAGGGGACGAGCCCTATTACGGGCCGCTCGGCTTCCAGCGCGTGCCGCGCGGGCAATTGTCGATGCCCGGCCCCGTCGATCTCAACCGCTTGCTGGCGCATGAGATCGAGGCGGGCGCGGTGGCGGCCCTGACCGGCATACTCGATCACGAGAACCGGGCGCGGGCTGCGGCGTAGCCGGATCCCTCGCATCGGGCGGTTGGCCTATCGCCCTTCGCGGTACCACATCGCGCCCATCGCGAAGAGCAGCAGCGCCAGACCGAGAAAGCCGCCGAAGAGCGGCACGCGGTCGACGGCCTTCAGCACGCTGTCGCCGGTGGTCCGCAGCCCGATCCAGTCGCGGCCCGAAGCATCACCGGAACTGCGCACCGGAACGATGCCCGGCAGGGTCATATTGCCGGACGCGTCGGCAATCCGCCGGACGCTGCCCCCCGTCGCTTCGGCGAAGGGTCGGAGTTTTTCGGTCGTGGAGACGGGATCGGCGAATTCAGGCGCATTGATCGGGCCGACATGGGCGAGCGCGGTCAGGTCGCCATTGCCGATCTGGTAGAGACCGATCTCGTCGGTATCGACGCTGCCGGTGAAGACACCTGGCTCGGATTTGGAAAGCTTTACCGTCAGCTTCTTGCCAGACGGCGTAATTACGCGCGCCTCGCCCGGATCGTCGCTCATCGTCTGGCGGCGGATGTTGAGGGTCATGCCGGAACCGTCGGCGGTCAGACGCTCCTCCTCGAGGTCCGGTTCCTTCATCAGCCAATGCGCCACGCGGCGGTAGAGCGCCACGTCCGGCCCGCCGCCTTCATAGCCGCGCGACCACAGCCAGCCCTGATCGGACAAGAGCATGCCGACCCGGCCCTTCCCCTCGTGGTTGAGGATGAGGAGCGGCTGATCGTCCGGCCCCTTCATTACCACTTCGCCCTGCGGCCGATCGACGACGATGTCGCGGAACCAGCGTCCCCAATGCGGAGGCTCGGAGCCGGAGCCTTCCAGCCCGCGGGTGACGGGATGGCGCTTGCCGGTGTCGGTCAGGCGCGGATAGAAGCCCTTTTCGATGATATTGCCGGTCGGCAAGGCGGGGAGGGCCGAAATCAGCGGCGTTTTCGCAATCGAATTGTCGCCGGCATATTCAGGTCCGGCCGCGATCAAAAGCGCGCCGCCATCCTCCACATATTGGGCGATGTAGTCGTAATAGAGGATCGGCAGCACGTCGCGGTGCTGGTAGCGGTCGAAGATGATCAGGTCAAAATCATCGATCTTCTCGACGAACAGTTCGCGTGTCGGGAAGGCGATCAGCGACAATTCGTTGATCGGCGTGCCGTCCTGCTTTTCCGGCGGCCGCAGGATGGTGAAGTGGACGAGGTCGACCGAGGCGTCCGATTTCAGGAGGTTGCGCCAGGTGCGCTCGCCCGCATGCGGCTCGCCGGAAACGAGCAGCACGCGCAGATTCTCGCGGATGCCGTCGACCAGCGCGATGGTGTGATTGTTGGTCGTGCTGATCTCGCCGGGAACGGCGTCCACCGACAATTCGATGATGTTGCGCCCGGCATTCGGCACGTCGATGGAGATCGGCGTTTCCTGCCCGAGGCGCGCCTGGTCGAAGGATTTGGTCTCGCCGTTCACCGACACGCGGACATTGACGGTGCCGTCGCCGCCGGCCGTATCGGTGATCCTGTAGGTAAGCTCCAGCGGCTTGCCGACGATGCCGAAGCGTGGCGCCTTCTGGAAGAAGATGCGCCGGTCGCGCTCATTGGCGCGGCCGGTTATCAGAGCATGAAGGGGCGCCGGGAAGGAACCCGCCTTCGCCGGTATGTCATGGACTTCGCCGTCGGTCACCATGATGGCGCCGCCAATGCGCGAGGGCGGCACGTCGCGGAAGGTGCTGTCGAGCGCGGCGAAGAGTTTTGTCTCGGCGCGTTCGTCGGCCTTGGGCGAACGGCCGGCCTCGACCACGCGCACGTCGAACTGCTTGAAACGGGCGAGCCTTGCCTTCAATTCCTCGACGGCTGCATCCGTCATCTTGGCGCGGTCGCCGATGTCCTGGCTCTGGCTCTTGTCGACGACCAGCGCGACGACGCTCTTCAGCGGGTCGCGCAGTTCGTCGAGCAGGACCGGATTGGCGAGCGCCAGCGCCAGTGCGAGGAAGGCCAGCAGCCGCAGACACGCGCCGCGCCGGCGGAGATATAAGCCGATGCAGGCAAGGACGAGGAGCGGCACGAGGCCCGCCGCGATCCAGACCCACGGGATGAGCGGTTGGAAGCTGACGGACCAGTTCACTGTCCCAGCCTTTCAAGCAAGGTCGGCACATGGACCTGGTCGGATTTGTAGTTGCCGGTCAGCATGTACATCATGATGTTGACGCCGGCGCGGTAGGCGTAAATCCGCTGCATCGGATCGTCGGGCACGGTCGGGAACATCGGATTGCCGTTGTCGTCGATGGCCCATGCGCCGGCGAAATCATTGCCGGTGATCAGGATCGGCGAGACGCCGTCGCCGGTGCGGACAGGGCGGTCGGCGCTGCTTTTCGTGTCGGCGGAAGCCTCCACCCAGAGCGGCCCGCCATCGTAGCGGCCGGGGAATTCCGACAGGATATAAAAGGATTTCGTCAGGACGTGGTCGGCCGGCACGGGCTCCAGCGGCGGCACGTTCAGGTTGGAGAGGATATCGCGCAGGCGCTCGGTGGCGGGGCTGACCGAGTTCGGGTCAAGCCCGTTGGTGAACTGGTCGCGCGTGTCGAACAACACCGTGCCGCCCTGCTTCATATAGGCGTCGATGCGGGCGATGGCATCTTCGGACGGCATTGCCGCCTTGACGTCGATCGGCCAGTAGATCAGCGGATAGAAGGATAGCTCGTCCTTGGCGATATTGACGCCGGCGGGGTCGCCGGGTTCGAGTGCTGTCTTCTCGATCAGGAAGCGCGAAAGGCCGAGGAGCCCCGCGCGGCTGACGTCGTCGGTCTCCTTGTCGCCGGTGACGACATAGGCGATGCGGGTCTTGGAGACGGCCTCTATGGCCGCATGGTCGCCGGGCTTGCTGTCGTCGGCGAGGGCGTGTCCGGATGCAGCCATGAGCAGGCCACCGGCAATCGCGAGCGCGGCGAGAGAGGCGGCGGCCGAAGCGGGGCCGGTTTTGCGCGGACGGGGGCGGCGACTGAAGAGACCGCCCAGCCACAGCACGGCCAACGCGTCGAGGATCATCAAGATGAGGGCGACCAGGAGGAACGGGCCTTTCAGCACGCGCGACCGGTCGAGCGCATAGGCGACTTCCGTGACGGGCAGCGAGGTGGCGGGCCGCTCAAGCGGGACGAGCTTTGCGTCCGCGCCGAGCAGATTATGCGCTATCGTGCCATCCTCGCCGCCATAGAGCCCGGGCGGGTTCTCGATCGTGACGGGCGCGGCGGCCTTGCCCCGCTCCAGCGGCCGGGCGTCGGGCGCGGCGGGACCGAGCGTGCCGTCGGCGGCGATCATGCGATAGGGCGGCAAGGCGCTCCGAGCTGTCTCGTTGGCGCCGTTCGTTATGCTGCCCTGATTGCGCGAGAGCGAAGCGATCCGGTGCAGCATCTCTACGAAGCTGCCGGAGATCGGCAGGTTCGACCACGTCGCTTCCGGCGTCACATGGAAGAGGACAAGCGTGCCTTTTCCGCGTTTCGCCCCGGTGACGAGCGGCGTGCCGTCGGCGAGGCTCGCCCATGTGTGGTCCGCCAGATCGGGCGTCGGCTCGGCCAGCACCTGGCGGTTGACCGTCACGTCTTGCGGTGCATCGAGATCCGAGAATGGTCCGATCGATGGGAATTTCGCCACGGGTTGCGGCTTGGTCCACGACAGCGCACCGCCGAGCGAACGCTCGCCGAGCCGGAGCGGCACGGGCAAAAGTTCCTCGTCATTCTCCGTTACCGCCGCCAGCCTCGGCCCGGCGAAGCGCACAAGCGTGCCGCCATCCTTCAGCCAGCCGATCAGCTTCTGGCGGGCGCTCGGCGGCAACGTACCGATATCGGCCATGACGATCATCGCCGGCTTCTGGTCGATCAATTCCGGGATGGCCTTGGCGAGGTCCTGATCCTTCGGCTCGATCAGGTCGGCGAAAGGCCTGAGCGCCCGGCTGATGTAATAGAGCGGCGACAGGAGGGGCTGGGCGAGATCGTTGGAATCTGCCTGCGAGAGAAGGCCGACGCGCCGGCGCCTGGAACTGTCGTCGAGTACACGCACCGCGCCCGCCTGATGCTGGCCGTCGATGGCGATCGAGGTGAAATCGTTGCGTAGTTCGAAGGGAACCGGGACCTTGGCGGTCGCCGTCGAGGCGCCGGTCACGAAGGCGAGCGTGGCGTCGGCAATGCGTCGGCCTTTCGTGTCGAAGGCGCCGATCGTCGCCTGGCGCGGACCCCTGTCGTTTTCGGCACGTACGGCGGTAACGGCGAAGGCGTCGGGCTGGTTGTCCGCCACCGTCAGGCCGAGTGTCGTCAAGCTATCGGGTGCCGCCCAGACCAGCCCGCTTTCATCTTCGTTGAGTATTGCCTTGAAAGCGGCTTCGTCGCCCTTGGTCGCCAGTCCGTCGGAGAGGATGGCCAGCCGCGCGCCGGGAAATTGATGGATCGCGGCGGCAACACGGCCATAGACGGAGGCGCGATCGACGGGGATGGGCCGGGGCTTTGCCGCGCGCAGCCGGTCCTCGGCGGTTTTCGCGTCGAACGGGCCGATCTCGGCATTCGGCTTTTCGGCGGTGAAGGCGAGGATGATCGGCTCGCTCCGGTCGCCGGCGTCCGCGATCAGGCGGGCGGCGGTCGCGACGCGCTTGTCCCAGTCTGGGGCCGACGCCCAGCCATTGTCCATGACGACGGCAAGCGCGCTCGCCTTGGCCGGCAGTTTTTCGCGCGGATTGACCACCGGATCGGCGAGCGCAAGGATGACGAGCGCGGCCATCAACAGGCGCAGCAGGGTCAGCCACCACGGGCTGCGCTCGGGCGTCTCCTCGCGCTTTAGGACGCGGGAAAGAATGCGAAGCGGCGGGAAGATTTCGTCCTGCGGCCTTGGCGGCGTTGCCCGAAGCAGCCACCAGATGACCGGCAGCGCCGCCAGCCCGAAAAGGACGAGCGGCTGCCCGAAGGAAAGAGCGAGCCAACTCATGCGTGCGCCCGTTCGGCAAGGCCGGCATCGGCGGAGAGCGCCAGATGGACGCGCACCAGCGCCTCCGACGCGGGCCGGTCGGTGTGGTTGACGGTGTAGCTCCAGCCGAGCCGGGTCGCCCAGCGGGCAAGTTCCTCGCGCCGCGCCCGGTAGAGGCCGGCATAGTCGTCGCGCAGCATCTCGGCGCGGCCGGCGGTCAGCTTTTCGCCGGTCTCGGGATCACGGAATTCGGTGCGACCGGCATAAGGAAAATTTTCCTCGACCGGGTCGGCCACTTCGACCAGATGCGCGCGGACGCCGCGTCCGGCCAGCACTTCCAGCCAGGCCTGCGTTTCCTCGACCGTATCGAGGAAATCACCGACGAGCACGACGTCGGAAAAGCGGCGGACGGCGTTGAGGTCAGGCCGGGCAGGCCGGTTTGGCGCATGCATGAGATGCGCTGCCAGGCGTTCGGCGCCGTCGCGCGCGTTGAAAGGATCGGTAAGCCCCGGCCAGGCGATGCGCTCGCCGCTGCGCGACAGAAGCTCGGTCAGTGCGAGGACCATCACCAGCGCCCGCGATTCCTTGGAGACGAGTGCATTGGCCGACTTGAAGAGCATGGAAGGCGAATTGTCGGCCCACAGCCACACCGTGTGCGCGGCTTCCCATTCGCGATCGCGTATATAGGTATGGTCGTCGCGGGCCGAGCGGCGCCAGTCGATGCGCGAGACGGGCTCGCCCTCCACGTAAGGGCGGAACTGCCAGAAATTCTCGCCTATGCCGCGCTTGCGCCTGCCGTGCCAGCCGGCGATCACGGTGTTGACGACACGGCGGGCCTCCACCAGCAGATCGGGCACGAGCGCCGCTTGCGAGCGGCCGCGGGCGAGAGCATCGCTGGTGAGCGCAGGAGCGGTCGCCTCGCCGATACGCGCCATCACATCCCTTTCACCAGCCGCGCCACCACGTCGCGCACGTTCATGCCTTCGGCTCGCGCGGCAAAAGTCAGCGCCATACGGTGCTGCATGACGGGCTCGGCAAGCGCGCGCACGTCGTCGATCGAGGGCGCCAGCCTTCCGTCATAGAGCGCACGGGCGCGGGCGCACAGTGTCAGCGCCTGGCTGGCGCGTGGGCCGGGACCCCAGGCGACGTGCCTGTCGGTCTCGGCGTTGCCCTGGCCGGGACGGGCAGAGCGGACAAGGTCGAGGATGGCCGTCACCACGCTTTCCGGCACCGGCATGCGCCGCACCAGAAGCTGGATCTCCTTCAGCCGTTCGGCGGAAAGGACGTTTTCAGCCTTCGCCTCCTCGACGCCGGTGGTCTCCAGCAGGATGCGCCGCTCCGCCTCCAGTTCGGGGTAGAGGATGTCGATCTGCATCAGGAAGCGGTCGAGCTGCGCTTCCGGCAGCGGATAGGTGCCTTCCTGTTCCAGCGGATTCTGGGTGGCGAGCACGTGGAAAGGCGAGGGCAGGTCGTGGCGGGCGCCGGCGACGGTCACATGATACTCCTGCATGGCCTGCAGGAGCGCGGACTGCGTGCGCGGAGAGGCACGGTTGATCTCGTCGGCCATCAGAAGCTGCGCGAAAACCGGACCGTGGATAAAGCGGAAGGACCGTTTTCCTTTTGCATCCTGCTCCATCACCTCGGAGCCCAGAATGTCGGAGGGCATCAGATCGGGCGTGAACTGGATGCGGCGCGCGTCGAGGCCGAGCACGATGCCGAGCGTCTCCACCAACTTGGTCTTGGCGAGGCCCGGCACGCCGACCAGCAGTCCGTGGCCGCCGGCGAAAAGCGTCACCAGCGCGCGCTCGACCACGCCGGCCTGGCCGAATATGACCCGGCCGACGCCATCCTTGACCCGGGCGATGTCGGCGAGCGCGCGTTCGGCCTCGGCGATCATTTCCTTCTCGTCGATCGGCTTGTCGGTGGCGATGGCGCTCATGCGGCTTTGCTTCCCTTGCTGCGTGATCCACCCTTATCTCGGGTGATTCGCCTCTTCCGATGGATGACGGGATGAACTTAAATCAACCCCGATGGCTGACAAGCGGAAGAACAGTGACTATTTCGTGACGATGCCCAACGATCAGCAGCCTCCGAATCCCACGCTTTCTGCCGCCCGTGACACGAACGGGCTGGAGGCGCTGATTGCACGCGCGGCACGTGCCGGCAAGGGCGCGCCGCCGGTAGAGCGCTGGAATCCACCCTTCTGCGGCGATCTGGATATGGAGATAAAGGCCGACGGGACGTGGTTCTACATGGGCACGCCGATCGGCCGGGCGCCGCTGGTCAGGCTGTTTTCGACGGTGCTGCGCAAGGACGAGGACGGCAGGACCTATCTCGTGACCCCGGTCGAAAAGGCCGGTATCCGCGTCGTCGACGCGCCGTTCGTCGCGGTAGAGATGGATGCATCGGGGGAAGGCGAGGAACAGGTGCTGACCTTCCGCACCAATGTCGGCGATGTGGTGGAGGCCGGGCCGGAGCATCCTTTGCGCTTCGTGGATGAGACCGATACGGACGGGTTGAAGCCATATCTCCATGTGCGGGGGCGGCTGGAGGCGCTGGTGGCGCGGGCGGTCATGTATGAACTCGTCAATGTGGGCGAAGAGATCGAAATCGACGGCAGGCCGATGTTCTCGGTCCGCTCCAGGGGCGCGGTCTTCCCGATCATGCCGGCCGAGACGCTGAAGAAGCTGAGCGTGTGAGGATGGACACGGCCGCGGTCGAACCCTACTCGGTCGCCGATTTGCGCCGGCGCGTCGAGCGCGGCAATGCCTCACCCGGGGACGGGGGCGGCGACTATGGCGATCATCGCTTCAACCGCGAGCTTCGGCACCTGATCGTCCGCGACGGCCTGCGCGACGCCGCCGTGCTCATTCCGGTTGTGGACCACACGGATGGCGCGAGCGTCATCCTGACCAAGCGTACCGAGAAACTCAGGAACCATTCGGGTCAGGTCGCCTTTCCAGGTGGCAGCATCGACCCGGCGGATGCTTCTCCCCAAGATGCGGCGCTGCGCGAAACAGAGGAGGAAATCGGGCTCGACCGAAGCTTTGTGGAGATAATCGGCCGGTTGCCCGATTATGTCTCGGGGAGCGGGTTCCGCGTGGCGCCGATCCTCGGGATCGTGCGGCCGGGGTTCCTCATGACGCTCAATGTGGACGAGGTCGACGACGCCTTCGAGGTGCCGCTTGCCTTCCTCATGAACGAAGCCAACCACAATCACGAAAGCCGCGAATGGCAGGGGCATATGCGGCATTACTATGTGATGCCCTATGGCGACCATTACATATGGGGCCTGACCGCCGGCATTATCCGCGTGCTTTACGAACGGCTCTACGCATGAGCGCGCCACAGCCGCCGTTGACGCTTGCCGGGCGCGCGGACTGGCT
>JAKDNM010000144.1 GCA_030456445.1 Hyphomicrobiales bacterium
GCCAAGTCCCCCGGCCAGGATAACGGCTTTCATTTATAGAGGCTTTCCATAGTCTCCAGCACGAGATCGCGACAATAGCCGCTGTTAGCATCAGTGGAGCGCGTCGTCACGCCTTCCGATTCCGAGCGCCTGTTTCACCAAGCGCCGACGCAGATACCAAAGTTGCCGGGCATGGTAACTCGCGAAAGTCAGATTGAAGATTGGGAGTCGCTAGGATAGGAGTCGTTGACTGCAAGTGGAAGGTTTTTCATGCCCCGGTTCTCTATCGTCATCACCACGCGCAACCGTTCCGACCTCGTGCTGAATTCCTTGCAGAGCGTCCTTGAACAGGACTTCGGTGACTTCGACGTAATCGTTTCAGACAATTCGGATAACGACCACGCTGCCTCGGTGGCGGCCGCAATCAACCCATTCCTAAGTGACGCCCGGCTCCGCTATATTCGCCCCCCACGCCCGCTACCGATGACCGCTCATTGGGAATGGGCCGTAGAACAGGCTCTCGGTGAATATGTAGGCATACTCACCGATCGGATGGTATTTCGACTCTACACACTTTCGGCGGTTGATGCCGTCATCCGTGCAAGCAGGCCCAGCGTCGTCTCTTTCGAGAGGACCAACTTTATTGAAGTGCCCCAAGCATTTGCTGTCTCACCGGTCAAAGGTATTTCGATCACCACAAGACCAACCCTTGATAAAATCCAGGCTTTCGCCCGGGCCGACTTTCGCCCGATGGACACCCCCAGATTCTTGAACGGGTTCGCCTCGGCTGAATTCCTCTCACATCTGCGAACTGAATATGGCTCGGTTTTCACGGGAACTTCACCTGACTACGGATTTCTGATGCGCGTACTCGACCAGTTGGATGAGTTTCCGTTCATTGAAACCCCGCTCTTAATCAAACACTCAGAGAACCGAAGCAACGGCAAGAGCTTCACCCATCTCAATCTCACCAAAACCAGCCAGGATTTCCTCGAATTCACACGCAGGGAGCAGAGCGAGTTTTTGACTTTTTCGCCGATACCTGACGATCTCATCATGGTTCCGAACGTAATGATGAGAGAATATGAAATCGGTCGTCACAACCAGCGTAGCGGCCGATTCATGCTTTTCGATAAGCAGCTATTCTATAACGAAAGCATGAAACACCTTGTAACTCTAAAGAACAATAGCAAAGACGTCGCCCTTCTACTGGAACGCATGGAAAGATACCGCGCCGATAACCACCTCACTGGCTACCGGCTTAGCGGGCGCGAGTGGCGTCGGTATATTAAGGCGCGTGTTCGAACCGCGATTGGCCTCAAGCCAGCCAAGACGCGCAAGCGCAAAGCAGCGGAAATCTCGCTATTTCCATCTATGATTGAAGCTCTTAGGGACGACGCCTTGCGGTTCAAGCCCACGCGTTCATTAAAAAACGCCGGGTCGCACTCGTAATCCCATTCACTGCCGAACCGGTATCCTTTTGGTACGATCCGGCAGGCGTGCGGCAACTGAAAGCAGCGAGGATGGACATAACCCTGGTATGCGGGCGGCGTCCCGAACTGCTGCAACAGACGCTCGATTCCTTCGGCGAAAAGATTATCGCGAACTTTCCGTCCGGGGCCGTCTACGCGAACATCGATCCATTTTGTGGAACCGAAGCGGACGGGGATGCTTGCGAAGAGTTGATCCGTTCGCACTTCCACGACGTTGAAATTTCACGGCCGTCGGAGGCGTCGTTCGGCGCCGCCGTGAAACGGCTTTGGCGGAAACCACGATCCGGATATTTCCTGCACATGGAGGACGATTGGGAGGCCCTCTTACCGGTCTTTCCCGTCGATATTGAAGGGCGTTTGTCGGGAAATGTGGCGCAGGTGCAGATGTCGGCCCGGAATCGACCCTACCTTCCGCACCGATATTCGTACAAGACCAGTTGGATAAACGTGTTTGGCCTGAAAATCGGCAAACGGACCCATTTCGATCGACCGCTGTTCAGCACTTCTCCGTCGTTCATCGGTCGCGACTTCGCTCGGCGATGTGGGGAAATGATGGACCCGGACAAGGATCCGGAGAAGCAATTGTATACGGACGGAACGGAGCTTGCCGAATTTACCCGTGGCTACCGCAACCATCCTCTTGTCGGTCATGGACGCCGTGCTGTCGTGCGGGACCTGGGCAGACCATGGCTGGCGCAGCGCGGCGTCCAAAAGCGGATTGTCGAAGGCACGTCTGTTTGGGAACGGACAGTGGATTGCCCATAGGATCGGAGTGGGGAGATTGGCCCAACGTCACCCCCTCTGTCCGATCCTGAGACAGTCGTGTCCGCTAGATTGGCGATCATATTTCGCCCTGTCGGCGTCGCGCTGTTAAACGACAAGACAGGCCGCACAGCCCTGTCGCTAAAGCCAGACTATTGCGAATGCAAATTGTCGCCGCCTCAATAAAGTGTTTTGCTGTGCGGTTGCCCTCTTATAGGACTAGCCGTGCGATTTGGACGGAGGTGGAGCGTGAACGGCTATCTGATGCTGACCGAAGCCCGCAGCGGCTCGAGTTGGCTTGGCTCTCTCACCAATGCAAGCGGCGCCATGGGCAACAGCAGTGAATGGCTGTCCGAACCCGGCCTGCGGGACGTGCACGACGGCACCGAATTTTTCTCGCGGGTCCTCTCGAAAGCCAGCACGCCGAACGGCTGTTTCGCCGTAAAGATTTTTCCGCGTCATCTGTATGAGACGACCCATAAATATGGCTTCGACTTTATCAGGCGGTGCATGGCGGAGCACGACACCAAGATCATCGTCCTGTTTCGAAAAGACCGTGTTCGTCAGGCGATCTCGCTCGCAAGGGCCAGTATCACTCGACAATGGGGTAGCCGGCGGGAAGCCGAGCGTGAACCGAAGTATGACTTCAATTTTATCTGCCGTTGTTATTTCTTTATAGACCAGAGCTATGCTTTCTGGCGGAGTTACCTCGAACTTCTTGAACTCCCGCACGATACCTTCTTCTATGAAGATCTCGTGCCCGATCCCGCTCCGTTCATCCAGTCTGTATCCAGCCATATGGGCATCAAGGCGCCTGAAACGCCGCAAAGTGAATTTCGTATCCAGCGCGACAACGTGACGGAAGAATGGGTCCTGCAATTCAGGAAGGATCTGGCCGAACGTAATGTCCTCTCCCACGGGTTCCAGCGATTGCCGGGCAGGAATGTAAGAAACCTTGCCCGTTTTCTCCGCAAGGACCCCATGCTGCCGCTGCCGTTCACGCTGTGAAGCTCGAAGAGTTGAGCGGTTTCGAGCCGCTCCTCGATATATCCAGCGCAGCAAGCAATTCCCGCGAGCCAAACCTCGCCTGTTGCTCATGCGTCAGCTGTGCCATCTCGACGCCGTCGAGAATA
Organism: Hyphomicrobiales bacterium; assembly: GCA_030456445.1. Classification (GTDB taxonomy): domain Bacteria; phylum Pseudomonadota; class Alphaproteobacteria; order Rhizobiales; family Rhizobiaceae; genus Mesorhizobium_L. The sequence goes on from JAKDNM010000144.1 coordinate 3,368, forward strand.
CTCTCGGGCTGCCATCGACCTGAAGCCAGGCAATGAAAATGGATGGGTGCACCCGGTTGGTTGCAGCGGCCCCCCAAGCGATAGGCCCGATCCATGGATTTAAGGAAAGAAATGAGAGCGCGCAGCAGCTATCGATAATAGTTAAGTAAAATCAATAGGATATAGATGGCGGAGAGAAAGGGATTCGAACCCTTGATACGGTTTCCCGTATACACGCGTTCCAGGCGTGCGCCTTCGACCGCTCGGCCACCTCTCCGCAGCGAGGACGTTCGCCATCCGATCGGCTTGGTTCCCGCGACCCGGCTCATCTAGTCGATCCGAACCGGAATGCCAAGCGCTGCGAAAGCGGCTTTTGGCTCTTTCCTTGCCATTGCCGGGCCATTGCCGGGCCATTGCCGGCTAGCACCGGTCCGGCTACGCTTCGCCGATGATCCGATTTGCCTTTCGTCTCCTCGCCACGATCTCGCTGGCTCTGGCCGTGATCCTGGCGGTTCTGGATGCTACCCGGTCGGTGGCTGTGTCGAGGCTTGTTCTTACCCCGCTCGGCGAGAGCTGGAAAACGTTTTCGCCCTCCACGCTGGACAGTGCGCGCAAGGCGATGGAAAGCCACTGGCCGCTCCTGTGGGATATCGTTGCGCAATGGCTTCTCTCCGCGCCGGGTTCGATCGTCTTTGCCGTGCTTGCCTTTCTTCTTTATGCGGCAGGGCATCGCCGCGACTTCGCCGTCCGGTGACCGGACGGCCGTCGTTTTCGGGAGGTCCCGCATGTTTTTCCTGAGCGACATGCTGAACAGGAAACTGCATCTGCCGAAGCCCGGCGAGGCCTTGCCGGGCCGCGGCCGGCCGATCCGAACGGCGGCCAGGCATTTTGTCTCGAAGCGGCCCTTGAAGGGACCATATCCGGACGGCATGGAAATCGCGCTGTTCGCCATGGGCAATTTCTGGAGTGCCGAGCCTCTTTTCTGGAACATGCCGGGCGTCTGGGTTACCGCTGCCGGATATGCCGGCGGTTCGACGCCCAACCCGACCTATCAGGAAGTCTGCACCGGCCAGACCGGCCATGCCGAAACCGTGCGCGTCGTGTTCGATCCCGCGATCGTTTCCTATGCGGGTCTGCTCCAGCGCTTCTGGGAGAGCCACGACCCGACGCAGGGCATGCGCCAGGGCAGCGATATCGGCACGGTCTATCGCTCGGCGATCTTTGCCGCAGGTGAAGCGCGGCAGGCGCAGGCACTTGCCGCGCGCGACGCCTATCAGGCCGCGCTGGGTGAGGCGGGTCTCGGCCGTATCGGCACCGAAATCCGAGCGGCCCCGGAATTTTACTTCGCCGAGGCGCAGCACCAGCAATACATGGCCCGCAATCCGGGCACCGGGCATGAATTGCAGGGCACGGGCGTCCTCTTCCCGGCCTCGGGGCAGGCCCCGGCGACGCCTCCCGGCCGATAGGAAGCGTTTTCCGGGCGGTCAAAAATCCGCGTGTAATTTGCCTTTCGCCATGCGAAAGTGGCGCCGGAGCGGGGCGATACCCCGCCGTGGACGCGCCGGTAGCCGCGAGATTGTGCCCGGGCGCAGAAGTACTGGAAAAGACAACCGACAGGGTGTCGATCATAGAGGGTGGATCATATGAAGCGCATCGTTCTCGGCCTCGTAGCCGCGGCCGCAATGACCCTTCCGGCCTTTGCCGCCGACATCAAGCCGGCCATCATCTACGATCTGGGCGGCAAGTTCGACAAATCCTTCAACGAGGGCGCTTTCCATGGCGCCGAGAAGTTCAAGAAGGAAACCGGCATCGCCTACCGCGATTTCGAGATATCCAACGACACGCAGCGCGAACAGGCGCTCGAAAAATTCGCCGAAGACGGCAACAGCCCGATCGTCGTGATGAGCTTTTCCTTCGAGCAGGCGCTGAAGAAGGTGGCGCCCGAATATCCCGACATCCAGTTCGCCATCGTCGACACGGTCGTCGACCTGCCGAATGTGCGCTCGATCGTGTTCAAGGAGAATGAGGGTTCCTATGTCGTCGGCGTGATGGCGGCGCTCGCCTCCAAGACCGGCACGGTCGGCTTCGTCGGCGGCATGGACGTGCCGTTGATCCGCAAGTTCGCCTGCGGCTATGTCGGCGGCGTCAAGGCGGCCAAGCCGGACGACAAGGTGATCCAGAACATGACCGGCGATACGCCGGCGGCGTGGAACGACCCGACCAAGGGCGGCGAGATCACCAAGGCACAGATCGACCAGGGCGCCGATGTGATCTATGCGGCGGCCGGCGGCACCGGCGTTGGCGTCCTGCAGGCGGCGGCGGACGCGGGCAAGCTCGCCATCGGCGTCGATTCCAACCAGAACGGCCTGCAGCCCGGCCATGTGCTGACATCCATGGTCAAGCGTGTCGACGTCGCCGTCTACAATGCCTTCATGGACGCGAAGGACGGCAAGTTCTCCTTCGGCGTCGAGAATCTCGGACTTGCCGAGGGTGGCGTCGGCTATGCCATGGACGACAACAACAAGTCGCTGGTGACGCCGGAAATGCAAAAGGCGGCCGACCAGGCCAAGGAAGACATCATTTCCGGCAAGATCAAGGTGCACGACTATATGTCGGACAATGCCTGCCCCTACTGAGCGGCATCGGATACCGTCGAAAAGGCCGCCGGCTTCCCCGGCGGTCTTTTTCATGCCTACCAGTGGGGCGGTTTCGTCACCGGCACGTCGGGCCGCGTCTGTTCCTCCAGTTCGAGGAAACGCTCGGCCAGCACGTCGAGCTTCTTTCGCATCCGCTCGATCGTCTTCCACTGTCCGGCCATTTCCGCCGAAAGCTCGCCGATCGTCTTTTCCTGTTCGGCGATAATGATTTCGAGCCGGGTCATCCGGTCCTCGTCCGTTGGGTTCACGCGCTTATCCCTTCCAGCACGCGGCGAAACGATGCCTCGAGCGGCACCGGCCTGCGTGTTTTCTTGTCGACATAGACATGGATGAAGAAACCTTCCGCCGCCGCGGCGGGCTCGTCATTGCGAAACAGGCCGATCTCATAGCGCACCGAAGAGGTTCCGAGCCTCGCAACTTTGAGGCCGGAAGTAATCATGTCCGGATAGCCCATCTCGGCGAAATACCGGCAGCCCGTCTCCACCACCAGCCCGATCCGTTCGCCGCCGTGGATGTCGAGCAGGCCATTCTCGATCAGCCAGCAATTCACGCTCGTGTCGAACAGCATGTAATGCACCGCATTGTTCATATGGCCGTAGATGTCGTTGTCCAGCCACCGTGTCGGGATGGTACGGAACACCCGGTAGGCATCGCGTGCCGAAGCTGCCTGCCGCTCGCTCATGGCCGCGCCTGACCGTTCGTGCCGCGTATGGAGAAGGAAATCCGGAGATTTGTCATGGTTTCCGAAATTGACAAGCGGTATCCGATTTGTCGAGAGTGATCGGCGGGAACAGCGTCGATTGGCAGCGCGAAAGCGCCATGCTAATCCTTGACCAAACGATAAAAATCCTTCGGGGAACGGCGGATGGGTGAAGCCGCGATCGAGCTGATCGGCATCAACAAGAGCTTCGGCGCGGTCCGCGCCAACCGCGATATCCATCTCGCCGTCGAGAAGGGCACCATCCACGGCATCGTCGGGGAGAACGGGGCTGGCAAGTCCACCTTGATGTCGATTCTCTACGGCTTCTACCAGGCCGACAGCGGCGAGATCCGCGTCGATGACAGGCCGACAAGGATCGCCACGCCGAACGACGCCATCGCCGCCGGTATAGGCATGGTGCACCAGCACTTCATGCTCGTGCACAATTTCACCGTTCTGGAAAACGTCATCCTCGGCGTCGAGGGCGAAGCGCTCCTGAGGACCAGCATCGCCAAGGCGCGCTCGGAACTGCAGCGGCTGGAGCGCGAATACGGGCTGGAAGTCGATCCCGACGCAATTATCGAGACGCTGCCGGTCGGGCTGCAGCAGCGGGTCGAAATCCTGAAAGCGCTCTATCGGGGAGCGGAAACGCTGATCCTGGACGAGCCGACCGGCGTCTTGACGCCGGCGGAGGCGGATCATCTGTTCCGCATCCTGCGCCAGCTCAAGGAACAGGGAAAGACCGTCGTCCTCATCACTCACAAGCTGCGCGAGATCATGGCGGTGACGGACAATGTCTCGGTCATGCGCCAGGGCACGATGGTCGCGACCCGGAAGACGACGGAAACGACGGTCGGCGAACTGGCCGAACTGATGGTCGGGCGCCGCGTGCTGCTGCGCGTCGAAAAGGGCGAGGCAAAGCCCGGCGACTACAAGCTCGTCGTCGAAGGGCTGACGGTCAGGGATACGCGCGGCGTCACCATGGTGGACGGCGTCTCCTTCGGCGTGCGTGCCGGCGAGATCGTCGGCATCGCCGGCGTCGCCGGAAACGGGCAGTCCGAACTGATCGAGACCATCGCGGGCATCCGCCACGCCGTCTCCGGCAGCGTGATGCTCGACGGCGAGCCGATCAAGGTGACCGGCAATGCCGATCCAGGCGCGTTGCGCGAACGCGGGCTGGCGCATGTGCCGGAGGACCGGCATCATGTCGGCTTGGTGCTCGCCTTCGAAGAAAACGAGAACTCCATTCTCGGCTATCACGGTCAGGAGAAATATCTGAAAGGGATGTTCCTCGACATTCCCGCCATCCGCCGGGACGCTGTGGAAAAGATCGGGAAATACGATATCCGGCCGGCCGACCCGCGGCTGAAGACGGCGAATTTCTCTGGCGGCAACCAGCAGAAGATCGTGCTGGCGCGCGAGATGGAGCAGGACCCCGGCGTGCTGATCGTCGGCCAGCCGACGCGCGGCGTCGATGTCGGCGCCATCGAATTCATCCACAAGCGCCTGATCGAGATGCGCGACAAGGGGAAGGCCGTGCTGCTGGTCTCCGTCGAGCTCGACGAGATACGCTCGCTTTCCGACCGCATCCTCGTCATGTTCGACGGACGCATCGTCGGCGAACGCGGTCCGGACGCCACCGAAGGGGAACTCGGCCTCCTGATGGCCGGCGTCGAGGCGAAGGAAGCGGCTGAATGAACGCCCCCTATGCCAAACTGCCCGGCTGGGCGGATTACGGCCTGATCCCGCTGGTCAACCTGATCGTAGCATTCTTCGTGGCCGGCCTCGTGGTGCTGCTGGTCGGCGAGAACCCGTTCGAGGCGGCCGTCATTCTCGTCAAAGGGGCACTGGGGGGCGGCCAGAACATCGCCTACACGCTCTACTACGCCACAAATTTCATCTTCACCGGCCTCGCGGTCGCGATAGCCTTCCATTGCAGCCTGTTCAATATCGGCGGCGAGGGGCAGGCCTATGTCGGCGGGCTCGGACTGTCGCTCGTGTGCCTGGCCTTCGACGGCATTTTTCCGTGGTGGATCAATTTTCCGCTGGCGATCGTCGCCAGCGCCTTGTTCGGGGCGCTGTGGGCGCTGATCCCCGCCTATCTTCAGGCCAAGCGCGGCTCGCACATCGTCATCACCACGATCATGTTCAATTTCATTGCGGCGAGCCTGATGGTCTATCTCCTCGTCGGGCCGCTGAAGCCGTTTCACTCGCAAGCGCCGCAGACGCGCGATTTCCTGCCGGGCGGACAACTGCCCAAGCTCGGCTTCATCTTCGAATGGATGGGCATGCGGGTGCGCACCGCGCCCTTCAACGTCTCCTTCCTGTTGGCGCTCGCCGCCTCCGTCTTCGTCTGGCTTCTGGTCTGGCGCACGCGCTTCGGCTACGAATTGCGCACCATGGGGTTCAGCCCCGAGGCGGCGCGCTACGCCGGCATCAACGAGCCGCGCATCATCATCATCACCATGATGATCTCAGGCGCGCTCGCCGGCCTGATGTCGATCAACGTCATCATGGGCGACCAGCATCACATGGCGCTCGATTTCGCCTCCGGAGCGGGCTTCGTCGGCATCGCGGTGGCACTGATGGGGCGTTCGCACCCCTTCGGCATCATTCCCGCCGCTATCCTGTTTGGCATGCTCTATCAGGGTGGCGCCGACCTCTCCTTCGAGATGCCGGAAATCTCGCGTGACATGATCGTCATCATCCAGGGGCTGGTCATCCTCTTCGCCGGCGCGCT
>JAKDNM010000145.1 GCA_030456445.1 Hyphomicrobiales bacterium
AAGATCGGCGGCATCGGCTTTTCGGAGATATCGCCGGGGTCGCTCGAAAGGGCCGCCGCCGTGCATCCGGTGATGGCGGTGCAGAACGAATATTCGCTGTGGACCCGGCTGCCGGAGCTCGGCCTCATCCAGGCATGCGCGCGGCATGGGACGGCGCTCGTCGCCTTCTCGCCGCTCGGACGCGGCATGTTCGCTGGCGTGCTGCCCGATCCGGCGCGTTTCCACGAGAAGGATTTCCGACGCAGGAATCCCCGTTTCAACGAGCCCAATTTCAGCTTCAACAAGGAGAAGGTGGCGCGCTTCAACGCCTATGCGCGGGGCAGAGGTCATTCGCCCTCGTCGCTGGCGCTCGCCTGGGTGCTAGCCAGCGCGCCGCATGTCATCCCGATCCCCGGCACACGCTCGCCAAAGCATCTGGAACAGGACGCAGCCGGTGCCGACATCGTGCTGACGCCGAAGGATATCGAGGATATCGAGGCGATCCTGCCGGTCGGCTTCGCTCACGGCGCGCGCTACAGCGACCAGCAGAATATCGGCCCCGAAGGCTATGGCTGACGAGGAAGAGGCGCGGCTCCCCCTTTTGGGGAAACAAACTTCAACTTCTTTCCGCCTTTCGCCTGTTTCCTAAACCGGGTGGAAAGGGTACGGATTCGACCGTGCAGGCCGTAGAACGCAGAGGATCAGCGTGACCCAGGAGGTAACCAACCAGTCGCCGCCGCTCGCCGGCTCGAACGCATGGCGCGGCGATCCGCTGCTCATTCAATTGGCCGAGGATTTTTCAGAGCCCGTTCGGCACGATCTGGACACGCTCGGCCGCTTCGTCATGTCCCATGAGGCGCAGGAGCTTGCGCGCCTCGCCAATACGGAAACCCCGAAACTCAGGACGCACGACCGTCAGGGCCGGCGTCTCGACGTGGTCGAATACCACCCCGCCTATCACGCGCTGATGCGCCGCTCGATGGCGAATGGGCTGCATTGCTCGATCTGGGAGAACGGTGGGGCGGAGACCGGCCGGCGCCACCAGATCCGCGCCGCCCGCTACTATCTCACATCGGAACTGGAAACGGGGCATCTCTGTCCGATCACCATGACAAGCGCCTCGCTTGCCGCGCTGATGGCGAATTCCAAGCTATTCCGTGAGTGGGCGCCGCGGGTGGCCTCACGCAAATACGATCCCAGCCAGCGGCCGCCGGTGGAGAAAACGGGCCTGACGCTCGGCATGGGCATGACCGAGAAGCAGGGCGGCACGGACGTTCGCGCCAACACGACGCGCGCGGAGCGGGCGAGCGACGGCTTCTATCGCGTAAACGGGCACAAATGGTTCATGTCGGCGCCGATGAGCGATGCCTTCCTGATGCTGGCGCAGGCGGGTGAGGGGCTCTCCTGCTTCCTCGTGCCGCGTATCCTCGGTGACGGCACGGTCAACGGCTTCCGCTTCCAGCGCCTGAAGGACAAGCTCGGCAACCGCTCCAACGCCTCATCCGAGGTCGAATTCGCCGGCACCATCGCCGAAATGGTCGGTGAGCCGGGGGAGGGTATTCGCACCATCATGGACATGGTGACGCTGACGCGGCTCGATTGCGCGCTCGGCTCCTCGGCACTCATGCGCGCCGGGCTGACCGAGGCGGTGCACCATGCGCGCTACCGCAAGGTCTTCGGCAATACGCTCATCGACCAACCTCTCATGCAGCGCGTGCTGGCAGACATGGCGCTCGACGTCGCCGCCGCGACCGCCCTGTCGTTCCGGCTGGCGCGTGCCTTCGACGAGGCGGCGGAAAACCGCGCCGAGGCGGCGTTCGCCCGCGCCATGACGCCGGTCGTCAAATACTGGGTGTGCAAGGCGGCGCCGGCCCTGCTCTACGAGGCGATGGAGTGCCTGGGTGGCAATGGTTACATCGAGGAGGCGCCGGTCGCCCGCTACTATCGCGAGGCGCCCGTCAACGCCATCTGGGAAGGTTCCGGCAATGTCATGGCGCTCGACGTGTTGCGCGTGCTGAAGCGTGGACCGGGCCTTTTCGACGAGGTCATGGAGACCATCGGGCGCGACCTCGGCATGGCGGGCGAGGGCACCGTCGGCGTGCTGCGCGCGGCCATGCAGGTGGCACAGTCGGACGAAGGCTCGGCGCGCATGTTCTGCGAGCAGCTCGCGCTTTCGGCGGCGGCCGCCGAATTAAAGCGTCTCGGCGCGGGCCGCATCGCCGACGCGTTCGTCGAGACGCGCCTGGGCGGCCAATGGCGTGCGACCTACGGCATGCTCGACGGCCGCCACGACGCGCGCATGATCCTCGATACGCTCTATCCCGAGGTGGGATGACAAGCCCGGGATAAAATATCGACATTCTGTCGGCCTCACACGATCTTGTTCGTCCTTGGGGCGTTCCAACCCTTCAGAAGGACAACGACCATGCCCAACACCGTGCACCTGCATCGCGTCATCCCCACCAGCCCCGAGAAGGTCTATCGCGCTTTCATCGAGGCGGATGCGCTGGCAAAATGGCTTCCGCCAAACGGTTTCACCTGCACCGTGCATCACTTCGAACCGAAGGTCGGCGGCACGTTCAGGATGTCCTTTCGCAATTTCACGACCGGTAGCAGCCATTCCTTCGGCGGCGAGTATGTCGAACTCGTACCGAACGAACGCCTGCGCTATACCGACAAATTCGACGATCCCAACCTGCCTGGCCAGATGCAGGTGACCGTCGCGTTGAAGAAGGTATCGGTCGGCACGGAGGTGAACATCGAGCAGGCCGGGGTGCCGGACGTCATCCCGCTCGAGGCGTGTTATCTCGGCTGGCAGGAATCGCTGCGCAATCTCGCAAGGCTCATCGAGCCGGAAATCAACGAATAGCGCATCAGGCAAAGGCCGCCGCGCCGAAAGGTTTAAAGCGCCTTGACGGCTTCCAGGACCTCTTCGGCGTGGCCCGGCACTTTGACCTTGCGCCAGACGCGAACGACCTTGCCATCGGGACCGATCAGAAACGTCGTGCGCTCGACCCCCATATATTTGCGTCCGTACATGCTCTTTTCGGCCCAGACGCCGTAAGCCTCCAGCACCTTCTTGTCCTCGTCGGAGGCGAGTTCGACCGCCAGCCCATGCTTCGTCTTGAACTTGTCGTGGCTCTTGACGCTGTCGGGCGACATGCCGATCACGACGGCGCCGGCCTTCTCGAATTGCGGCTTCAGCCCTGAGAACGCGATCGCCTCGGCGGTGCAGCCGCTGGTATCGTCCTTCGGGTAGAAATAGAGGACGACGGCCCTGCCCCTGTATGAGGAGAGGCTGAGCGTGCCGCCGCCGTCCTGCGGCAGTTCGAACGCAGGTGCGAGGTCGCCGACAGCGATTTCAGCCATATCAATGCCCTTCTTGAACGTTACGACAAACAGTGGACGGTTCGAAAAACTGTGAAACCGGGTTTCGTTTTGACCGATCCGGGAGATTTTTCAAACCGTTTGCGAGCGATCCATATAATACTGGACCGAGATTCGTCCATTCAGGCCTTCCGGCGGGAAAGCGGGTGCACTCGAAAGTACCGAAACACAAGAAGATACGCTTCGGACGCGGCGAGACCTCCAGATTGGGAACGCTGATTTCGAACGGCGCGCCGGCACTGCCCCGGCACGGAACCCGCTTTGCCCGATCGAGGCGCAGATTTCGGATGCGTCGCCTTCTCGGACGGCTGGCGATCGCGCTTGGTGTGGTCGCCGGTCTCGCGATCGTGTTTTTCGTTTCGCTCAATCTTTTCGGCGCCTCGCAGTTCGGCAACGAAAAGCTGCGCCAGCTTGCCGAAAACGCCCTTACCTCGCTTGCCGGTGTCGACGTGGACGCCGCGATCGGAAAGACCAGCATCGCATTCGACAGTTCCCGCCTGATTGCGCTCAAGGTCGCCGATGTACGACTGAGCGCGCATGGTGAGGAAAAGCCGATCATCGATGCCGGGCAGGTCCGTTTCGGCTTCCGTTTTCTGCCGCTGCTGACGGGTCATGTCAGGCTCGACAGCGTTACCATCGAGGATGCCCGCATCCGCCCGCGCATGATGCCGGATATCGGCGGCGGCGACTGGGCGGAAGGGCTTCGCGACGCGCGCGGCCTGATCGAGCCCGACCTTGTATTGAAGGCGCTTTTCGGCAGGTTCCACCGCGCCTTCGATGCGGTTGGTGCGGGGTCGATGCGTGAAATCCAGTTGAATCGGGTGGATTTCCTGACTCCCGGCGGGCCGATGCCGAAAGGCGTGCACATCGAAGAAGCGCGGATCTCGCGCCTTTTGTCGGGCGCGCTTGGCGTTTCGGCCAGCGCGCATGCGCTCGGCATGGATTTCTCCGTGGATGGCAAGGCAAGGCGCGGGGCCAACGGGCAGATCGCCGCGCTCAATCTCAACGTCAAGGCCGAAAGGCCGCAGGCGATCGAAGCGGATGCCAGCCAGACGGCGGCCGAACATGGAATCCCGCTCGAATCGGTCGGTGCCTTCGATCTGGCGATCAAGGGCGTGGAAGCCGATGGCGGCCGGCCCTCGAAGGTGACGTCGACCCTTTCGTTCCGCGATGCCACGCTCGATTTCGGCGAGGACGGCAAGGCACTCGTCAGCGGCAATATCGACAGCTCGCTCGTGGAGGGCGCCGGCAAGATGGAACTCAGCCGGTTGCGCATCCTGTCGGGCCATTCGCAATTCAATTTCCATGGCGCTGTCGGGCCGTTACCGAAGGAGGAGGCCGAAGGGACCGCGCCCGCATATCGCTATGAATTCATCAGCGACGGCTCCGTCTCGGCTCCCGAGGATTCGCCGGAAGCGCCGCTGCCCTTTTATGCTCATGTCATGGGACGTTACGACGTGAAGGCGAGGCAGTTGATCGCCAGCCAGATCGGCGTGAGGACCGGGCCCGGCGAGTTGCTCGGAAGCGCCTCGATGACCTTCGTCGAAGGCAAGGCGCCCGGCATATTCCTGGCGATCACCGTCCCTTCCATGCCGGTGCGGCATGTCAAGCAACTGTGGCCGTGGCTGGCGGCGCCCAACGCGCGCGCATGGGTGCTGAGCAACGTTTTCGCCGGCGAGGTGAAGGACAGCAGTCTTCAGTTTCATGTCGCTCCCGGCCGTCTCGGGAACGGGATACCGCTTTCGGAACAGGAGATATCCGGCCATTTCGATATCCGGGGAACGCGTTTCGACGTCGCCGGCCGCATCCCGCCCGTGCGAGACGGCAATGGCATTGTTGATTTCAGGGGCAATTCGGTCGACATCTCGCTCTCCTCGGGCACGGTCTATATGCCCGGCGATCGGACAGTCTCGGCCAGCAACGGCACCTTCACCATGCGCAACGTGCATCTCGATCCGGTGATCGGCGCGCTTGATATCGATGTGGCCGGCAAGGCGGACGCCGTTACCGCGCTGGCTTCCTACGATCCGATCAACGCCATGCGCCGGCTTGGCATCAAGCCCGAAGATTTTTCCGGTAACGTCTCCGGCCATGTGGCCGCCGAGATACCCTTGTCCAAGGACGTGCCTGCCGACAGCCTCACCTTCAAGGTGGCGCTCGACTATACCGACCTTGCCGTAGCCGAGCCGATCGATGGCCAGACGGTGAGCGATGCGGACGGTTCGATCGTCGTCGAGCCAGACCGGGCGGTGGTCCACGCCAAGGCAAGACTGAACGGCATCCCGGCGGAAATAGAAATGACCCGGCCGCTCGCCGAGGGTGGGCCGCCAAAGGCGCGCAAAATCACGCTTGAGCTAAACGACAAGGCGCGCGATGCGCTGATGCCCGGCTTGAACGATATGCTTTCCGGCCCGGTTTCCGTCGTGCTCGACACGCCCGAGAAGGATGGCGGCCAGCCGGTCAAGGCCAACCTTACCGCCGCGCGGCTGACGCTTCCCTGGGTCGGCTGGACGAAAGGTGCGGGTATTCCCGCGTCGGTTTCGTTCGAACTCGACACGAACGGCAAGGCGGTGACGCTCTCCGATTTTCGCCTTGTCGGGAAGTCTTTCAGAGCCAGCGGCAACATCCATCTGACCGGCAACACGCTGACCGAGGCGCGCTTCACCTCAGCGAAACTGAACAATGGCGACAATTTCTCCGTCGCCGTTGCCCGGTCCTCGGCCGGCTATCAGGTCACCGTCAGGGGCGACAGGCTCGACGCGCGCTCAATCATAAAAAACGTGCTTTCCGATCCCGACAGCGCCGCGGCGAAGACGCCATCCGGCACGCCGGTCAAGGTCACGGTCGATGCGAAACTCGATGGCGTCTCCGGCTTCAACGGCGAGAAGCTTCACAATGTCGGGATCTCGTATGGCGGATCGGGTTCGCGGATCGGCAATCTTTCCATCAATGCGACTACCGGATCGGGTGCGAATGTCCGTATCGCCAACAGCGATGACGGGCAGAGCCGGACGGTGGCGATGCACTCCAAAGACGCAGGCGCCATCCTGCGCTTCCTCGATCTTTACGATCACATGCAGGGCGGGACGATCAGGCTCGATCTCGCCGGAGCCGAAGGCGGCCCCTTGAGCGGCGGTATCGACGCCACGAATTTCCTGATCGTCAATGAGCCGCGACTGAAATCGATCGTCGGCTCCACGCGTGCGTCGAACAGCAAAACCGGGCGGGATATCAATGTCTCGCGCGCCCGGTTCGAACGCGGCTATGCGCAGATCGAAAAGGGCGACGGGTATCTCGTTTTGTCGAAAGGAGTTTTGCGGGGGCCGCAAATCGGCTCCACTTTCCAGGGAACGCTTTATGACAGGAACGGCCACATGGACATGACCGGCACGTTCATGCCGGCCTATGGTCTCAACCGCCTTTTCGGGGAGATACCTATCTTCGGAAAGATATTGGGCAATGGCCGCGACCATGGGCTGATCGGCATCACCTATCGGCTTTCCGGCGATGCCAAGTCGCCGACGCTGCAGGTGAACCCGATCTCGGCCATCGCGCCAGGTATCTTCCGCTCGATCTTCGAGTTCAGGTGAATGCCCTTTGAAGTCTTCAGGCCGGTCGCACCAGCACGTGCTTCTTCTTTCCGAGCGACAGCTTGACGACACCCTCGGGGGTCATGTCCGCCTCCGTGACCGCCCGCCGGTCGTCGCTTACCGCCTGGTCGTTCAGCCTGACCGCGCCGCCCTGGACATGGCGCCTTGCCTCGCCGTTCGACGCGGCAAGGCCTGCGGTCACGAAAAGCGACAGGATGCCGATGCCGCCCTTCAACTGGGCTGCGGGAACCTCGACGGTGGGCAGGCTCTGCGAAAGGCCGCCTTCCTCGAAGGTAGTGCGCGCGGTCGCCTCGGCCTTTTCGGCGGCTTCGCGGCCGTGGAGCATGGCGGTGATCTCGGTCGCCAGCACCTTCTTGGCCTCGTTGATCTCAGCACCCTCCAGCCGGCCAAGCCGTTCGACCTCGCCGAGCGGCATTGTCGTGTAGAGCTTCAGGAAGCGAGTGACGTCGGCGTCTTCGGTGTTCCGCCAGTATTGCCAGAAATCGTAGACGGAGAGCATTTCCGGGTCGAGCCACACCGCGCCGGCGGCGGTCTTGCCCATCTTGGCGCCCGAGGCGGAAGTCAGCAGCGGTGAGGTCAGCGCGAAAAGCTGCGCGTCTTCCATGCGGTGGCCGAGGTCGATGCCGTTGACGATGTTGCCCCACTGGTCGGAGCCGCCCATCTGCGTCCGGCATCCATGGCGCCGGTAAAGCTCGACGAAATCGTAGGCCTGCAGGATCATGTAGTTGAATTCGAGGAAGGAGAGCGATTGTTCACGGTCGAGCCTCAGCTTCACCGATTCGAAGGACAGCATCCGGTTGACGGAAAAATGCCGGCCGACATCGCGCAGGAACTCGACATAGTTGATGCCCATCAGCCAGTCGGCATTGTTGACCATCAGCGCGTCATGCGGGCCATCCCCGAAGGTCAGGTAGTGCGCGAAATTCCGGCGGATGCCGACGAGGTTCCGTTCGATATCCTCCGGCGTCAAAAGCTTGCGCGCCTCGTCCTTGAAGGACGGGTCGCCGATCATCGACGTGCCGCCGCCCATCAGCGCGATCGGCCTGTGCCCGGTCTGCTGCATCCAGTGGAGCATCATGATCTGGATGAGCGAGCCGGCATGCAGGCTCTTCGCCGTCGCGTCGAAGCCGATATAGGCCGTCACCGTCTCCGTGGCGAAAAGCCGGTCGAGCGCCGCCTCGTCCGAGATCTGGTGAATGAAGCCGCGCTCGGAAAGGACGCGGAGAAAATCGGATTTGAAGTTTGTCATCGGCCTGTCCGGAAGCGCCCGCAGGCGGCAAAAGTGGCGTAGCGTGGAAAGTGTCGCGCCTTTAGCATCCGGAGACCTCGAATCACAAGGATCGCCGATCAGTGAAGCCAATCTGTGCCATCGGGCTGATGAGCGGCACGTCGATGGACGGCATCGACGTAGCGGCGCTCAAATCGGACGGCGAGACCATCACCGAAACCGGGCCGGGGCTTTTCGTTCCGTATGCCGCCGCGTTCCGCCGGAAACTGGAGGGCGCGCTCGAGGTGGCGAAGTCGATCCGCCGGCGGGAGGAACGGCCGGGCAGTCTTGCTGAAATAGAGGCGGAGATCACGGAGCGCCATGCGGTGGCGGTGAAGGCGTACCTCGCTTCCGCGCCCGCCGAATGGAAAAAACCCAAGCTCATCGGCTTCCATGGACAGACGGTCCTGCATCGCCCGCAGATCGGGCTGACCGTGCAACTCGGCGACGGCCCGATGCTCGCCCGCCGGACGGGGCTCCCCGTCATCTACGACATGCGCGCCAACGACATGAAGCTCGGCGGGCAGGGCGCGCCGCTCGTTCCCGCCTACCACGCGGCGCTGGCGCGCTCGCTGCCGGCCGCTCTGGCCGGCCGTTATCCAATCGTTTTCGTCAATATCGGCGGAATTTCGAACATCACTTTCGTGCCTGAAACCGGCGACCCAGTCGCCTTCGACACGGGGCCGGGCAACACGCTGATCGACCAATGGGTGGCGGCCCATGGCGGCGTCCCGTTCGATGCGGACGGAGCGATCGCGCGTGAGGGGCACGTGGCCGGCACGGTCGTCCGCCGCTATCTGGAAAATCCGTTCTTCGAGCAGCCGGGTCCGAAATCGCTCGACCGCAACGATTTCATCCTCGACCCGGCGGCGAGGCTGGAACTGGCCGACGGCGCACGCACGCTTGCCGCCGTGACCGCCGAGGCGATCCTGAAATCCGCCGAGCACCTTCCGCAACGGCCAGGACTCTGGATCCTCTGCGGCGGCGGCCGCAAGAACCCCCACATCGTCGCCGACATGAGGGCGGGAGCGGGCGATGCCGAAGTGGTGCTGGCCGAAGACGCCGGGCTCGCCGGCGATTTTACCGAAGCGGAAGCCTGGGCCTTCCTCACCATCCGCTCCAGGCGCGGCTTGCCGCTCACATGGCCGACGACGACGGGATGCCGCGAGCCCGCGACCGGCGGTGT
>JAKDNM010000146.1 GCA_030456445.1 Hyphomicrobiales bacterium
GCCTACAAGTTCGACATCGTCCTGCGCGGCCGCCGCTCCACCCTGTTCGAGAACCGCAAGGAAGGGAATTGATTGGCAAGGGCGGGAAAAATGAATACATTGGCTACATGTATCGAACGCTATATCGTGGAGCCCGCTCATGCCTACGTCCATTCGTCTGAATCCTGAGACCGAGCAGCGTCTCGAGCAATTGGCGGCAAAGACAGGTCGGACAAAAGCTTATTACCTTCGAGAGATCATCGAGCGCGGATTGGAAGACGTCGAAGACTATTATCTTGCAGTGGCCGCACTGGAGCGATTGAGAAAGGGAGAGGAACAGATCCATTCCTCTGCTGAGGTGAGAAAAGAGCTTGGCTTGGACAATTGATTACCTGACCTCCGCCAAGCGGGAATTGCGGAAGCTGGATCGGCAAGTTGCGAGCCGAATTGTCGACTATATGGACGGTCGAATCGCCGTCCTGGAAAATCCGAGAGACCTGGGAGCCGCGCTTGTCGACTCCAAAGACCAGCTATGGCGCTACAGGGTCGGAGATTATCGTATCGTCTGCGAGATCCATGATGCGCGGCTGATCGTCCTTGTAGTGCGGATTGGTCACCGCAGTGACATTTACCGATAAGGGAATTCGTGATGATTCAATCTCTCAACCGTCTCAAGGAAACGCCGTCGCAGACGGCGGGTCCTTACGTCCATATCGGCTGCGTGCCGAATTTCTCCGGCATCACCGGCGTATTCCCGGAAGATCTCGGCAGCACCATGGTCAACGACAAGACCAGGGGCGAGCGCATCACCATCCGGGGCAATGTGATCGACGGTTCCGGCGCGCTGTTGCGCGATGCGCTTCTTGAAATCTGGCAGGCGGATGCGGAGGGGCTCTACAACAGCCCCTCGGAAATGCGCGGTACGGCCGACCCGAATTTCACCGGCTGGGGTCGCAGCCCGACCGGCATGCAGAGCGGCGAGTATGTTTTCCATACGATCAAGCCGGGCAAGGTGCCGTTCCGCGACGGGCGGCCGATGGCGCCTCACGTCACCTTCTGGATCGTCGCGCGCGGTATCAATCTGGGACTTCAGACGCGCATGTATTTTGGCGACGAAAAGGAGGCCAACGAGACCGATCCGATCCTTTCGCGTATCGAGCACCGTGGCCGCGTGCAGACACTGATCGCGCCGCGCAAAGGGGATATCTACACTTTCGATATCCACCTGCAGGGTGACAAGGAGACGATTTTCTTCGACATTTGAATTCCTTGCCGGATTTTCAGGAATTCGTCCATGAGCGTATCGGTCTTAGATCATCCAATCCTGGCTGGCCTGCTTGGCGACCGGGAAATCGCCGCCTTTTTCTCGGTCGAGGCCGAGTTGGAGGCAATGCTTGATTTCGAGGCGGCGCTCGCTGGCGCCGAGGCCGAGAAGAGCATCATTCCCGAGGCGGCGGGAAAGGCAATCGCCGACGCCATTGCGGGTTTTCGGCCGGATGTCGAAAAGCTCGCGCAAGCGACTGCACGCGACGGGGTCGTCGTGCCGGAACTCGTCCGCCAATTGCGCGCCGCTGTCGGGAAGCCGCATTCCGGGCACGTGCATTTCGGCGCGACCAGCCAGGACGTCATCGATACGGGCTTCGCGCTCAGGATCGGCAAGGCGCTCGACCTGCTCCAGGCGCGCATCGACATGCTGGTAGAGCGGCTCGGCGAACTTGACTTGCGCGACGGCGCCAACCCGGTGATGGCGCATACGCGCATGCAGGCGGCGATCGAGGTGCCGGCCTCCCGCAAGATATCGAGCTGGCGCGAGCCGCTGCTTCGTCATCGCGCGCGGCTTTCCACGGTGCGCAAGGAAATCGCCGTGCTGACCTTCGGCGGCGCGGCCGGCACGCTCGACAAGCTCGGCTCGACCGGCGAGCAGGTGACGGCACGCATGGCGAAACGCCTCGGCCTCGGCATCGTCTCGCACGCCCGCCACTCGGAGCGCGATGGGCAGGCCGAGCTTGCCGGCTGGCTGTCGCTGGTCACCGGCAGCCTCGGCAAGATGGGCGCCGACATCGCGCTCGCAGCGCAGAGCAAAATCGGCGAGATCAGGCTGAAGGGCGGCGGTGTCTCCTCCGCCATGCCGCACAAGGTCAACCCGGTCGGGGCCGAGGTGTTGGTGACGCTGGCGCGCTTCAACGCTACGCTCGTCTCGGGCATGCATCAGGCGCTGGTGCACGAAAACGAACGGTCCGGCGCGGCCTGGACGCTCGAATGGATGCTCTTGCCACAGATGGCGGTGGCGACCGGAGCCGCGCTCAGGACGGCGATCGACTTGATAGATAATATCGAATTTTCCGCGAAGGGCGATTGAGTGCTGAATACTTTCAGCCGATCCTTGCGGGGAACGTCGAGAATCCCCTGAACCGCACACGCCCGGTACGTTTGGCTTCGCCGTTCAGCCGGTAGTCCGGGAAGCGTTCGATGAACCGCGAGACGGCGATGCGGCCCTCCATCTTCGCAAGCGAAAAGCCGATGCAAAGATGGGGGCCGCCGGCGAAGGCGAGGTGCTTGTTGGGCTTGCGCGACAGGTCGAGCCGGTCGGGGTCGGGAAACTGGCGCGGGTCGCGGTTGGCCGCGCCGATGGCCAGATGGAGGCGGGTGCCGGGCAGCAACGTCTCGCCATGGAATTCCACCTTCTCGGTGGTACGACGGTTGCCGAGCTGGTTCGGACTCTGGAAGCGAAGGAACTCGTCCACTGCCGTCTGGATCAGTTCCGGGGCGGCCAGAAGCCGCTTGCGCTCGTCCGGCCATTCGAGCAGTTCGTAGAGCGCGTTGCCGATCAGGTTCGTCGTCGTCTCGTGGCCGGCGTTGAGGATGAAGATGCAGTTCTGAAGCAGCTCCTCCTCCGACAGAAGCTCGCCCTCATTGCCGTCGATCAGGCGTGTCAGCACGTCGGTCGCCGGATCGCCGGGTTTTTTCCGCCGCGCGTCGGCAAGCCCCTTCAGGAAAGCCCTGAAATCCGTGACGGTGCGGTTGCCGCGCTCCTGTTGTTCCGGTGAGAGGACCGGCTCAAGGGCCCCGAGCACCGCCAGCGACCAGTCGCGCAGCGGCCCGCGCTCGCCATGCGGGATGTCGAACAGATTGCCGATTACTTCGACGGGGATCGCCGCTGCGAAATCCTCGATCAGGTCGACTTCGCCTTTCTCGGCAAGACCGTCCAGCAGCCGGTCGACCAGCGCGATCAGGCCGGGCTCCATGGCGGCGATCGCCTTCGGCGTCATAGCGCCCACCATGATCTTGCGCACGCGCGTATGCAGTGGCGGGTCGTTGAAGACGAGGCTCGTCGTATGATGTTCGTAGAGCGGGCTCGTGCCGAATTTAGGCAGGAACTCGACTTTCTTGTCGGAAGAGAAAGACTGGGTGTCGCGATAAACGCGATCGAGGTCGGCGAAGCGCGACAGCATCACCGAACCGTCTGTAAATTGCTTCAGCGGCCCATGTTCCAGGAGCGCGCGATAGACTGGAAACGGGTCGTCCGCAAACCCGGCGGGCAGTGCGGTCAGTTCAAATTCGTCGGCAAGGCTCTTGTCGGCCAATGATCGCTCCATTCCGCATCGTTGCCGTGAAAGTATTATTGACCGCTCGGTCGGGTTATGCAAGGCTTTGGAAAAGCTGCGTTGGGGAGATACGATGGCGCTGTCGGCTCAACAGGTAGCGCAGATGAGCGCGGAGGCCATGTGGGCGAAGGACAGCGCCTCCAAATGGCTCGGCATGACGCTCGACGCGATCGGACCGGGCACGGCGACCGGTTCGATGACCGTCGAGAAACACCACACCAACGGCCACGATATCTGCCACGGCGGCTACATCTTCACGCTTGCGGATTCCGCCTTTGCATTCGCCTGCAATTCCTACAATCGGCTGGTCGTCGCCCAGCACAATTCCATCACCTTCGTCGCGCCCGGGAAACTGGGCGACCGGCTGACGGCGACCTGCCGGGAAGTTGTCCGCTACGGCCGCTCCGGCATCTACGACGTGAAGGTGACGAACCAGGAAGGCGCGCTTATCGCCGAGTTTCGCGGCATGTCGCGGACGATCGAAGGCAGGCATTTCGACGGCGAGCAGCTTTAGCGTCCGGACGCCGTAGTCGGCGCAGTATCGGGGTGAGGGAGGAACGAGATGAAGGATTTGACCCCCAGGAAAGAGGATCTCGATCCGATTGAGATCGCCTCGCGCGACGAGATCGAGGCGCTACAGCTTCTGAGGCTTAAATGGTCGCTGAAGCATGCCTACGAGAACGTGCCGCACTACCGGAAGGCGTTCGACGCGAAGGGCGTGCATCCCTACGATCTGAAGCAGCTTTCGGACCTTCGGAATTTTCCCTTCACGGTGAAACAGGATCTCCGCGACAATTATCCGTTCGGCATGTTCGCCGTGCCGCGCGAGAAGGTGTTGCGCATCCACGCCTCCTCCGGCACCACCGGCAAGCCGACTGTCGTCGGCTATACCGAAAACGACCTTCATGTCTGGGCCGACTGCATGGCCCGTTCGCTGAGGGCGTCGGGCACGCGGCCGGGCGACGTCGTCCATGTCGCCTATGGCTACGGCCTCTTCACCGGCGGGCTTGGCGCGCATTATGGCGCAGAGCGGCTCGGCTGCACCGTGGTCCCGGCGTCGGGCGGCATGACGACGCGGCAGGTGACGCTGATCGAGGATTTTTCCGCGACCACCATCATGGTGACGCCCTCCTATATGCTTTCCATTCTCGACGAATACCGCGCGCAGGGGCTCGATCCCAGGAAAAGCCCGCTCGAAGTCGGCATCTTCGGCGCCGAGCCCTGGACCAACGCCATGCGGACCGAGATCGAGGAAGCCTTCGACATGCATGCCGTCGACATTTACGGCTTGTCGGAAGTGATGGGTCCGGGCGTCGCCAATGAATGCGTGGAGACCAAGGACGGGCTTCATGTCTGGGAGGACCATTTCTATCCCGAGATCATCGATCCCGAGACCGGCGAGCCGGTTGCCGACGGAGAAAAGGGCGAGCTTGTGTTCACCTCGCTCACCAAGGAAGCCTTCCCGATCGTCCGCTACCGCACGCGCGACCTGACGAGGCTTTTGCCGGGCACGGCGCGCTCCATGCGGCGCATGGAGAAGATCACCGGCCGCTCCGACGACATGATGATCCTGCGCGGCGTCAATGTGTTCCCCACGCAGATCGAGGAGCAGATCCTGACGATCGACGGGCTGGCGCCGCATTTCCAGATTGAGCTTACCCGCGAGGGGCGCATGGACGAGATGATCGTCCACGTCGAAATTGCCGCCGCCGACATGGCCGACGCGCATCGTACCGCCGCGTCGAACGCGCTTCGTGATCGCATCAAGGCCGTCGTTGGCGTCAATGTGCGCGTCGACGTGCTGCCACCGGAAAGCGTCGCGCGCAGCCAGGGCAAGGCGGTACGCATCGTCGACAAGCGGCCGAAGGGCTGACCTCGTCACACCCACGCCGGGGCGATGATACCGTTCAAGGCGTCTGTCCTTCTGCGACCCCATCCAGCGCAGTAGTGTCATGGCCACAACCCTTCCAGAGAATAGCTGCGGGCCGTCAGGAAGTTGCGCCACTTGCGGCCCGAGAGGCCCTATGTCATCTGGACTTATGGATGCTCCATCCAGATCTACGGAAGCGGCGCTTGACCGGCTGATCGCCCGGCTGCACGAACGCGGGCGGCCGCGCGTCTGGTCGCTGGTCATCACCATATTCGGTGACGCAATCGTGCCGCGTGGCGGGCGCGTGGCGCTTCAGACATTGCAGGACATAATGGGGCGGCTGCGCATTGAGGCGGGCGCGCTTCGGACCGCCATGTCCAGGCTCGCCGCCGACCATTGGGTGACGCGCGAGCGCGATGGCCGCAACAGCTTCTATCGGCTGGCGGAGGAGGGGCGGCATGGCTTCGACCTTGCCACGCGGCGCATCTATGCCGCCGGCCCGCCCGCATGGGACGGCACCTGGACGGTTGCCATTGTGCCGCAGGCAAGTGACGGCAATCTGCGCGGGCGGATGGAAGAGGCGGGTTTCCTGCGCATCGAAGGCAGTGTCTATCTCAGGCCGGGTAACACCCCCGCCCTCGCCGGGGAACTCGACGGCATGCTGGTCATCCATGGCAGCAGCGCCGAGCATCCAGAGGCCATGCGCATGCTGTGGCCGAGCGAGGAGATAGCGGCGGCGTATGGCGCCTTCATCGAGGCATATCAGCCGCTGCGCGACATGTTGAAACGGGGTGGAGCCTTCCGGCCGCTCGATGCGGTTGCGGCGCGCACGCTTCTTCTCCACGACTGGCGCCGCATCGTGTTGCGCGATCCCGGCTTGCCGCTGGCGCTGCTGCCGAAGGATTGGCCCGTCGAGGAAGCGCGATCGCTCGCGCGCGAAATATATGGACGGTTGGCCGGGCCGAGCGAAAGCTGGCTCACCGAAGCCGGACTGCCGCCGCTGACGCACCAAAGTGAGTTTGCCGGGCGTTTCGGGATAAGCGGACGGCTTTAGCAGGCGGTTATTCCCACCCTCTCTCATTCCTCCATGTAAGCAAACGCCATGGTCGCGGAGGTGGCAACGCGCGCGTCGCCTTTTGCGCGTTGCTCGACGCGGACGAAGGCCATTCGCTTGCCGTTGGAAAGCACGTCGCAGCGGATTTCGATGTCGCCGGGCGGCAGCGGCCGGATGAAATGGCTCGTGAGATCGACCGTCGTGCAGATGCGGAAGCGGCCGTTCATCGCGGCCAGCGTCACCACCGAGACCGTATCGGCGGCGGAAGCCGTCGCCTGCCCGCAGACGACGCCGCCGACATGGACGAGCCTCGGATTGGCCGGCAGGAGAAACGTGCCGCCATAGTCGTCGAAGCCTGTCGCGCTGAGGCCGAGATCGACGATCCATGGCGCGAAAATGCGCTGTAACAGGTCGTTGGCCTGTCCGATGCCGAATTTTGGGCCGAATTCGTTCATTTCTCCTCCGAAAATATGTTACGAAAACTTGCAATATGAGATAATTTTTGTTACATATTAGCCATCGGCCAGCATGGAGGAGATGCGATGTACAGCCAAGGCCTGATCGGCGCTAAAACCGAAACGGATGAGGACGAAGCTTTCCTTGCCGCGTTCCAGGCGCGTATCGACGCCGACGAGAAGATCGAGCCCAACGATCCGATGCCGGAAGGCTATCGCCGCACGCTGATCCGCCAGATCGGCCAGCACGCCCATTCCGAGATCGTCGGCATGCTGCCGGAGGGCAACTGGATCACGCGGGCACCGTCGCTGCGCCGCAAGGCTGCGCTTTTGGCCAAGGTGCAGGACGAGGGCGGGCACGGCCTCTACCTCTACTCCGCCGCCGAGACGCTGGGCGTTTCGCGCGAGGAGATGACCGAGGAGCTTTTGGCCGGCAAGGCGAAATACTCCTCCATCTTCAACTACCCGACGCTGACCTGGGCCGATATCGGCGCCATCGGCTGGCTGGTCGACGGCGCGGCGATCATGAACCAGATCCCGCTTTGTCGCTGTTCCTACGGGCCTTACGCGCGCGCCATGATCCGGGTCTGCAAGGAAGAGAGCTTCCACCAGCGCCAGGGCTACGAGATCATGATGACGCTCGCGCGCGGCACGCCCGACCAGAAGGATATGGCGCAGGATGCGCTTAACCGCTGGTGGTGGCCGTCACTGATGATGTTCGGGCCGTCCGATTCCGACAGCCAGCACGGCGACCAGTCGACCAGATGGAAGATCAAGCGCTTCACCAATGACGAGTTGCGCCAGCAATTCGTCGACGCGACCGTGCCGCAGGCCGACTTCATCGGGCTGAAGATGCCCGATCCCGATCTGAAGTGGAATGAGGAGAGCGGCCACCACGATTTCGGCCCGATCGACTGGGACGAGTTCTGGCGCGTGGTGAAGGGGGGCGGCCCGATGAACCGCGAGCGCATCGCCGAACGTCGCAAGGCTTGGGAGGAGGGCGCGTGGGTGCGCGAGGCCGCTCTTGCTTATGCCGAAAAGCGCCGGGCGCGCGAGGCGGCTACGAAGATGGCGGCGGAGTGAAGTCGATGGCGAAGAATCAAATCCCCCTCTGGGAAGTCTTCATCCGGCCCCGCAACGGGCTGGCGCACAAGCATTGCGGCTCGGTGCACGCCGCCGACGCGGTGATGGCACTGCAAGCGGCGCGCGACGTTTATACGAGGCGCGGCGAGGGCACCTCCATCTGGGTGGTGCCGTCCGCCTCGATCACCGCTTCCGACCCCGAGCAGAAGGCGGAGAATTTCGAGCCCGCCGCGTCGAAGATCTACCGGCACCCGACCTTCTACGACATCCCCGACGAAGTGGGGCATATGTGATGCCCACAACAGATAAGAAAAAATTCCTCGAATTTCTGCTGCGCCTGGCCGACGATCATCTGATCCTCGGCCATCGGCTCTCGGAATGGTGCGGCCATGCGCCGATGCTGGAGGAAGACCTCGCCATGCCGAACATGGCGCTCGACCTCATCGGGCAGGCGAGGGCGCTCTACGCTTACGCCGCCGAAATGGAAGGCGAGGGGCGCACTGAGGACGATTTCGCGTATTTGAGGCGCGAGCGGGAATACAGGAATTGCCTGCTTGCCGAGCGGCCCAACGGCGATTTTGCCCATACTATGTTGCGCCAGCTTTATTTCGCTTCCTTCATGGAGCCGATGTGGCGGGCGATGATGCAATCATCCGACGCGACGCTGGCAGGCATCGCCGCCAAGGCCGTCAAGGAAGTCGCCTACCATATCCGCCATGCCGGCGAATGGGTGGTGCGCCTCGGCGACGGCACGGAGGAGAGCGCCCGACGCATGAAGGCGGCGGCGGAAGAACTGGCGCCCTATGTCGGCGAACTGTTCGAGACGGATGATTTGACGGAGGCGATGACCGAGGCCGGCATCGCGCCCGATCCCGCGACGCTCCGACCGGAATTCGATCGCACCATCGGCGCGATCTTCGCCGAGGCGAGGTTGGAAATGCCCGCCGCGCCCTGGATGCAGAGCGGTGGCCGCCAGGGCCGCCATGGCGAAGCGATGGGCTTCCTGCTCGCCGAACTGCAATACATGCAGCGCACCTATCCGGGAGCGGTGTGGTGAGGAATGTCTTCAGGGAGCGCGATTTGGCCGCCCAAAGAGCGTATCGGGCCGCCGCCGCCGTCCTCGACCCGGAAGTGCCCTGCGTGACCATCGCCGATCTTGGCATATTGCGCTCCGTCGAACTCGACGGCGATGTCGCCGTGGCCAAGGTAACGCCGACCTATTCCGGCTGCCCGGCGGTGCTCGCGATCGAGCTTTCGGTCGAGGCGGCG
>JAKDNM010000147.1 GCA_030456445.1 Hyphomicrobiales bacterium
CGCTTCTCGACGATCTCCTTCGGGTCGCCGCCCTCGTTCCAGACGATCTCGAACAGATCCTTGGCGATCTTGCCGGAGATCGTGCCTTCCTTGATGAGGTCGAGGATGCCGCCAAGCTGGTCGGGCGAAACAGGCGTTTCCTCAATGGCTTTTCCGGCCTTGTTCAAGGCGCCCAGAAGATCGTTGATGACCCAGTTGGCGACAGCCTTGCCGTCATGCCCTTCCGCCGCCTTCTCGAAATAATCGGCAATCGCCTTTTCCGAAACGAGGATCGAGGCGTCGTAGGCGGAAAGGCTGAGACTCTCCATCAGCCGCGCCTTCTTCGCGTCCGGCAGTTCGGGCAGGCCGACCGCCAGCGCGTCGACATAGGCCTGGTCGAATTCGAGCGGCAAAAGGTCCGGGTCGGGGAAATAGCGGTAATCATGCGCCTCTTCCTTGGAGCGCATGGAGCGCGTCTCGCCCTTGGCGGCATCGAAGAGCCGCGTTTCCTGGTCGATTGAGCCGCCGTCTTCGAGGATGCCGATCTGCCGGCGCGCCTCATACTCGATCGCCTGGCCGGCGAAGCGGATGGAGTTGACGTTCTTGATCTCGCAGCGCGTGCCGAATTCCCCGCCCGGCCGCCTGACCGAGACATTGACGTCGGCGCGCATCGAGCCCTCGTCCATATTGCCGTCGCAGGTGCCCAGATAGCGCAGGATCGAGCGCAGCTTGGTCAGATAGGCCTTGGCCTCGTCGGCGGAACGCAGATCGGGCTTGGACACGATCTCCATCAGCGCCACGCCTGAGCGGTTCAGGTCGACATAGGACATGGTGGCGTGCTGGTCGTGCAGCGACTTGCCGGCATCCTGCTCCAGATGCAGCCGCTCGATGCCGATCTCGATATCCTCGAAATTGCCCTGCCGGTCCGGCCCGACGGAGACCACGATGGTCCCCTCGCCCACGATCGGCTGCTTGAACTGCGAGATCTGGTAACCCTGCGGCAGGTCCGGATAGAAATAGTTCTTGCGATCGAAGACCGATTTCAGGTTGATTTGCGCCTTCA
This sequence comes from Hyphomicrobiales bacterium, assembly GCA_030456445.1. GTDB lineage: Bacteria > Pseudomonadota > Alphaproteobacteria > Rhizobiales > Rhizobiaceae > Mesorhizobium_L. The sequence goes on from JAKDNM010000147.1 coordinate 1,043, forward strand.
GGCCAAGGCCGGTGCGGATCGCCTGCTTGACGCATTCCTCGTTGATGACCGGCAGCATGCCGGGCATGGCGGCGTCCACCAGGCTGACATTGGCGTTCGGCTCGGCGCCGAAGGCGGTAGAGGCGCCGGAAAAGAGCTTGGCGTTGGACGTGACCTGCGCATGCACCTCCATGCCGACGATGATTTCCCAGTCGCCGGTGGCACCGGGAACAAGGCGTTTCGGGTCGGGCGTGCGGGTGTCGACGAGGGTCATGGAAGGTCCGATAGGGCTGAAAATCTCGACTGTTCGCTAGTGCAAAGCATCCGGCAACGCAAGCTTTGGAAGGAGTGTTCTCTCGCTCGCGCCCGTGCCACTGGGGCGCGCGGAACCGCCCCACAAGCCGCGATCCCAGCCGGGCTTTGTGTGGGAGCCTTTGTTTGAAGAAGACGGGCGGCGGTAAGCTCGCTCATCTGATAGTTACGTGCGACCTTGCGGCCATCCGTCCGGCGCGGACTGACTTGGCCATCCAGCCCGGTAGTATCGGCCGCTACGCGGTGGCGATATAGGCCTTGATGTGCTCAGCTTCGCGCTCGACGTCCTCGATCCTGCGCTTGACCACGTCGCCGATCGATACGAGCCCGACCAGCCTGCCTTCCTTCTCGACCGGCAGATGGCGGAAGCGGACCCGCGTCATGACCTCCATGACTTCGTTGACCGTATTCTCCTCGCGACAGACCTGCACCTTGGATGTCATGAAGGCGCTGATGGGCTTCGTCAGTGCCCCGGCGCCCCCTTCGGCGAGCGCGCGCACGATATCGCGCTCGGAAAGAATGCCGCCGATTCCGCCATCGGCCCTCAGCACAACGATGGCGCCGATCCGCTTTTCCGCCAGAAGGCGAATCGCGGCCGCCACCGTCTCGTCCCGCCCGATGGTGAAAACATCGCGGCCCTTCTCGTCCAGAATGGATCTTACGGTCATCGGCGTCCTCCTCGAATGCCCCGATTCACGCCCTCCCCGGCAATGCTTCTATGGTGCACCGGAGCGGCGGCTTTTTCAAGATTCCCGATCGGGCACACGTCCGACGAAAGGCGCCAGGCAGAAGAAGCCCGCCAGGAAGCCACCGATATGGGCTTCCCAGGCGATCGGATCGGTCATGCCGGGTGTCATGAAGCCGAGCCCGGTGACGAGATTGACGATCATCCAGACCGCAAGGAACGCCAGCACCGCGCGCGAGCGCAGCGCCTCGAAGATCGACAGCAGCCGGCCCGCGAATGCCGGTCTTCCGTCGTGGCGTTCCATGCGGAAGCCGAAGCGCGAGGCCGCACCCATCATGCCCGAGATCGCGCCCGATGCGCCGATCACCGGCATGGCGCTGTCGGGATGGGCAACGAAATGGAAGAGCGCGGCGGCGAGCGACGTGAATACCCAGAAGGCAAGCAGCCGGCCCGCTCCCAGCCGATAGGCGAGCGGCGAGCCGAATGCGGCCAGCCAGATCATGTTGACGATGAGATGCATCCAGCCGCCATGCAGGAAGGCGTAGGTGACGGGACTGGTGAAGGCATAGAGATCGAGCACGTACGGCCCCGTATAGCGCACGGGAATGAAGGCGGTATGGAGAACGAAGGCCATGTCTTCGGGCGGCGTGAGAATGTAGAGCCGGAAGAGATGGACGGCCACGCATGCCGCGATCAGGAAAATGATCGTGCCCGCCAGGTTGAAAAAGGGCTCGTGTTCCCGCTCCGCCAGTTCGTCTTCGGGTTCGCTCGAAGGGCGGGGTTCGTCGATGATGGGATCGCTCACGGCAGACGCTTTCGAGATGCTGAGTCGCCTGACAAATAGGGCACCGGCGCCTGTCACGCAAAAAGAAGCCGTCCGGAACTAATCCGAACGGCCCCCGACGAGCCCCCACGCTCCCCGTAAAATTGACTGAAGGTCGAATGGCCGTGCTGTAAACGGCGTCTTCCAAAGCGTGTGCCATGAGGTAATTCGCCTCGCAATCGAAACCAATCGTTAACCTTAACCGGCCCCGCCCGTGAACAAACCAATATCCGGCTGGCACGCGGCCTGCAGCGGAACGCATGTAGTTCATCGGAAGGCGACTCGCTGTTCACCGATGGGACAGGAATGCAATCGCGGTCTGGAGCGAGACGGGATGAAACAACGCGAATCGATCGAGCTGTTCCAATATTGGGACAGGTTGAGGGACAAGCGGCCGGCTCCCAAACGCACCGATATCGAGCCCGCCGATATAAAAACGCTGCTTGCCGACACCTTCATCCTGGAGAAGGACGGCCGCGGCGAAGCGGTCTTCCGGCTGGCAGGTACGCGGCTGTGCGCCGTTTTCGGCCGGGAACTGAAAGGCTTTGCCCTCCCCTCGCTCTGGGCGTTCAAGGACCAGCGGCTGATCGCGCGGCTGGTACACAGTTCTTTCCACGCAAAGTCCGTCGTCGTCATCGCCTTCGAGGGGCGCAGCCGCAATGGCCGCACCAACCCGTTCGAAATGCTGCTGTTGCCGCTCGACGGCGGCGAGGAAGCACCGCGGACGCTCGGTGCCGCTTCGGCGGTGGAAAAGCCCTATTGGCTGGGTGCCGATCCGATCATCGAATGCCGCATCGACACGATCCGCGTCGTCGACCCCGATCGCGAGCCCATGTTCTTGAAGGACCGGCCGGCCGTCACCGTGCCTACCATCGCACCGAGCGCGGACGAAGTGGCGAGCACCGGCGAGGGAAGGCGCGGGCGCCGCATTCGCCACCTTGTCGTCTTCGAAGGCGGCCGGGAAAGCTGATCGAGAGACAGACGCGCCGACTTACCGCTTGTTAACCGGAAAAGCCTTATTTTCCATGTGAGATTCTCGCCTGCTCGCGAGAATGGAATCGGTCAGGGGCGATTATGAGGTCAGCGGCGTTCGATACCGCGCCGTCGCGCGTCGAAAGGCGAAGCTTTCAGCGCGTGCGCGTCAAGATCTATGGCCGCTTCATGCTTGAGGATCGCACCGAGCATCCCTGCCAGGTGGTGGACATGTCGCCCGGCAACGTGGCGCTGCGCACCGACCGCATCGGCGAGCCCGGCGAGAGGGTCATCGCCTATATCGATCATATCGGACGCGTCGAGGGTGTCATCACACGCCGCCTTTCCGACGGCTTCGCGATGACCATCGTCGCGTCGGACCGCAAGAAGGACAAGCTGGCCGCGCAGCTTACCTGGCTGGCCAACAAGCACGAACTCGACCTGCCCGAGGATCGCCGCCACGAGCGCGTGTCGCCGCGTAATCCGATGGGCGTGCTCAAGCTCATCGACGGGCGGCAGTATCAATGCCGCATAATCGACCTGTCCCTGTCCGGCGCCGCCATCGAGATCGAGGTCAAGCCGGCGCTCGGCGTACAGGTGACGCTCGGCACGATGCGCGGTCAGGTCGTACGCCATTTCGACGAGGGTATCGCCGTCGAGTTCGCTGTAGTGCAACGGCCCGAAATGCTCGACGCTGCGTTCCACCAAAAGCCATCCTGATCGAACGTATCCGATAGACAATTCGCTTGAAAGGCCGGCCCCGCCGGCCTTTTTGTTGCCTGGGCTGTCCTCGGGCGGCGGCCTTCCACCATTGCCCGGCGTCTGCGTGCCGCGTGTTCGGCGGCTTTCCCGGCGTTATAATGATTGGTACAATTTTATACAAAATCTATATTTATTCTATTCAATATAATTTTGCATTCTATGCTTATTGAACTCAAACTATACTATCCGATTTCGCGTGAAATAAATCCGTCTCTGTCATTGTGCTCTCAAACGGGGAGACACGACAATGACAACGGGACGAGGCACCCGGCTCATCGCGGCGGTGGCACTATCGCTCGCAGCCTGGATGGCGCCGGCAAACGCGGCGCGCTTGTTCATGCCGACCGGCAATCTGACGTCGCAGCCTGTCGGACACTATGAATTCTGCCAGCGGCTGCCGAACGAATGCGACGAGCGCACGCCCAAGGAAGGGCCGGTCGAACTGACCCGACAGCTCTGGGCCGAGATAGTCGCCGTCAACAACGACGTGAACACCCGCATCATCCCTCGCACCGACATGGAGATGTGGGGCAAGGAAGAGGTCTGGTCCTATCCCGGCCGCTACGGCGATTGCGAGGATTACGCGCTGGAGAAGCGCCGCGAACTGATGGAGAAGGGTGTCCCGGCGGGAGATCTGCTGCTGACGGTCGTGCGCCAGCCTAACGGCGCCGGTCATGCCGTGCTGACGGTACACACGAGCCTCGGCGATTACATTCTGGACAATCTGGAGGCGCGCGTCCTTGCCTGGGCCGACACCAAATATCGTTATCTGAAGCGGCAGTCCGAGACCGACTCAGGCGAATGGGTATCGGTCAGGGACGACCGCGCACCGATGGTTGCGGTCGGCAGCGTGCGCTAGCCGCCGGAAACGACAAGTTCTCCGCGCGATCAGCGCGGACCCGAAAAGCCCGGTCGAGTCCCCACCCTCCCCGTCCCCAACGACCGGGCTCAGGAGCCGGCCCCGTCCCCGGGCCGGCTCCGCCTTTTTCACAAAAAGCGCGGAGTTCGGTCAGGCCGGCCGGAAATCCGCGAGGAAGCGCCTGCCGTTCTCCACATAATGCGCGGCCGACCAGCGAAGCTGTTCGACAGCCTTTTCGTCGAGCGTGCGGATCGCGCGTGCCGGCGAACCGACGATCAGCGAATTGTCGGGGAATTCCTTGCCTTCCGTCACCAGCGCCCCTGCCCCAACGAGGCTGTTCGGGCCGATCCGGGCGCCGTTCAGCACGATCGCCCCCATGCCGATCAGGCTGTTGTCGCCGATGGTGCAGCCGTGCAGCACGGCGCGATGGCCGATCGTGCAGCCGCGGCCGACGGTCAGCGGGAAGCCGATATCGGTATGCATGACCGTGTGTTCCTGGGCGTTGGAACCCTCGCCGATGACGATCGGCTCGTTGTCGCCGCGCAGGACCGCACCGAACCAGATGCCGACATCGCGTCCGAGCCGGACATCGCCGACGATCGTGGCGTCCGGTGCGATCCAGTTCGAGCCGGGCGCATCGAGCTTCGGCGCGACGTCCTTCAGGGCATAGAGCGGCATCGGTGATTCCTTCCATCCGGCATGACGTGACGACGTTAAAAGGCGGGGTCTGCCGCTGACAAGCCGTATCGTGCCGTGCGGTCCTCAATGTTTACCGCGCATTTACCATAAGCCCGCAAGGTCGCCGACGCAGGAGCACGGCGGAACGCCAGAACCGATCGTCCGTTGCGCCGGGGGAACAGATGGCGGGGCAAGTCGAGTCGGCCAGGTACACGAACGTAACAGGCATCGATCATGCGTTCCTGTCGCGGACCTTTTACATCTTCATTGCCCTGGCTATCGTTTCAGCCCTCATCGCGGCAACGGGCCGATGGCTCGGCCCCGCCATTTCCAAGGGCGGCTATTCCGACGACCCTTCCCTGCGCGAGATCGTCGTCGGCAACAATGTCCTGTCCGTTCCGGCCAATGCGATCCGCTTCGCCGAGGCGCGCCATGACGGCGTAGCGGCGAAACTCGACCTCTATCTGCGCTGGCCCGACCTGACGGGTTATTCCGACGCGGCGCGCGACGATTTCAACGGCACCGGCGGCCGCAAGGACATCCTTTTCCTTTCCTTCGAGCCGCCAACGATGTCTCACGACATGAGCAGCCGATGGCGGCCCGTCTACCGCGCGCTCATCGTCGAGCCGGGCAAACCGGGAGGGAACGGCGTCACGCTTTATGATTTCAAGCCCGATACCGGCTACCTGAACGAGGTGCTGGCCGTGGGCCGCCGGGCCGACGGCGAACCGTTCGTCGCGCGATGCCTTACCGGGACTACAGGACAGGAATCGCTTGCGCCCTGCCAGCGCGACGCCTTCGTCGGCAACGGGCTTTCGCTCAACTATCGCTTCCCGCGTGGATTGCTGGCCGACTGGCAGAAACTCGACGCGGCCGTCATGGCGAAGGCCGGATCGTTCATTCGAACGGATGACTAGAGCGGTTCCGCTCTATCATATTGTTTTCACGCAATTCCGGACGGAAAACCGGTTCCCACTTTTCCTGGAATTGCTCTAGTAGGCCCCTGCGCATCGTCGGGACAGAGATTTACAGCAGTCGTTTCACCGCAGCCTGATCGGCGCCGTTCCGCTTGAGAGCGACGTTCGTCCATCGCGTCGATCAGGCCCTCAACATTCAAGTGTCTGCCGACGATCCCGAGGCTGTCGTTAAACGATAGGCAAGATCATCCACGAACGCCGCAGAAACGCCACCAAGGCCCGCTGCACGATGCAATCTGATTTCGGCGCCAGGAAGGGCTGGTAGCATTTTTGAGCAATCAAGCTCCTTGAGCGTCTTCGGGACCATGCTTTTCTTCGCGACCGTAGCGGCAAGTCCCTGTGTGACGATTGCTTCGACCGCTGCCTGACTTGTGCTTACATACGCTAGCCGCCAGGCAATGCCTGCCTCATCAAGCGCGCGGGTAGCCCATTGCCGAAAGAGGCAATCCCGTCCCGATAGGGCGAGCGGCAGAATTCCGGAGCCGTCGGTCCCGTAGTGCGGCGCTCCGATCCAGACTGGCTTCTCCTCGCAAATCAACACGCCGTCGGCTGTGCCGACGGGATGCATGGCGATAACGACGTCGAATGATGCCCCCAGGCATTCGAGCATATTTGCCGTCAGGCCGATCTCCATTTCGATTTCCACGCCCGGAAACCGTTCCGCCACTTCGGAAAGAGGCCGTGGCAGACGTTTCGTGCCGTAATCCTCCATGACCCCGATCCGCATTTGACCGGCATCGTACCGGTCTGTGAGCTTCAATAAAATCTCGTTGTGCAGCGATAGGAGCCGCCGCGCATCGGCAAGGAACTCAAGTCCGGCGCCGGTAAGCTCAACCCTCGACGTCGAGCGGATGAGCAATATCAGACCCAAACGGTCTTCGAGACGCTTGACCTGCAGGCTGACGGCCGCCTGCGAGCGATTGAGAAACGCTGCAGCGCGCGTGAACGACAAGCGATCTGCTACAGCGACGAAAGCTTCCAGCAATTCAGAGTTCAGCCTCACCGCGCTCATACCATTCGTCATCAAGCTTATTTCCTTAATTCGATAGCGTTATCATAATCTCCGTTCTATCCCTACCTCCAACTTCGAAGGAAACGGAGACGAAGGTTGGAATTTCGGGGAGCTCTTGCCGCGATCCTGTCAAGTGCGCTCGGCGGCACCGCGATCGGCGCCACGCGATATCTCGCCGCAACGCTCGACCCTATCACGATCGGAGCGATCAGGTTCGGAGGCGGGTTTCTTGTGCTTGTTCCGATCGTTCTTGCACGCGGAGAGCACTGGCCGAAACGAGAGGACTGGCTTCCCGTCGCCGGGCTCGGTTTCCTCTTCTTCGGCATCTTCCCGCTGCTGTTCAACGCGGCCTTGATCTATACGACCGCCGCGCGAGGGGCGCTTGCGCTTTCCTCGCTGCCGATGCTTACGATTGTCATCGGCGCCGTTCTAAGGGTTGAACGGCCAACCATTCAAAAGACGATTGGAGTTTCGGTCGCCATGTTCGGTGTGGCCGTCGCGCTCGGGGCAGGCTACGCAGCCGCACCGGTCGGAGCGTGGCGCGGCGATCTCTTGATGATGGCGGCAGCCTGTTGCATGGCTCTCTACAGCGTGCTCTCGCGGCCGTTGATCGCACGAAACGGACCCTTGCCCTTCGCGGCATTCGGCATGGGTGTGGGGGCATTATTTCTCGGCGTTTTGTCGATCAACGGCAGTACCGGTTCCGCACTTCGCGCATTGAACGCCATTCAATGGGTCTCGGCGGGTTATCTCGCCGTCGTTTGCGGTGCGCTTATCTTCTTTCTTTGGGCTTTCGCGCTTCGATATACGACTGCGACCGTCGTCACCGTATCCGTGGCCGTGAATCCGATAACCGCGGCGATATTCGGGGTAATACTGCTCGGTGAACGGGCGGGGCCGAGCCTTGTCTTGGGCTTGATAGCCGTCCTGCTCGGGATCTACATCACGCAAGCAAACCAATCGCGCATCTCAGCAGATCATGCGCAGTAATCCGGGTCCTGCGAGGCGGGTCCTGCGAATTACCCGATGAAGGGCGTGATCTTCCACGACGCGAGTGCGCCCTAGAGTGTTTCCGCTTTTCTCCGAATCGCAGAAACACTCTATCGTTTTGTTTTCACGCAACTCCGGACGGAAAACCCGTTTCCACTTTCGGGAGACATGCTTCAGTTCCTACAGAT
>JAKDNM010000238.1 GCA_030456445.1 Hyphomicrobiales bacterium
ATTTGAGCGTGGTCTTTTCGGAAGACCGATGTTCACTTTCGGTCCGATGCTCAATCAAAGATGGAGTGTCCCTTGTGCGTCGGATCGGACGCACGGCGCTCCAGGTCAGCGCGGCCGGCGACCGGGCTTTTCAGGCTTTGCGATCTTGTCGCCGGTCTGGCGCGCCTCGGACGTAAGCATGATCGGGATGCCGTCGCGCACCGGATAGGCCAGATGCGCGACCGGCGAGACGAGTTCGTTGCGCTCGCGGTCATAGGTGAGCGGTCCGCGCGTCAGCGGACAGGCCAGAAGCTCCAGCAGTTTGGGATCGATGACGGCGCTGCGCGTAGTGTCCGGCATGGTTTTCCTATTGCAGGCTGGAACCGAAATCCTCGCGATCGCGTGCCAGCGCCATTTCCGTGATCGCGATCAGGATGTCCGCGCGCGTCTTCAAGTCCGGCGCCTCGAGCAGCGCCTGTTTTTCCGCCGCACCATAAGGAGACATCATCGAGAGCGCGTTGACCAGCGTGGCGTTTTCCGCGCGGCTGACGCTTTCCCAGTCCGCTTCCAGTTCGTTCGCCTCCAGATAGGCGCGGAACACTTCGAGCAGCGCCGGGCGGTTCACATCCTCTGCCCCCTTCTCCTCGTCGAGATCGCCGAGGAAGGGCAAGACCCGGCACTGCCGAAAAGGCGTTCTGACATGCGGCTCCTCGGCCACGCGGAAGCGGCAGATTCCCTGCAGTGAAATAAGATAGCGGCCGTCACCGGTTTCGGCGAAAGTGGCGATGCGGCCTGCGCACCCGACCGCGCATAGTTCCGGCTCGCCGTTCGGCCTCAAATCGCCCTCGAGATTCGGTTGGATCATGCCGACGATGCGGTCGCCGCCAATGGCATGATCGATCATTTCGAGATAGCGCGGCTCGAAGATGTTGAGCGGCATGCGCCCGCCCGGCAGAAGCAGCGCTGCCGACAGCGGAAATACCGGGATGACCGCCGGGATATCGGCTGCCTTACGATATTGCCTGTTTCCTGCCTGCACCGTCTTTCTCTTCCCCGCCACCCGGAAATCTGGCGCATTCTCGCATTTTCTCAAGCCTCTTCTTCAAGGCGGCGCCGATTTCACCGGTTAGGACGCGACCGTCAGGAGAACAGCAGCGAGGAGAGCTTCCGCCGCGCGGAAAGCGTCGCCTCGTCGGTCATGCCCCAGGCCTCGAAGAATTGCAGAAGCTGGTTGCGCGCGCCGTCGTCCTTCCATGTGCGGTCCGCCCTGACGATGGCGAGCAGATTGTCGGCCGCCTCCTCGCGCCGGTCCGTTGCGTTTTGGATCATGGCCAGATCGAAACGCGCCTGGTGGTCCTTAGGGTCGGCGGCCAGCCGCCGCTCCAACTCGGCCGGATCGCCGATCTCCTTGACCTGCTCGGCCATCGCGATCCTGGCGCGGATGGCGGCGATGGCGGGCTGCTCCGCCTTGTCGTCGGGCACGCCGGCGAGGAGGTCGGATGCCTTGTCGGTCTCGCCCGCCTCGAAGAGCAGGTCGGCGAGACCGGCCAGAGCTTCGATATTGTCGGGCGCCTCGGCAAGCACGGCCGAATAGATCTCGCGCGCCGCGTCCGCGTCGCCCTGTTGGTGTGCTTCGGCGGCCGCGGCGATCGCATCCTCTATGCCCGCTCCCGCCGCGCCTCCGCCGAGCTTGACGATGAAGTCGCGCACCTGGCTTTCGGGAATGGCGCCCATAAACCCGTCGACCGGCTGGCCGTCGCGGAAGGCGAAGACCGCCGGGATAGACTGGACGCCAAGCTGGCCGGCGATCGTCGGGTGCTCGTCGATATTCATCTTGACCAGCCTGACCGCGCCGCCGGCCTCCCGCACAGCCTTTTCGAGCGTGGGGGTGAGTTGCTTGCAAGGACCGCACCACGGTGCCCAGAAATCGACCAGCACCGGCTGGTTGCGCGATTCCTGGATGACGTCGGCGGCGAAAGTGGCGGTCGTCGTGTCCTTGATCAGGTCGGCGTGTGGGATCAGGTCGGCGTGTGGGATCAGGTCGGCGGGTGG
>JAKDNM010000032.1 GCA_030456445.1 Hyphomicrobiales bacterium
ATTGACCGCCGTTTTACGACCGGCTCCGGTTCAAGGCTCCTTTCGCAAGCCTGAAGGGAGCCGCAGGCGTAACATCGCCGGTAACCATGGCGGGCATTCCCGGTGGCCGCTCGCGCGGCTTTGGACTATCTGTTGATCGCACTCCCACGCCCACGGGGCCGGAGCGCTCGTTCGCAGGCGACTGCGCGACATATCCCGGGCTCCGCCTCACTGGCTTAACGCAATGGAAGACCACGACAATCGAGTTCGGCACGAGCGCGGCCCCGAAACCGCCATGCGCATGTCGATTGCCGGCCTGGCGCGGAGCGGCGCGGTTGCGGGCGTGATCAAGCTGGCGAGCGCCGGCCTCTCCTTCCTGATGTTCGTCGTCGTCGCGATGGTCACGGACGAACGCCAGTTCGGCCTCTACAGCGCCACCTATGCCGGCGCCAGCCTGGTCTCCTTCTTCGCCAGCGTCGGCCAGCAGAGCACGGTGCTGCGCTTCTGGCCGCAATATGCCGAGGGGCACGATCTGCGCTCGGCCCACGGACTGATGGGTTACGCCATAGCGGTCGCCTTCGCCGGCGTGGCTGCCACCAGCCTGCTCGTCGTGGGCCTCGGCCTTGCGCCCTATATCGGCGCGCGGACGCCGGAATGGACGCCGCTTTGCCTTTCGGCCGCCATCCTGTCTTTTGCCCTTGGCTGGTCGGAATTCGCCTCCGGCGCCTTCCGCGCCAAGGGCGCACTGGTTTCCGGACTGTTGCCGCGCGATGTCGTCTGGCGTGCAGGCGTCATAGCCCTCGTGCTTGGAATGCATTTCTTCGGAGTGGTGGTCAGCGCCGTCGCCGCGACGCTGCTTACCGCCGGCGTGCTTCTCGCGGCCGTGCTGCCGCAGACGGTGATGCTGCTCGCCGACACGTTTCGCGCCGAGCGCGGCCCGCTGTCGAAGGCGCAGAAGGACGAATTCAAATCGGTGACGCTCGGCCTGTGGGGCGCGACTTCGCTGCCGCCGGCGCTCGGACAGGTAAGCACGCTTCTGGTCGCCGGCATCCTCGGATCGGAGATCGCCGGCGCCGTCTTTGTCGCCGACCGCACGACGCGGCTGGTCGTGCTGGCGCTCACCGGCATCAACCAGGCGCTGGCGCCGGAGATTTCGGGCGCCTTCTATTCCGGCGACAAGGCCCATGTGCAGCGCACGACCAGCTTCACCGCGCTCGGCGCATGCGTCGTGGCGCTGATGATCCTCACCGTCTTCTGGTTCTTCGGAACCTTCATCCTCAGCATTTTCGAGCCGGCCTACGGAACGCCGACCATGCATGCCGTCCTCATGATCTTCGGCCTCGGCGCCACCGTTGCGGCCGCCTGCGGGCCGATGGAACTCCTGCTCCAGCTCACGGGGCTGCAGCATTCCCTGCTCAAGCTGCTCGTCGTCGTCAATGTCTTCGGGCTGGCGGTCACCGCACTGGTTACCTGGCTGTTCGGCCCGGTCGGCGCGGCGCTCGGCACCGCCGCCACGGTCGCGACCTGGAACGTCATCGGCGTCGTCATCGCCACCCGCTCCATCGGCATCAACCCGTCCGTTCTAGGCCTTCTCGCCGACAGGCGAAGCGGCCGGCAGAATTTCGCCCCGCGCGGCGTCCTATGAAGATCATCCAGGTCCAGACACAAGCGGAAGCGGCCGGCGCGCAACGCGTCTCCGACATGGTCGGCGCGGGCTTGCGCGCGCGGGGGCACGAGGTGCGCACCGTCTTCATGTACCGCAAGACCACGGCCTATGACGGCGACCCCTTCGCCGATTTCGTGCTGAGCGAGCCGCCGCGCAGGCTTGCCGGCCAGATCCGCGCCTCCGCCGGACTGATGGCCTATCTGCGCCGGGCACGGCCGGACGCGGTGATCTCCTACCAGCATTACGGAAATATTTTCGGCACGATTGGCGGCAGGCTGGCGGGCGCACGCCACATCATCGCCAACCAGAGCGGCGCGCCGCAGAAGCATGGCGTGATGGGGCTCCTGACGAAGGTCGACAAGCTGATGGGGACGCTCGGCCTCTATCAGGCAAACGTCGTCAATTCGGCCTGGGCCGAGGCGCAGTTCGGCGACTACCCCGCGATCTATAGAAGGCGCATCCGCCGCATCGACCATGGTGTCGAGGCGCCCCCCCGACATTACGACAAGGCGGCGGCGCGGGCGGCTTTCGGATTGCCGTCCGGCGCATGGCTGGCGCTTTCCTCCGGGCGGCTGACGCGCGACAAGAACCATATCGCGCTGGCCGGCGCCTTGATGAAATTGCCGGACCTCCATGTCGCGCTTGCCGGGATCGGCCCGGAACGGGAGCCGCTCGCCGCCTTTGCGGAGGCGCATGGCGTCTCCGATCGGCTGCATTTCGCCGGAGAGGTGCCGCCCGCGCGTATTTTCGAGTTCCTCGCGGCGGGCGACGCCTATGTATTTCCCTCCGTGAACGAGACCTTCGGGCTGGCCGTCGCGGAGGCCGCGATCGCGGGGCTTCCCGTGGTCGCCAACGCATTGCCGGTGCTGCGCGAGGTGCTCAGCACCGATCGGGGCGAGCCGGTGGCGCTCTTCGCCGAAGGCGCCGATGCTGCCGAGATCGCGCGGGCCCTCGGCTATCTGATGCAAAAGCCCGACATTGCCCGGCGCCTCGCCGATCTCGGGCGCGGACTTGCAGGGCGCTACTCGCCCTCGGCGATGTGCGGCGGCTACGAGCGGCTGCTGGCCGGTTCCTGAGAGACCGGGATTATCGCTTCCGTACAGCCGCGATGCCGTCGATCACCTCCAGGCGGCCGGCGCGGTTCAGCGTGTGGATCTGCGGGTAAGGCCAGTCGCCCTGCTGCCCGACCGGGGCGGGATCGGAGAGGCGCACATTATCTTCATCGAGTTCAAGGAGCTCGGACAGGCCGAGCCCGCCGCCATAGCCTTTCGTCCCGTCCTGTATGGGCAGGAGGATGCGGCCGCCGATACGCTGGAACGCGCCGCCGGGCCGTGCCCTGCGCCGGTCGATCAGGACGGGGTTGCCCCGGTGCGGCGTCCACGGCCCTTTCAGCGCCGGCGCGTGGAAGACGACAAGCGTGTCGGACGTGCTGCCATAGTCGTCGCGGTCGGTGGCGAAGAGCCAGAGCCGGCCTTCATATTCAAAAAGGGTGGCGTCGGAGATAACCATGCCGTCGAGGAGGATCGCCTCGGGCACCCAGCGGTCGGGGAAGCGCTCCGCGCGATAAAGCGTGAGGCGATTGCTGGCGCTCGCTTCGGGCAACATCCAGATTGCGTCGTCGCGCTCGAAGATTTGCGGGTAGGAAAGATGGAAGGGCTCTTCCAGGACCGGCCTCGGCGTCGGAGCCGTGCCCGTCTCATCGACCTCGACGACCGAGATCAGCGCCTTGCCGGTCGCATGCGGATAATCCTCGAGGAAGATGAAATGGCGGCCCCGCCATTCGAACGGGAAAGGATCGGCGTAGAAACGAGAGCCGTCGTCCGGCACCTGGCGCCAGCCGCTGCCGGGTTCGCCGGTTTCCGCGACGCCCGGCCCATCGGCAAAACGATACCCGACGCGCCAGTGGGCGTGGCGGAAGCGGGCGCGTCTGAGCGCCTCGCGCCCAAGCTTCGGCAGGGCGGAAAAGACATAGGAGCGCAGGAAAGGCGGATTGCCGTGTCCAACCGCATCTCCGTCCCCGACCCGCAGGGGTGAGGCAGGCGCGTCCCCTGTCCCTGCCGCGACGATGCGGCCGGCGACCGAGACGGCGAGCGTGATCGCCCGGGCGAGCACGTCGTCGGCGCCAAGCATGGCAAAGGTGCGTTTGTCGATCATCGGCGCGGCGCGGGCGACAACTTCGCCGTCGAGAATTGCTTCGATATCGGGCAATCGTCCGGCCGCGGTGGCGGCGGGCACGGCGGCATCGGAGGGGGAGCCGTCAAAGGCGAGCCTGAGTGTCGGCACGCCGTGAAGCGGCGCTGTCCCGGCAAGGTCGAGACGCAATGCGGGCGGCGTGGCGGGCGGCGCTTCGGCGATGTCGGCGGCGGCGGCGAGGCCGGGACCGGAGCGGCGAAACAGCCGTCTCTCGAACGCGGCCGCCGCTCGCATCGCAAGCGGCCATTCGCTTTTGCCCTCCACATGGACGACGCCGATTTCGTGACCGGCGGCGCGTAGCCTTTCGACCAATATTTTCTGCCAGAGACGAGCTCCGGACCCCTCAACGAGGATTTCGATGGCAGCCAATGGCGATCCCCCGGATCACGGTTTTCGTTGTGCAGGCGCGTTGAGGACACGCAAGCTCCGCGCGCAAAGCCCCTTATGACGTAACCGGGCGCGAAGATGCCGCGACGTTACCCGCAACCCGTAAACCAATTTGCCAACATTCATTTGACTCCGTCACGCCCTTGGCCGAGACCGTCACAGGTAATTTTTCCCAGAACCCCGGTTCGTCTCTTCATGTTCGACGTTTCGGTTGAGAATTCCTTCGACTTTGAGTCCCCGGAATATGCCGACCTCTTCGAGGGGTCGGCGGCAACGCCGTTCCAGGGTCCGGTCTGGCTCGCGGCGCTTTATGGCAGGCTTCTCGCGCATAATGCCGCCAGTCCGCTGATCATCGTCGTGCGCCATAAGGGTGACGGCCGTCCGGCGATGGTGCTGCCGCTCCTGCGCCGCCGCTATTCGATGCTTCGGGTGGTCGAGTTCGCCGACCTCAGGGCCTCCGACTATGTTTCACCGGTGACGGATGCCGCGACTTTCGCTTCCGTGCTCGCCGACAGCGCCTGCGTCTCGCGCATCCGGGCGCTCACACGCCCTTACGATCTCTTGCGTATCGGCAAGCTAGCCGACGACGCGCTCCCGCTCGAGCGTCTGTTCGGCATCGACCGGCGCGAGGCGATGGGCATGAGTGCCTACGAGGCGCCGTTGGCGGAAAGCTTCGATCTTTGGCGCGAGCAGTTCCCGCACTCCTACCGCAAGGAACTCGACAAGAAGTCGCGGCAATTGCACCGGCGCGGAACGGTCCGCTTCCAATGCGCGGAGGACACAGAGCAGATAGGGCGGACGTTCGAGGCGCTCAGGACCTATCGGGGATTGCGCTTCGGCAGCGGCGAGGACGGCATCGGCGACCTCCTGCAGGTGCCGGCCTATTACGATTTTTATCGCAGCGTCGCTGTCGATGGGCGCGGCCACCACATTCGCACCTATGCGATCACGGTGGACGGAAGAGTGGTGGCCGGAGCGCTCGGACTGGTCGGCCGGGGAGGCTCCGTCCTGGTCGTCCTGAGCGGCTTCGACCATGACGGCTTCAAGAACCAGTCGCTCGGCAGCCTCCTGTTCGAACAGATCGCGCGCGACACGATAGAGCGCGGAGGACGGGCGCTCGATTTCACCATCGGCGACGAGCCCTACAAGCTCACCTTCGGCGCACAGCCCTCGCCGATGTGGCGAATATCGCGCGCAGGCAGCCCTCTCGGCCATGCAGCCGGAGTGCTGGTCGGCCGCATGCCGGCGGCGAAGGCGCTGGCGCGCCGCTGGTTCCACGGCTCGCGCGATGAGCGCAAGCCTCCGCACCCCGGCGCGGCGAGCGCTTCCACTTCGGAAGAACCTGCGGTTTCCTGAAAAAAGGCGCGGGTTCGAACCAACCGCGTTCCTGATAGCGAAATTTGCTACGCGGCCTGGCGGCGCAGCAGTCTGAGCGTAGCGCCGACCGCCGGCGCGTTGCGGTCGAGGCTGTCGACCAGGCGGCGGCGCGAAAGAAGCATCAGCCGGCGGGTGCGCCAGCGCAAACCCGTGGCGACGGTGAGGCTGCGGCGATATTCCGCCAGCCGCAGCGAACTCTTGTCGGCTGCTTGCTTCTCGGCGTCGTCATAGAAGGCGGCGATCTTGGAAGCGGGCATGCCCGATGTCCTCAGCCATTGCGGCACATGCACGGTGCAAAGCCTTTCCACATCGGTCAGGAGGCGGCTGACACCGGTGCCGGCGGCCGGACAGGAGGTCTGGTAGGCGTCGCCGATGAGGACGATGCCGGGCTTGCGGCAATCCTCGGCGACCGCGATATCCATCAGCCAGTTCTGCACCCGGTCTACGATCTCGAAATCGCCGAGCACTTTGGGCAGGCCGGGCAGCGTGGCAAGGAGCGTCTCCTTCGGCGCCCGGCGGAATTCCTTCACCCAGGGATCGCGATGATCGCGGAAGGTGAAGAGGTTCGCCCGCGTGCCGCCTTCGACCGGAAAGAAGCTCAGATAGTCGATGCCGTCCGAGACTTTTTCGCCGTAATAGGTGAGGGCCGGGTAGCGGAAATCCCCGCCGCCGGCCGGCTTGACGCTGAAGCCGAAGGTCAGCGACTGCTGCTGATGGATGAAGCGGCGCTTGATGCCGAGCGTGCGCCGCAAAAGATCGCCCATCCCGGTCGCCAGCACGATCAGCCTGGCGTTCACCGTGCCCTGGTTGAGGACCGAGACCGTCTGGCGGTCGACGCCTGTCTTGAGATCGTCCACGCGCCCGACGATGAAGCGCACGGTGCCGGGAAGCTGCGCCCGCATGGTCGCGACGACGTTCTCGTAGAGAAAGCCGTAATGCCGTGTCCGTGTACGGTCGAGGATGCGGCCCCTGCGGGCATTGACGATCTCGTCGAATTTGGCGGCGCCCGCCTCCAGCGCGTCGAGCAGCCCCAGCCTTTTCAGGATGGCGGCTTGCTGGCCGCCGATCTTCTCGACGCGGAAATCCGGCGGATAAACGGCATGGCGGTCGATCAGGGTGACGTCATAGCCTGCGCGCGCCAGTGTGATCGCCGCGAGCGTGCCCGACAGGCCGCCGCCGATGACGGCGATCTCGGTTTCGATCGCGAAGCGCGAAGCGGCTTCGTCCGCGGGACGGGATGTCATTTCGAATACCTCAGCAAGGCATAGACGGCGAGAGGGTTGGTCGTCAGATAGCGCCAGAAAAGCCGTCGCGGCTCCATGAAGGTGCGCCACAGCCATTCGAAGCCCAGCCGCTGCATCCACAACGGCGCGCGCGGGTTCCTGCCCGAAATGTGGTTGAAGAGCCCGCCCGCCGTCTTGATCATCCCGACATTCGGCAGGAGATGCGAATAGTCGAGCACGAATTGCTGCTCAAGCGGCACGCCGAGCCCGAGCCATACGATGTGGGGCGCAAGATCGTCGATCTCCTTGAGCTTGGCGACGAGCGCCTCGCCCTTGAGGAAGCCATGGCAGCGGCCGACGATGCGCAAATCCGGATAGGCCTCGCGCAAGGTCGCTACCGCACGCGCGTTTTCCTCTTCCTCGGAGCCGAAGAGATAGAAGGTCGTTCCGCTGCGTTCGGCGACGCGGGCCACATCGTGGATAAGGTCGGTCGTCGCCACGCGCTCGGGCAAAGGCATGCGGCACAGAAACCGCGAGGCGATCACCAGAGGCTGGCCATCCGCCAGGATCTGGTCGGCGGCGAGGAAGAGACCGGCGAGCTTCGGGTCGCGGCTTGCACGCGCGATCGCCTCGCCGTTGACGGAGGTGAAATAGAGCGGCCGCCCGCCTCGCTTGCGCGTCATCGCGGCACGGACCATGAATTCGGCGGCGCCGCTTCGGTCCAGCACGCTGATCGGCATGCCGCCGACACGGACGGTCGGCACCTCGTTCAAAAAATTGCCGAATGATCGATCCATCAGCATTTGGCGCAACAAACCTCATGGTGGCTGCGACCTGTGGGGGCGCGGCGAAAACAATCCTGTAAGGCGCCGGGCGGCGCTGTGCGTCGTGAGAAGGACCGGATATCCGCCGGCGCTTTGATGCGCCGGTCCAGAACGGCTTGCCGCCGTCCGTTCCGCATACTCCACCCCGCAGCTTCCAAGCATATCTAGCGGGATTCCGGCGCGGAGCTAAGGGGTATTCTTAAACATTAGTTAATCGATAAATATTTATTCAAATATTATCATAGATAGATTTTTAAATCTGCAACATCGGCACGATACGCGCTTTGGGCGTCACTTGCCTGCATCGGTCAGGAGCTTTTCGTCTTCCTTGCTCAAGGTCAGTCGCGCGCCGCGCGCAAGGCTCTGCAACTGCGCCACGGAGGTCGCCGAAGCGATCGGCGCGGCGATACCCGGCTGCGCGTTGATCCACGCGAGCGCGATCTCGGCACGGGCGGCCCCTGTGCTCTCGGCAACCTTGTCCAGCGCAGCGAGGATATGCGTGCCTTTCCGGTCGAGATATTTCGCCACGCCCTTGCCGCGCGGGCTCTTGTCGAAATCCTTTTTTGAGCGGTACTTGCCGGTCAGGAAGCCGGCGGCGAGCGCATAATAGCAAATGCAGCTCAGCCCCTCCTTCACGACGAGATCTTGAACCGCGCCTGCGTATTTTTCGCGCGTATAGAGGTTGAATTCGTTTTGCAGCGTCTGGTAGCGCGGCAGGCCTTTCTCTTCCGAAACCTTCAGCGCCTCGGCAAGCAGGGCGGCGTCATAGTTCGATGCGCCGATATGGCGGACCTTTCCCGCCTTGATGAGCTTGTCGTAGGCCGACAGCGTCTCTTCCTGCGCCACCGCCGGGTCGGGCCAGTGGCTCTGGTAGAGGTCGATATAGTCGGTCTGGAGCCGCTTCAGCGATGCCTCGACTTCCTCGAGAATCCATTTCGCCGAAAGATCCTTCCTTCCCTGCCCCATGTCGGAACCGACCTTCGTGAAGATATGCACTTTTGCCCTATTGCCGCGCGCTTTCATCCAGCGGCCGATGATCTTCTCGCTCTCGCTGTCGTTGCCGGGCACCCAGCGCGAATAGGAATCGGCCGTGTCGATGGCTGTGAAGCCTTCGGCGACAAAAGCGTCCATGACCTCAAAGGAGGTCTTTTCGTCGGCGGTCCAGCCGACGACATTCGTTCCAAGCACGAGCGGCGCGATCTCGATATCGGTACGGCCGAGGCGGCGGTTGGTCATGACGGTCTCCGAAATTCGTGGGCTCGGACGAAAGTAGGGGAGCGGTCGCGGCGAATAAACACCCGGTCTCAAAAAAAGCGCTGATCCAGCAGGTCGATCGGCTGGATCGGCCCCGTTCGCCGTTATTCGGCCGAATAGACGCCGGCTGCCTGCAAGGTCTCCCCCTCGCGCTGCCGCACCTTCCGCGCGGCCATCATCAGCGCGAACGAGGCCAGCACGCACCATCCGGCCATCCAGATCATCTGGGTGGGCAGCGAAATTCCAAGATCCATGAGGGCGCCGGTTATGCCGGGCCCGAGCGCTGAAGACAGAACCATGGCGGAGACCGTGATTGCGCGGATGCCGCCCAGATTGGCGAGACCGTAGACTTCCGGCCACAGCGCGCCGAGCAATGTCGAGGTGAAGCCGTTGCTGATGCCCATCAGAAGCATGAAGGCGTAGAGGCCCCATTCCGGCGTCACCACGCCCAGCAGCGCGGAAGCGATTGCCATGGGCAGCAGGAAATAGGGCAGCAGGCTAAGCGATCCGAAGCGGTCGATCAGATAGCCGCAGGCAAGGCCGAAGACGATCGTCGCGACCGACATGACCGTGAAGGACGCCGCGAAAACCAGCGGATCGTAATGCCGCAACTCGATCAGATAGCCCTGGTGGAAGAAGATCGCCGTGCCGATGAAAGCGGGAACGAGCGTTCCGGTAAGAAGAAGATAGAGGATGGGGTCGCGCACGACCTCGGCGCGTGTCCAGTCGCGCGCCATGCGAGGTTCGTCCGATGCCGTTCCCCTGGACCGGGGCTCGCGCTCGACGTGCATCAGGGAAAGGATTGTCGGCAGGCCGACCAGGATGAGCGCTGCGGCGGAGGCATACCAGCCGGTTCGCCAATTGCCGCTGGCGCTTTCGACGAGGACAATGACAGCCGGGAGGATCGCCGAACCGGCCTGCTGGCCGGGCGCGATCAGCGCCATGGCGCGGCCGCGATTGGCGACGAACCAGCGACCGATCTCGGTGAAGGCGATCTCGGTCATCATGCCCTGTCCGAAAAGGCGGAGCAGATAAAGGGAGAGTGTCAGTACGGCGATATTGGGTGCGATGGCGATCAGTACGCAGGCCGCGGCCAGCGCCGGGATGGTGAAGCGCGCGACTTTCCAGCCGGGCATCAGGTCGAGCGTGCGGCCAAGCCAGGGAAGCGTCATGGCGCTGGCGAGCGTCGCCAGCATGTAGATGGCGCCGAAGCCGCCGGCCGACAGGTGGAAACTTTCGCGGATGCCGTTGCCCGACAGACCGATGAAGAAAGTCTGGCCGAAGGACGAGAACATCGTCAACAGGAAGCCGCCGCCAAGCCAGCGGGCATTGTCTTTGAGGAAGCGTGCGTTGTCGCGCGCGAAATTGAGCATAGGACCGACTCGATTTGACCGGCGCGTCGAAAATGAGGGCGACGCGGCAACAGGCCCGGCATGTTGCGGAAGGTTGCGGATAATGGCCGACTTCGGCCATAAACCCAATAGCCCATCCGATGCCGGCCGTTCGACCAGCAGGATCGGAGTTTTTCCGCTTCCCTCATCTTTTTGCATTGCAGGGTTGCCTTGTCGCGTGGCGTCGGCGATGGAAGAGCGCTGCGCGTGAACCTATCTGACTTCAAAAGGGAACCGGCGCTTCCCGCCGGCGGGATTGCCTGACATGAGCTACGACGTCGTCATCATCGGAACCGGACCGGCGGGCTATGTGTCCGCCATCAAATGCGCCCAGCTCGGCCTGAAGACAGCGGTGGTCGAGAAGGAAAAAACCTTCGGCGGCACCTGCCTGAACATCGGCTGTATCCCTTCCAAGGCGCTGCTTTACGCTTCGGAGATGTTTGCCGAAGCGGAGCATTCGCTGCCGGCCCTCGGCGTCGATGTCGGCAAGCCCAAGCTCGACCTGAAGGCGATGCTGGCGCACAAGGACGCGACCGTCGAAGCCAACGTCAAGGGCGTCGAATTCCTCTTCAAGAAGAACAAGATCGATACGTACCGCGGCACCGGCCGCATCGTTTCGGCCGGCAAGCTCGCGGTTACCGGCGAGGACGGCAAGGAGACGGAAATCGAGGCGAAGTCGATCGTCATCGCCACCGGCTCGGATGTCGCCGGCATTCCCGGCGTCGAAGTCAAGTTCGACGAGAAGGTGATCGTGTCGTCCACCGGCGCGCTTAGCTTCGCGAAGGTGCCGGCGACGATGGTCGTGGTCGGCGGCGGCGTCATCGGGCTCGAGCTAGGCTCGGTGTGGGCGCGGCTCGGCGCCAAGGTGACGGTGGTGGAGTTCCTCGACACGATCCTCGGCGGCATGGACGGCGAGGTGGCGCGGCAGTTCCAGCGCATACTGGCCAAGCAGGGGCTGGAGTTCAAGCTCGGCGCCAAGGTCACCGGCGTCGAAAAGACGAAGAAGGGCGCAAGCGTCACCTTCGAGCCCGTAAAGGGCGGCGACAAGCAGACGATCGAAGCCGATGTGGTGCTGGTGGCGACCGGAAGGCGCGCCTATTCCGACCGGCTCGGGCTGAAGGAAGCCGGCGTGTCGCTCGACGAGCGCGGTCGGGTCGCGGTCGACAAGCACTATCAGACGAACGTTCCGGGCATCTACGCCATCGGCGACGTGATCGCCGGGCCGATGCTGGCGCATAAGGGCGAGGACGAGGGCGTCGCGCTGGCCGAGATGCTGGCCGGGCAAGCGGGGCACGTGAATTACGACGTCATCCCGAGCGTCGTCTATACCAGCCCGGAAGTGGCCTCGGTAGGCAAGACCGAGGAAGAATTGAAGAAGGCCGGCATCGACTACAAGGCCGGCAAGTTTCCCTTCACCGCCAACGGCCGGGCGCGCGCCATGCTGCACACGGACGGCTTCGTGAAGATCCTCGCCGACAAGGCGACCGACCGCGTGCTCGGCGTCCATATCGTCGGCTTCGGCGCCGGCGAGATGATCCACGAGGCGGCGGTGCTGATGGAATTCGGTGGGTCGTCGGAGGATCTGGCCCGCACCTGCCACGCGCATCCGACCATGTCGGAAGCAGTGAAGGAGGCGGCGCTCGCCACCTTCTTCAAGCCGATCCATATTTAAATTTAAGCGCTGCATCCCCCACTCCGTCCGCTTCGCGGCCACCTCTCCCCCACATCCGTGGGGTAGAGGAAGGGTGCCAAGCATTGCGGCCGGCGTTTCCTCTCCCCCGTCGGGCGGGGGAGAGGTGGTTTGCGAAGCAAATCGGAGTGGGGGTCGACACGAACAAAAGCCCGGCGTGACGCCGGGTCTGCCTCCGGAGCGGGCGGGATTTATTCGGTCGCTTCGGCGGGCTTCGTGGCGGGCGTCTTGCCGTTGATAAGCTTCCTGGCGGCCTCGCCGGTGGCCTTCGACATGGGCGCGAGTTGGGGCGCAGGCGAATTGATGCTTGCGACCGTCATCGGGTCCGGCGTGTCGGCCTTCGCCGAGGTTGACGTATTGTGGAAATCGCAGGCGCTGGCTGCCGCAATCGAGAGACCAAGGCAAGCGGCGGCGACAAGAAGGGTTCTCATGCGCTTCGTCCTTCGTTCTTGAGAGACACGAAGGATAACAGAGCCGGCAGGTGCGGCCAAATCACGCTTTTTGTGAAAACCGGGCGAGCCGGACGCGCCTATATGGCGCTGTAGATCGCCACGGCGATAAACGACAGCAGGAACAGGGCGTTGGCGGCGACCGTCGCATGAAGGACGATGGCGCTGGTACGATCGGCGATGGCGGCGGCTTTTTCCATACCGGCGAAGCTAGGCGCAAAAAGCAGCGAAACCGTTAACGGCGGACTGAAGATTTGGCCTATCCCCCCGCTTCAGGCGCGCGGATGCGCGGCCTCGTAGACCTCAAGCAGGCGCGCCGTATCGACGCCGGTATATATCTGCGTCGTCGATAGGCTGGCATGGCCAAGAAGTTCCTGGATGGTCCTCAGATCACCGCCGCGCCCGAGGAGATGCGTGGCAAAGGAATGGCGCAGCGCATGCGGCGTCGCCGTATCGGGCAGGTTCAGCGCCGAGCGCAGCTTCTTCATCTCGCGCTGGATGATCGCCGGATTGAGCGGTCCCCCGCGCGCGCCGCGGAAAAGCGGGCCGGCGGCATCGAGATGGTAGGGGCAAAGCCGCCTGTATCCGGCAACTGCCTCGGCCACGATCGGCAACACGGGAACAAGCCTTGTCTTGCCGCCCTTGCCGGTGACGCGCAGCGCCGGGCCTGAAGCGGCGGTCAGGTCCGTACCGGTGAGCCCGAGCGCCTCGGAGATGCGCAGGCCCGAACCGTATAGGAGCGCCAGCACGGCGGCATTGCGCGCCGCGATCCACGGCTCCTCGGCAAGCTGCTCGCCGGCATCGACCACGCGGCGGGCATCAGCGGCGGTAAGCGGCTTCGGCAGCGATTTCGGCTGCTTGGGCGCGCGCAGCGCGGTGGCGCCGGCGGCGCTTGCCAGGCCGTTTTTCTCCAGATGGCGCAGCAGGGAACGCACGCCGGCAAGCCCACGCCCGAGCGTTCGCGCGCCTGCTCCGGCGGTACGGCGAAAGGCGAGGAATGCTCGCAGATCGGCCGGCCGCAGCGCCTTCACGTCCGCAAGGCCCGGCGCGCCGCCGAGATGGCCGGTCAGGAAGTGCAAAAACTGCCGCGTGTCGCGCTCATAGGCCTCCACGGTGAGCGCGGAAAGCCGCCGTTCGCGGGCGAGCGATTTCAGCCATGTTTCCCGCGCTTCCTGCAAATCGGGCCTGGCGGCAATCAGGAATTCTTGCATTCCGTCACGCAATCCTTTTCTACATCAATCGACAATGCGCCCGGCCGGTTAGCGGCGGGTGAATAGTGGATGTGAGGAAAATTGGCGAAGCTTGAAAAGCCCGTCCAGATGGCCGTCATCGGTGCCGCGCACGGCATCAGGGGCGAGGTGCGCATCAAGATTTTCACCGGCGATCCGGCGGCACTCGGCGATTACGGACCGCTCCGGGACGCGGCCGGCCGGGCTTTCGAAGTGATCTCAATGCGTCCCGCAAAGGAGGTTTCGATCGTCCGCTTCAAGGGCGTCGCGACCCGCGAGGCGGCCGAGGCGCTGAACGGGGTTGCGCTCTTCGTCGACCGTTCGGCCCTGCCGGCCGATCTCGATGAGGAAGAATTCTACCATGCCGACCTGATCGGCCTCGCCGTGCGCGACCAGAAAGGCGCGGAGATCGGCACCGTCGCGGCGATCCACGATTTCGGGGCGGGCGACATTCTCGAAGTCGCGCGGAGAGATGGACCGTCGGTGATGATCCCCTTCACCCGCGCCGCCGTGCCCGAAATCGCGCCGGGACAAGGCTTCGTCCGTATCGACAGCCTGGCGGCCGGTCTTGTCGAGGAGGAGCCGCCTGAAAATGCCGGGGCGCGGTCCGACAGGGAGAGGCGGCGATGAGCTTTCGCGCCGACGTCCTCACGCTCTACCCGGAGATGTTCCCCGGCCCGCTTGGCGTCTCGCTCGCCGGCCGGGCGCTCGCCGCCGGTGCGTGGGCGCTTGAGACGGTGCAGATCAGGGATTTTGCTACCGACCGCCACCATACGGTGGACGACACGCCGGCCGGCGGCGGGGCGGGAATGGTGATGCGCGCCGACGTTTTGGCGCGTGCCATCGACCATGCTTCACCGGAAAGCGACGGGCGGCCACGCCTGCTGATGAGCCCGCGCGGCATGCCGCTCACTCAAAAGCGCGTCCGGCAGCTTGCCGGCGGGCCGGGCGCCGTCATCGTCTGCGGGCGCTTCGAGGGGGTGGACCAGCGGATCATCGAGGCGCGCGGGCTGGAGGAGGTGTCGCTCGGCGACTACATCCTGTCCGGCGGCGAGCCGGCGGCGATCGCTCTCCTCGACGCGGTCGTCCGGCTCCTGCCCGGCGTGATGGGCAACGAGGCGTCCGGCGACGACGAAAGCTTCGAGAAGGGGGTGCTCGAACATCCGCATTACACGCGGCCGTCCGAATGGGAGGGCCGGTCGATCCCCGAAATGCTCGTCTCCGGCAATCATGCCAAGATCGCCGCATGGCGACGGGCAGAAGCGGAAAGGCTAACCGCCGCGCGGCGGCCCGATCTTCTGGAAGAACGTCCAGCCGACGAGCCGGACGATCGCTGAAGGCGGCGCAGCACCCTTCAGAAGAAATAATAAACGGTCAGGAACAGGCCGACGGCGATGACGAAGACGCGCACGGCAAGTTGCGGCACGCGTCTCGCGCTCCACACGCCGACATAGCCGCCGAGCGCCACGGCGGGCACCATGACCAACGCCGCCAGCCACGTCACCACGCCGCCGGAGGCGAAGACGATGATGGCGACCGCCGCGACCACGATGGAAAGCATGTTCTTCATCGCGTTCAGCTTGTGATAGTCGCCGGTCTCGGTCAGGCCGAGCGTAGCCAGCATCATGATGCCCATGCCGGCGCCGAAGAAGCCGCCATAGATCGAGGTGACGAACTGGATGATGGCGCCGGCGAGCGGATGCTGCCTGCGGGCCTCTTCCTTCGGCTTCAGCCAGGGGCCAACGGCGAACAGCGCGGTGGCGCCGAGCAGCAGCCACGGCACGATGACGCGAAAGGAGGGATTGTCGAGCGCCAGCAGGATCAGCGAGCCGGCCAGCGCGCCGACGATGGAGACGGCGGCAAGCACCAGCGCCCCGCGCCACATGCGCTTGATATCGCTCCAGTAGGCGAGCGTGGAGGTGATGTAGCCGGGGAACTGGGCGATGGAGGAGGTGGCGTTGGCCGAGATCGGCGGAATGCCGATCAACGTCATCGCACCGAATGTGATGAAGGTGCCGCCGCCGGCGACCGCGTTGATGGAGCCGGCGACGAAGCCGGCCACGAAAAGCATGAGGGCTGAAAGAAGCGTCATTTTTCCGGAGGGAGAGGATGGTCTGGCGGGCGTTGTCCGTTGCGTGTAGCGTAGAGCAGCCGAAAGGGGAAATGCTTTTCAGGCGGATACGAAGGATCCGACCCTGATCCGCCACCCCTCCCCGCACGAAAATTTGCCGGGATGCCTCGACACGGCCGCGCATTTTGTGTATGTCGCCCGCGATTTCCTCAGAATAACCTGACCGTCTAGGCGGCCATGACCGGTATGTCCGGCATGAAACGAATTGAGGCTGTGACTATGGACATTATTCGTCAGCTCGAGACCGAGCAGGCTCAAAAGATCGCCGAGAAGCGCACGCTTCCGGAATTCCAGGCGGGCGACACCGTCCGCGTGCAGGTACGCGTCACCGAAGGCACGCGTACCCGTGTGCAAGCCTATGAAGGCGTCTGCATCGCGCGCTCCGGCGCGGGCTTCCAGGAGAGTTTCACCGTCCGCAAGATTTCCTACGGCGAGGGCGTGGAGCGCGTCTTCCCGGTCTATTCGCCGCTGGTCGAAGCGGTCGAGATCGTACGCCGCGGCAAGGTGCGCCGCGCCAAGCTCTATTACCTGCGCGACCGTCGCGGCAAGTCGGCGCGTATTTCCGAGAACACCGGCGTGCGCGCCCGCAAGCTCAACGATGCCGAGCGCGAGGCGCTGAACGCCGAGCGCGCGCGGATCGAGGCCGAGAAGATCGCCGCCGCCCAGGCGCTCGCCGCCGAGAAGGCCGCCGAGGAAGCCAGGGAAAAGGCCGCGCAGGCCGAGAACGCTCCCGCGGAATAGGCCGCCAACCAACACGACCGATCGAAAGGCGCGGCTCGTTTCCGCGCCTTTTTGTTTTCGCGGGCCGCTATCAGCCATGTTTTCCACGATGTTTAAGGGTTTGGTGATAGGGTTCCGCTGTCAACGGAGGCAGGTGGGATATGCCCGGAACGACACGAATGACGCCGGAAAAGCACGGCGCATTGGACCTCGTCTATTCCGCCCGGACACCGGGCGAACTCGGCAACGCCTATTCGGCGTGGGCGAACGAATACGACCGCGAGACGGCGGAACTCGGCTATGGGCTTCCCTTCCTCATCGGCGCATGGGTGGCGCGCTATGTTCCGCGCGGGAAGGATCGTATCCTCGATGCCGGCTGCGGTACCGGCCTTTCGGGTCCTTATCTCAAGGCGCTCGGCTACGACCATGTCGAAGGGCTCGACATGTCGGCCGAAATGCTGAAGATCGCCGCTTCCCGCAATACCTACGAGACGTTGAAGGAGGCCGACCTCGGTCGCCGCCTGCCCTGGGCGGACGGGCATTTCAGCGCCTTCCTCTCGACGGGCGTGTTCACCGAAGGCCACGCGCCGGCCTCCAGCCTGGAGGAACTCGTCCGCATTACCAGGAAAGGCGGCCACGCCATCTTCACCGTGCGCGATACGGTGCTGGAAACGGGCGGCTTTCGCGACATGTTCGCCCGGCTGAAAAAGGCGCGCCGCTGGCGGCCGATCGAGGAAAGCCCGCCCTTCCGCGCCTTCGCCATCGGCGAGCCCGAGGTACAGGTGCAGGCCTTCGTTTTCGAGGTGCGGTAGGCCCCCTCGAATCCGCCGGTCTGGAACAGCATGCACGACCGCGTGAATGGATGCGGTGCGGAATCTCTTCGGCTATAAATCCGATACGACTTTGAGTCGTGCCCGGCCGGCTGGGTAAGCGGCGATATCGGAGAAGCCTTTCGTCATGCGCATCCTGCCTCGCTTTCGTTCAATCGCAATCGCAGCCATGGCTCTTGCCAGCCTGGGTTTTGTCTCCGCCGCCCACGCCGACAGCGGCACCATCCGCTTCTCGGTCTACAAGGCGGGTTTTTTCATCGGTGGCAGTGGCGGCGAGGGCACGCTGACCTTCCACCGCCGCAAGTATCGCGTGTCGGTCGGCGGCGTTTCGGCCGGTCTCGTCTTCGGGGCATCGAAGACCTATTTCCGCGGCACCGTTCGCCACATCCGGCGCGCCAGCGACGTCACCGGCATTTATGGCGCGGCCGGCGGCGGCGGCGCGATCGGCAGGGGCGCGCAGGTGATCGTCATGCGAAACGACAAGGGCGCCGTCCTGGAACTGACCGGCGACCAGAGGGGTCTGCAGATCAACGCAGATCTCAGCGGACTGAGCATCACGGTGAAGTAAAGAGGCCGTCCTCCAGGCTTCGCCGCCTTGCTGGACCGCACCCTTTGTCCAGCAAGGCAGGTGCGAAGGGGATGAGACGGGAGAAACATTAGAGCGCCCCAGGCGCCCGACCGGGCATCGCGGCTCGCGCCGCGCCCCCGCGGAGCGCAGCCGCGCAAGCGGCGTACGGGCGTGAGCGAAAACAAACCGCCCTCTCCCTTTCAATTGCCCAAAACGGAAAAGATTGGTATGAGCTTGGACATGGAAGAGCTTTTTGGCGATCCGGCCTATAAGGGCTTCGTTCTGCAGGATCGCAAGCGCCTGCCGAGCCGCTTTTCCGCGCGGATTTCAGGCGCGCTTACGACGCGCCTATCCTGAGATCGACTATCCCGGGCGGCTGGCCCGGAAGCCGGTTCAGCCCATTCTTCCCTCAGCGACGGAACAGTCTAATGAGCGCAGCGCGCACCCTTTACGACAGGATTTTCGAAGACCATGTGGTCGACCGTCAGGATGACGGCACCTGCCTGCTCTATATCGACCGCCATCTCGTCCACGAGGTGACGAGCCCGCAGGCTTTCGAAGGGCTGAGGATGGGCGGCCGCAAGGTACGGCACCCGGAAAAGACGCTGGCCGTCGTCGACCACAACGTCTCCACCTCGCCCGACCGCAAAAACGGCATCAAGAACGAGGAAAGCCGCATCCAGGTCGAGGCGCTGGCGAAGAACGCCAGGGATTTCGGCATCGAATATTTCAACGAGGTCGATCGCCGGCAGGGCATCGTCCACATCATCGGCCCCGAACAGGGTTTTACGCTGCCCGGCATGACGATCGTCTGCGGCGACAGCCACACCTCGACCCATGGCGCTTTCGGCGCGCTGGCGCATGGCATCGGCACCTCGGAGGTCGAGCACGTTCTGGCCACGCAGACGCTGATCCAGAAGAAGGCGAAGAACATGCTCGTCCAGGTGGACGGCCAGCTTCCGCCCGGCGTCACCGCCAAGGATATCATCCTGTCCATCATCGGCGAGATCGGCACGGCAGGCGGCACCGGCTATGTCATCGAATATGCCGGTGAGGCGATCCGGGCGCTTTCCATGGAAGGCCGCATGACGGTCTGCAACATGTCGATTGAAGGCGGGGCTCGGGCGGGACTGATCGCGCCCGACGAAACGACTTTTGCCTATGTGAAGGACAAGCCGCGCGCGCCGAAAGGCCCGGCCTGGGATCAGGCGCTCGCCTACTGGAAGACGCTGCGCACGGACGAAGGCGCGCATTTCGACCGCGTGGTGAAGCTCGACGGCGCGAATTTGCCGCCGATCGTCACCTGGGGCTCCTCGCCGGAGGATGTCGCCGCCGTCACCGGCTTCGTGCCGAATCCCGATACGATCGAGGACGAGAACAAGCGAGCCTCGAAGAAGCGGGCGCTCGAATATATGGGGCTGACGGCCGGCACGAAGATCACGGACATCGCGCTCGACCGCGTCTTCATCGGTTCGTGCACCAACGGCCGCATTGAGGATCTGCGCCAGGTAGCGAAGGTGGTGGAGGGCCGCAAGGTCGCCGACAGCGTCGCCGCCATGATCGTTCCAGGCTCCGGCCTGGTGAAGGAGCAGGCGGAGGCCGAAGGGCTGGACAGGATTTTCCGTGCCGCCGGCTTCGACTGGCGCGAGCCGGGCTGCTCCATGTGCCTCGCCATGAACGAGGACCGGCTGCGGCCGGAGGAGCGTTGCGCCTCGACTTCGAACCGCAATTTCGAGGGCCGGCAGGGCCATCGCGGCCGCACGCACCTCGTATCGCCGGCCATGGCGGCGGCGGCAGCCATCGCCGGGCATTTCGTCGACATCAGGGAGTGGCGGTAGATCGCTCAGTGCGTCATCCCGGTTTGCACCCGGAGCGGAGCGAACGGGAGCAAGACCGGGACCCCATTCCGTAGCGTCGAAATTATCGCCAACGTTTCGGAATAGGTCCCGGTCTTCCGGCCATCGCTTCGCGTTGCCCGGAAACCGGGATGACGGCCTTGCTACCCCTCGATCGTCTCGCGCAACATTTCGAGTTCCAGCCACTCGTCTTCCATGGCGGCGAGTTCGGCACGCGCCTTGTCCAGTGACGCGGTAGCGTCGGCAAACGCCTTCGGATCGCGGCGGTAGAGGCCGGGATCGGCGAGTTGCCGCTCGACCGTGCCGATATTGGCGACCGCCGCCTCCATGCGCTTCGGTAGGGTCTCCAGCGCGAATTTCTGCTTGTAGGAAAGTTTTCTCACAGCCTGCTTCGGCTGGGCTTTCTGTTCGCCGGCCGGCCTCGGCCCGGAGGGCGCCTTCGTCACGCCCTTGCGGTCGTCGAGCTTTCTGCCGCCGCGCTGCGCCAGCATGTCGGTGTAGCCGCCGGCATATTCGGTCCAGTTGCCGTCGCCGTTGGGCGCGATGGTGCTGGTCACCGTGCGGTCGAGAAAATCGCGGTCGTGGCTGACCAGGATCACCGTGCCGGCGAAGCCCGCAACCAGTTCCTGAAGCAGGTCGAGCGTCTCCATGTCGAGGTCGTTGGTCGGTTCGTCCAGCACCAGCAGGTTGGATGGGCGCGACAGCACGCGGGCGAGGATGAGCCTTGCGCGCTCGCCGCCGGAAAGCTCGCGCACCGGCGTGCGCGCCTGCTCGGGCTTGAACAGGAAATCCTTCATCCACGAGACGACATGGCGCTCCTCGCCATTGACGATGACCGTCTCGCCGCGCCCGTCGGTGAGGTAATGCGCCAGCGTCTCGCGCGGGTCGACCGCCTCGCGCTTCTGGTCGAGCGTAGCGATGTCCAGATTGACGCCGAGCCGCACCATGCCGGCATCGGGCGCCAGTGCGCCGGTCAGCATTTTCAGGAGCGTCGTCTTGCCAGCGCCGTTGGCGCCCACGAGGCCGATGCGATCGCCGCGATTGATGCGGGCGGAGAAGTCGCGCACGATCGCGCGCTCGCCGTAGGATTTGGCGATACCCTTCGCCTCGATGACGAGCTTGCCGGACTCGCCGGCGTCGCTCGCCGCCATGTTGGCGAGGCCCTCGGCGCGGCGATGGGTGCGAAAATCCTGCCGCATGGTCTGCAATTCGCCGAGCCGGCGCATGTTGCGCTTGCGCCTGGCGGTCACGCCATAGCGCAGCCAGTGCTCCTCGCGCACGATCTGGCGGCCAAGCTTGTGCTGCTCGCGCTCCTCCTCCTCGAGCACCTGGTCGCGCCATTCCTCGAAATGCGCGAAACCTTTGTCGAGGCGAAGCGTGCGGCCGCGGTCGAGCCAGATCGTGGCGCGGCTGATGCGTTCGAGGAAGCGGCGGTCATGCGAGATGACGACGAGCGCGGAGGGCGAGCGGGAAAGCTCCTCCTCCAGCCATTCGATGGTGGAAAGGTCGAGATGGTTGGTCGGCTCGTCGAGAAGCAGGATATCGGGCTTCGGCGCCAGCACCCGCGCCAGCGAGGCACGCCGGGCCTCGCCGCCCGAAAGGCTCGACGGATGCTCCTCGCCGGTGAGCCCCAGATGGTCGAGAAGATAGGTGACACGGTGCGGATCGTCGGCGGGGCCGAGGCCGGCTTCGACATAGGCGTGCACCGTGTCGAAGCCGTCCATGTCCGGCGTCTGCGGCAGGTAGCGCACGGTCGCCGTCGGCTGGCGGAAGACCTCGCCTTCCTGCGGCTCGATGAAGCCGGCGGCGATCTTCAGCAGCGTGGACTTGCCGGAGCCGTTGCGGCCGACCAGCGCAATGCGATCGCCCGGCATCGCGGAGAAAGAAGCGCCGTCGAGAAGCGGCGTGCCGCCGAAGGTCAGCCTGATGCCGTCGAGGTGGAGGAGTGGAGGGGCCATGAATCGGGTCTTGGGGAACGGGAAAGCGATACGGTCAGGCCGTCATGTGGCTGCCAGAGTGGCGACAAGCAAGGCCCGCCCCTCCCGAAGCCGGACGGCAAGCCCGTCCTTGACGACATTGGAGATCGTCAGCGACGAGCCGAACGGTACGACGACATCATCGAGCGGCCATTTCGCGCCTTCGACGGTCAGCCCGCGAAGCTCGGAGAAGCCGAGGATGCTGAACATCGTCCCCGGAGCGTAGTCGAAGCTCCTGCGGCCATGAGGCAGCACGCTTCCCTCCTGGGTCCCGCTGGTCAAAAGCGCAGCTACTCCGCGTTCGGCAAGCTGGATGGCAAGCGCCAGATGCAGGAAGGCATGGTCCGCCCGTGGGCCTCCGAAGGCACCGGCCAGCACCAGCGAGGTGGCGCCGCGCTTCAAGGCCTCGCCGACGGCGATCTCGCCATCCGTGTTGTCCTTGTCGGCGGGGTAGACGATGCGCTCGATACCGTCATAGGAATCCAGCCAGTCGGGCTCCGTCGAATCGAAATCGCCGACCCACAATTCCGGCGCGACCTTCAGCGGCGCGGCATGGAGCAGGCCCGAATCCGCCGCGACGATATGGGTGCCGGCGATCTGTTCGAGGAGACGGGGCGTGACGGTCAGATCGCCGCCGAGAAGGATGGTGAAACGGCTCATGGCCGCGCCATATCACGCCCTTTGACGCACAGGAAGCACCTGGACGGCATGACGCCTTCTTGCAACGTATCACCCGCCGCTCTATGTCTGCTGTCGCTCTAACGGGGTGCCGGGGTGCGTCATGCGCGCCGGCTGAGAGGTCGTCGATCGGCCAACCCGTCGAACCTGATCCGGCTCATACCGGCGGAGGGATTAGACGCTTCGGCTCCGGCGCCTCGTCCCTCGTATGAAAGGAGAGACCGATGCGCGGAACGATCCGCTTCCTGCTGCTGGCGACCCTGATCGCGCCGCTCGTGCCGAGTCCGGCCTCCGCCGCCGAGGGTGCGCTTACGATCTACACCTATGAGAGCTTCACCGCCGACTGGGGCCCCGGCCCGATTGTCAGGAAGGCTTTCGAGGCGGAGTGCGCGTGCAGCGTCCGCTTCGTCTCCGTCGCCGACGGTGTCGCGCTGCTTAACCGTCTGAAGCTCGAAGGCCAATCGACCAAGGCCGACATCGTGCTCGGGCTCGACACCAATCTCATGGCGGATGCGAAGGCGACCGGCCTTTTCGCGCCGCACGGCGCGATTGCAAACGAGGTAAATGTGCCCGGCGGGTGGAGCGACGATTTTTTCGTACCCTACGATTACGGCTATTTCGCCGTCGTCTATGACAGCGACAAGCTGAAAGACCCGCCCAAGAGCATGGCCGAACTGGTCGACGGCGATCCAAAGGAGAAGATCGCCATCGAGGATCCGCGCACTTCCACGCCCGGCCTCGGCCTGGTGCTGTGGATCAGGAAGATCTACGGCGACAAGGCAGCCGATGCATGGGCGAAGCTTAAAGGCCGAGTGCTCACCGTCACGCCCGGCTGGAGCGAGGCCTACGGTCTTTTGACCAAGGGCGAGGCGCCGATGGTGCTCTCCTACACGACCTCGCCCGCCTACCACATGATCGAGGAGAAGACCGATCGCTACAAGGCCGCTTCCTTCGCGGAGGGACATTACATGCAGATCGAGGTCGCGGGAATGACGAGGAAGGGGGCAAAAAATCCGCTCGCTGCAAAATTCCTCGCCTTCATGACCGGTCCGAAATTCCAGGACGCGATCCCCGAGACGAACTGGATGTATCCGGCCGGCAAGACCGACAAGCCGCTCGATCCGGCCTTCGGCAGACTGGTCAAGCCGTCAAAATCGTTGATCTATTCGAGCGACGAGGTCGCTGCAAACCGCAAGGCATGGGTCGACGAATGGCTCTCCGTGATGAGCAGATAGCATGCGGGCGATGGATGGGTAATTGCATATGGAGTTCGACCCCCACTCCGATCGGCTTCGCCGACCACCTCTCCCCCGCTCGACGGGGGAGAGGAAGCGCTGGCCGCAATGCTTGGCACCCTTCCTCTCCCCCACGAAAGTGGGGGAGAGGTGGCCCGCGAAGCGGGACGGAGTGGGGGTCGTTGCGCCATATGCGATAGCGCTACGACCTGCCAACGGGCGGATAGCTGCCGGATTTCTAGCCATCGTGGCCGTGGCGCTTGTCGCCGGCGGCGCGCTCGCCGGTCTCGTCTTCCAGGCAGGCCGTGACTGGAGCGGCGCGTTTTCCGCCTTTGATGGCTATCTCCTTCGGGTCGCGCGGTTCACGCTTTTCCAGGCCGTGCTGTCGACGGTGCTTTCGGTCGGGCCGGCGATTTTCGTTGCGCGGGCCTTTTCCCGGCAGCAGGCATTTCCGGGCCGCGCGCTGATGCTGAGGTTGTTCGCCGTGCCGTTGGCGCTGCCGGCGATCGTCGCCGCGCTCGGCGTGCTCGCGCTCTATGGCAGGGCGGGAATATTCTCCGGCGCGTTTTCCAGATTCGCCGGCGGCGACTGGCCGGGCATTTACGGGCTTTCCGGCATCCTCATCGCCCATGTCTTCTTCAACCTGCCGCTCGCGACAAGGCTCTTCTTGCAGGCGCTCGATACGGTGCCGGACGATCAATGGCGGCTTGCCGCGCAACTGGGCATGGGCGCACGCCCGGCCTTCCGTTTCCTCGAATGGCCGGCGATGCGGGCAAGCCTGCCGGGCATCGCCGGGCTCGTCTTCATGCTGTGCGTGACTTCCTTCACCATCGTGCTGTTGCTCGGCGGCGGCCCGCGCGCCACGACGCTGGAAGTGGCGATCTACCAGGCGCTTCGCTTCGATTTCGATCCCGCGCGGGCGGTTGCGCTGACGGCGGCGCAGATCGGGCTGACGCTGGCGATCTTCATCGCTATCACGCGCTTTGGCGGAGATTACACGGCGGCGGCGACTCTTTCGGTGGCGAGGCGCCGTTATGCCGCGACCGGGCAAGGGGAAAGGCTTTGCAACCTGTTGGTCATTGCCGCCGCCTTCTTTTTCGTGGCGGGGCCGATGGGGGCCGTGGTCGTCGCCGGGCTCGGCGCCGACCTGGGCAGGCTCGCCCTGGATGAAGCGGTTCGGCGCGCCGCGCTGACCAGCCTTGCCCTTGCTGTTCCCGCGGCGCTCCTTTCCATCGGCCTGTCGCTGGCGCTGGTCGCCTGCCGCCGCGTGCTCGAATATGGGCGCCGGGAGCGGCCCGCCTCATGGCTGGAATGGATGTCCGGCAGCGGCGCCAGCCTCGTTCTTGTGCTGCCGCCGACCGTCATCGGCGCCGGCTGGTTCGTGATCCTGCTTCGTCTAGGCAATCTCTATGCGGCCGCCCCTGCCATGGTGGTCGTGGTGAATGCGCTGATGGCGATGCCGTTTGCAGTGCGCGTCGTCCGTCCCGCTTACGACGCGGCCAGCGCCCGCAACGAACGGCTCTGCGACGCCCTCGGCATTGCCGGCTGGAACCGGTTCAAGCTGATCGACGGACCGGTGCTTGCCCGTCCCCTCGGCACCGCCTTGGCTTTCGCCATGGCGCTGTCGCTCGGCGATCTCGGCGTTATCGCGCTCTTCGGCAGCGATAGCGTGCAGACGCTGCCCTATCTTCTGATGCAGCGCATGGGCAGCTACCGCACGGAGGACGCGGCGGGGATAGCGCTTCTGCTCGGCGTCCTCTGCCTCGGGCTGATGGCGATCTCCGACCGTCTCGGAAGGGATGCGGCATGACCGGGCGCAGCGGGCTCGAAATTGCCCTCGAAAAGGTGGCTTTCCGCTACGCGGAGATGGTGATGGGCTTCGACCTTCGCTTCGCGGCCGGCTCGGTCACGGCAATCATGGGGCCGAGCGGGGCGGGAAAATCGACGCTGCTCAATCTCGTCGCCGGCTTCGAGGCGCCATCCGGCGGCCGTATCCTGATCGGCGGGGAGAATGTGACGGGGCTGCCGCCGGCGGCCCATCCCGTCTCCATGGTCTTTCAGGAAAACAATCTCTTCTCGCATCTCGATGTCGCGGCCAATGTCGGCCTCGGGCGCTCTCCGTCGCTCAAGCTTTCCGGCGAGGATCGCGCGGCGGTATCGGATGCGCTCGCCCGCACCGGGCTCTCCGGCAAGGAAAAGCGGCTGCCTTCCGCACTTTCCGGCGGCGAACGCCAGCGGGTGGCGCTGGCGCGCGTCCTCGTGCGGGACCGTCCGGTGCTGCTGCTCGACGAGCCCTTCGCCTCGCTCGATGCCGCGCTTCGCCGGGAAATGACCGATCTGGTGGGCGAGCTCCATTCCCGCATTCATATGACGATCCTGATGGTCACCCATGATGAGCAGGATGCAAGACAGATCGCCGATCGCGTTGTGCGGATCGAAGATGGACGTATCGCCGGTTCAGACGCGGTGGAGGCGCCGTCTCCCGGCGGACGCCTCCCGGAATCGGGCGGCGAATGAGGAAGCCGGCGAAAAATGGGGCGTTTGCCCGCAAGCCGTCATAATTGGCAAGCAAATGCGCATTCCGACCAAATGCCGCTTTGCCATGGCGGCGCCGACGCGTAACAATATCCCCGATTCCGGCGAACCGTCAATTTGCCTTGGAAGGAAGCTATTCTGTACAGCCGCGCCACAGGAACAGGGGCCACCAGGCAAGAAAGGCGACGCCAGCGCAGCAACGTATGGGCGCCGCTCGCGCTCGCGCTCATGCTTTCGGCCTGCCAGAGCCTTAATGGCGGCATGTATGACGATGCGCTGAAGCCGTCGGCCGACCCGGTCACGGCCGCGAATGTAACGCGCGACAACAAGCTGGTGCAGCTTGCGCGCCAACAGCATCCGCGCATTCTCCATACCTACGGCGGCGAATATTCCAATCCGAAGCTGGAGCGGATGGTCGCCAAGGTCGTCGGCAGGCTGACGCTGGTGTCGGACAATCCCGACCAGATCTACCGCATCACCATCCTCAATTCGCCGAGCGTCAACGCCTTCGCGCTGCCCGGCGGCTATCTCTACATCACGCGCGGGCTTCTAGCGCTTGCCGATGATTCGGCGGAGCTGGCCGCCGTCATCGCCCACGAGATGGGCCATGTGACGGCCAATCACGGGCTGCAGCGCCAGCAACTGGAGGCCGAGGAGGCGCTTACCTCGCATGTCGTCGCCGACCTTTTGAGCAACGACCGCGAGGCCAAGACGGCGCTCATCCGCGGCAAGCTCAAGCTGGCGCAATTCTCGCGCAACCAGGAACTGGCAGCGGACGCGATCGGCATCAATTCGGTCGGCAAGGCTGGCTTCGACCCCTATGCCGCATCCCGCTTCCTGCGCGCCATGCAGGCTTATACGGATTTCCGCACTGTCTCGGGCGCCAACGATACCAGCCTCGACTTCCTTGCGACACATCCCAATACGCCGCAGCGCGTCTCGCTGGCGGTAGAGAAGGCGAGGGTCTTTGGACCGCCCGGAACGGGAGAGCGTGACCGCGACGCCTATCTTAAGGGAATCGACGGCATGCTCTTCGGCGACAAGCCCGACGAAGGCTTTGTGCGCGGCAATACCTTCCTGCATCCGAAACTGGGCATAACCTTCACCGTGCCGCAGGGCTTCGTAATCGACAATTCGGCCCAGGCGGTGACGGCAGCGGGGCCGGGAGACGTCGCGGTGCGGTTCGACGGCGTGTCGGTCAACCGCGGCACGCCGCTCGATGACTATGTGCGCAGCGGCTGGGTGACGGGGCTCGATCCTTCCTCGGTGCATCCCGCCACGATCAACGGCAATGAGGCGGCTGTCGCGCGGGCGGTCTCGGAAGGATGGCAATTCGACGTGACGGTGATCCGCGCCGACGGCCAGGTCTACCGCCTCCTGACGGCCGCGCCGATGGCCAGCCACGATCTCGAAAAGGTGGCGCGGGCGGTGTCGGGAAGCTTCCGCCTGTTGACGAAAGCACAAAAGGCTTCACTCAAGCCGCTGAGCATCCGGATCGTCACGGTAGAGACCGGGCAGAACATCGCCAGCATCGCGGCGATGATGCGCGGCGTTGACCGCAAGCTCGATCTCTTCCGGGTCCTGAACGGGCTGGGGCCGGGAGCCGATGTCTCGGTCGGGGACAAGGTGAAGATCGTCACCGACGAATAAGACAACGCCCGACAAGCGCCGGGCCGGCATCCATGACGTCGAGAAACGTCCTGATCTCGTCGATGGTCCATTTCATCGGAGGAGCATAGTGCGCCCGAACGAGGTTGAACATCACCGTTCGAAAAACCCGAACGCGGCTTGCGTGTCCGAGGGCCTCCCATTCGGGCGCTTTCCGGCCGATATTTGCAGCAACACAGATACACCCTGCAAGGAGCATTGCCATGCAACTGACCGGCATCCACCATCTGACGGCGATCACCGCCGACGCGCCTGCCAACAAGCGCTTTTATACCGACACGCTCGGCCTGCGGCTGGTCAAGAAGACCGTCAACCAGGACGACCCCAGCGCCTATCACCTGTTCTATGCCGATGGCGAGGCGACACCCGGTACGGATTTGACCTTCTTCGACTGGCCGGCTTCCCCCGAGCGCCGCGGCACGCACTCCATCAGCCGTACCGGTCTGCGCGTCGCAGGCGAGGCCAGCCTGGACTATTGGGCCGCCCGGCTTCGCGACGCGGGGCTGAATGCCGGTGACATCACGACCGTCGGCGGCCGCGCCGCCCTCGACTTCGAGGATCCGGAAGGCCAGCGGTTCCGGCTGACCGATGACGGCGGCGCAGGCGCGGCCCACCCATGGGAAAAAAGCACCGTTCCCGTCCAACGCCAGATCCGCGGCCTCGGGCCGATCACGATCTCCGTTTCGCGGAAAGAACCAACCGACACCCTTCTCACCCGTGTGCTCGACATGACAGAGGAACGCGACTACGCCTCGCCGGACGGCGAGGGCCATGTCCATGTCTATCGCATGGGCGATGGCGGGGCGGCGGCGGAACTGCACATCGCGGTCCAGCCGGGCCTTCCCGCCGCCCGCCAGGGGGCCGGCGCGGTCCATCATGTCGCCTTCCGCACGCCGGATGTGTCGGCGATTCGCGACTGGGCAGAGCGGCTGTCCCGGTTCAAGGTACCAAGCTCCGGCGAGGTGGAGCGCTATTACTTCCGCTCGCTCTACTTTCGCGAACCCGGCGGCAACTTGTTCGAGATCGCGACCGACGGGCCTGGCTTCGCAGTCGACGAGCCTCTCGATAGCCTTGGGGAGCGGCTGGCGCTGCCGCCCTTCCTGGAACCCAGGCGCGAGGCGATCGAAGCGAATCTGAAGCCGCTTGAATAGCGAAGGACAAATCGGCCCGATCCACGAAAACGAACGAACGTTTGCTGTAAAGACATAATGAATGGCGGGGTCCGACGCGCGCCCTCCATTCATCATTCTCGTGAAATAAAAACGGCAACAGTCGCTGACCGGTGCGCGAGCCTGCATATGCCGATACTTGTCGGGAAGGCTCGAACGCGGCCCTTGCCCACGCGGCTCCAAACGGTGCCGATGGCAATCCGTCCGCAGTTCTCGATTGCTCGGAACGGCACGTTGGTCCGGGGAAAAGTACGCCAAAGGAGAACGACCCCCTGACACTACCTCAGGCTGACCTTGGCCCGGCCAGCCTGCGGTCGGCTACTTTCCGCCGCCTCGATGAGGGGAGCCAGGCCAAGGCTCGCTCCGATCAGTTCCGAGCCTTCGTGTGACAGATGACCGGAGTCGCGGAAGATGAACCGGCCGTCAATCATGGTTTGACAGACGCCATCGCGGCACAGCAGGCTTGGGAGGTCGATGTAGCCGATGTCCTTGTCGATGCTTCTCAGAAAGCTGAGAATGGCAAGCGAGGCTTGCGATTCGTCGCTAACCCTGAAACTGCAATCCCCACGCCCGCTAAACACGAGCGCGGCAATACCGCATCGCGACAAGTCATACCCCGTGCGCGGCGGCGGCGAGATGAAGATGGGCATTGCGCCCGCTGCCTTGACCATCCCTGCTGTCTTGAGCATCTTCTCCTTGAGAAGCTGGTTATTTCCATTCTCGAAGATCGTGCCATCCCGGCGATAAGTGACGTGGTCGTAGATTCCGAGCGCAGAGGACATGATGACATAGTCGATATCGCCCTCATTCCTGATCCAGTTCAGGACCTTGTCATTGAAGTCGATGCAGCCTTGTGAAAAGCCTGACGGGTGCTGCTTGTCTATGTAGGCGATATCGGCAACTGGCGAGCAAGCCGGCTTGGTGAATTGAACGAAAGGCTCGTCGATAGCGCCGGCAGCAAGGGCGGGCGCCAGGGCCATGGCGTAACTGTCGCCCCAGAGCACGACTTTCGGGTGGTCGCCATTGCGGCAGCGGGGCGAGTTGGTGAGTTCCACGCACATAGAATCGAGGCCGTCATTCACTCTCAGGCGCCGGTCGAGGCCAAGTTCTGCGAAGCTCCGGCCGGACGGTGCAATGCGGCTAGGCAGGCCCTGCATGAAATAAGCTGCCAACCCGGTTGTCAGGAACACGCAGCCGGCCGCGGCTGATAGCCCGAAGATTGCGGTGCGAGAGGGGACCAGCTTGCTTCGTCCGCGGAAGGGCTGCTCGATGAACCGCCAACTGAACCATGCAAGCGCAAAGGTTCCAACCGTCAAGCCGGCCAGCATTGTCGGTGTGGGCTGCTCGATGCGGATACGGGCGAACGCGAAGAGCGGTTGATGCCAGAGATATGCGCTGTAGGAAATCAAGCCGATCCCCACCGGCACGCGCGTCGAAAGAAGGCGCGCGATCCATGTAGATGGCCCGGCATACAGGATGACGAGCGCTGCGCCGGCTACGGGCAAGAGGGTGTAAAGCGACGGAAACGGTGTCGAGCCGTCGTAAAAGAAAACGCAAACGATGATTAACGCCAGACCTAGACCGGACAGGATAGTATTGGATGGCTGCACCCGCCCATGCAGGGCGAAAGCGCATAGAGAGCCTGCACCGAGTTCCCAGCCGCGGGTCGGGAGGAGATAGAAATTGGCGGTCACGATATAGAAATTGGCGGTCGTTACGTGCGAGGAGGCCCATTGGGCGAGCCCGAGGCTGATGAGGGATATCGCGAAAATAACGAAGACGATGACACGCCGGCCGAACCGCCAAAGGAGCATCAGCAGGATCGGGAACAGTATGTAGAACTGCTCTTCGACCGCGAGGCTCCAGGTATGCAGCAGCGGATTGAGATCCGAGTCGGGCGCGAAGTAATTGGTTCTTCTCCAGAACAATATGTTCGAGACGAAGGTGGTCACAGCGGCGACCGACTGGCCGAAATCGGCAAGCTGTGAAGGCAGCATCCACGCGTATGCGAAGGGAACGCAGCAAAGCATAACAAAAAACAGCGCCGGAAGGATGCGTCGGGCACGCCGTTCATAAAAGGCGATAATCGAGTAGCTGTCTTTCTCGAGATCGACGATTATAAGGGCAGTGATCAGGTACCCGCTTATAACGAAGAAGACGTCTACGCCAATGAAGCCACCGGAAAAGACGCCAAGACCGGCGTGATACAAGACCACGGGAAGGACAGCGACAGCACGAAGCCCGTCAATCTCGCGACGATATTGCATGCCCCTCCTCGCCATCGTTCATTGCATTGGCCATGGTTGAAGATAGATGGATACCGCGCACGCGAACGAAGCTTACGTTGCACGTGGCTATTTTGAATTTCCCTTTCTCCAACTGTGCTCTGCAGTCGAAAGTACAGCGGTAGCGGTGAGTTCGCATCTCGACCCTTTGGCGGATAAACCAAGGTCACCCGAAAGTATGTCGTGGACAGTCGTTTTTCGTTGCGGCTTCACTTGGCGACACGGCCACATCCCTTTGCGGTCACGACCCGGCACCTTGGTTGAGGGCGTGGATGCCAACGACTAATCGGAAAGCTTTTGTCGGGATGATTGAAGGCATGAAGCCGCAGGAACGCACAGCGCTCACGGCCGCGAATGGCGACTGGCTTGCGAGCCTTCCCGGCAAAGCTCCCATGGGCTTCGGCGATTTCTTGCCTTTGCGCTTCGTCTTGATCATGGCGGCAAGCGCAACACGAGCAGGATCACCAGTCATGGAGTGATTGGCTATCCTGAAGGCAATGCTTCAAACCGTTTATTTGACGGTTATTGGACGATTTCCGAGGGTGGCACGCTAAGCGATTGAAAAGATTGGTACGCCCAAGGGGAATCGAACCCCTGTTTGCGCCGTGAGAGGGCGCCGTCCT
>JAKDNM010000005.1 GCA_030456445.1 Hyphomicrobiales bacterium
CCACCCCTAACCCCTCCCCACAAGGGGGAGGGGAACTGGCCCACGTCGCTGACTGCAGAGACCTGACAAGGCCTGACGCGGCCAGAGCCACTGGGAATCCCCCTCCCCCTTGTGGGGAGGGGTTAGGGGTGGGGGTCAGGACTACGAATCTCCTCGACCTCCGCCTCCCGGCCGCCGGCCGTGCGGTCGGCGCTTCGCCGATCCGTCTCGACGGCATTCCGAAAGTGTCGGGCACCGACCGTTTCGGCGCCGACGAGCGCCCCGTCGACGCGTTGTCGGTCATGGTTATCCGCTCGCCGCACTGGCACGCTTCATTCACGTTCGGCGATCTCGACGCCTTCGTTCGCGACCATCCCGGCATCGTGGCGGTCTATATGGCGGCCGATATTCCCGGTCGCAATGTGTTCGGGGTGATCGCGCCGTTTGCCGACCAGCCAGCGCTGGCGGAAGGCGCGGCGCGCTTCCGGGGCGAGGCGGTAGCGCTGGTCGCCGGCGAGAAGGATGCGATAGAAGATTTCGATCCGGCCGATTTCCCGATCGAATGGACCGTCCTGCCGCACACGCTCGCGCCAGCGGAGGCGTTGAATGGTTTTGCGCCGGTCCACGCCAGCCGCAAGGACAACATCCTGACCACCGGCTTCGTGGAGCGCGGCGATCCGGAACAGGCGCTGGCAGAAGCGGCGTTCACCGTCACCGGCGCGGTCGACACCTCCTATGTCGAGCACGCCTATATCGAGCCGGAGGCAGGCTATGCCTTCATGGATGGCGACACGCTGGTCATCAAGGCATGCACCCAGGCGCCCTATATGGACCGGGCCGATACCGCCGCCGTGCTCGGCCTCGCGCCGGAGAAGGTGCGGATCGTGCCGACAGCGACCGGCGGCGGCTTCGGCTCCAAGCTCGACGTGTCTTTGCAGCCGCTGATAGGGCTGGTGGCGCTGAAGACGGGCCGGCCGGCCTGTCTCGTCTATACCCGCTTTGAATCGATGGCCTCGACCACAAAACGCCACCCGGGATCGATGAAGGCGACGATCGGAGCCGATGCCGAAGGCCGGGTGACCGGCATGGTCTTCGAGGGCGATTTCAACACCGGCGCCTATGCGAGTTGGGGGCCGACCGTGGCGAACCGGGTGCCGGTTCATGCCTCCGGCCCCTATGCCGTGGCGAACTATCGCGCGACCGGCAGGGCGGTGCATACGAACGGTCCGATCGCCGGCGCCTTTCGCGGCTTCGGTGTGCCGCAGGCGACCATCATGCAGGAGACGCTTTACGACGAACTTGCCGAAAAGATCGGCATGGACCGGCTGGAGTTCCGCCTGAAGAACGCCTTCCGCAAGGGCTCCGTCACCGCCACCGGGCAGGTGCTGGAGGCGGCCGGCATCGTCGAATGTCTTGAAGCCTTGGAGCCGCATTGGGCACGGGCGCTGGCGGACGCGGAAGCCTTCAATGCCGTGCATGCGGCGCGCAAGCGCGGCGTCGGCGTGGCGTCGTGCTGGTATGGCTGCGGCAACACCGCGCTGCCCAACCCGTCCACCATCAAGATCGGCATTTCGCCGACAGGCGAAGTGGTGCTGCATCAGGGTGCGGTCGATATCGGCCAGGGTTCCAACACGGTGATTTCACAGATCGCCGCCGACTCGCTCGGCCTGCCGCTCGGCAAGCTGCGCCTCGTCGGAGCCGATACCTCGATCACGCCGGATGCCGGCAAGACGTCCGCCTCCCGCCAGACCTTCATCACCGGCAAGGCGGCGGAGAAGGCCGGCCGCGCCCTTCGCGAAAAAATCCTGCGTTTCGCCAATGTCTCCGAGAAGGCGGTGCTGTCGCTCGACGGTACAACGCTTACGGTGCGGGAGGGTGACGCCGTGCGCGCCATCGATCTTGGCGCGATGAAGGCGGATGTCGACGGCTTCGTCTTCCGTGCGGTCGAGACCTATGACGCGCCGACTACCGCTCTCGACGCCAAGGGGCAGGGCAAGCCTTACGCCGTCTACGGTTTCGGGGCGCAGATCGCCGAACTCGAGGTCGACATGAGGCTCGGCACGGTGAAGCTCATCAAGATCACCGCGGCCCACGATGTCGGCCGCGCCATCAATCCTCTTCTGGTCGAAGGCCAGATCGAAGGCGGCATCGCTCAAGGGATCGGGCTGGCGTTGATGGAGGAATATATTCCAGGCCGCACCGAGAATCTGCACGATTACCTGATCCCGACCATCGGCGACGTGCCGCCGATCGAATCGATCCTGGTCGAGGTGCCGGACCCGGAAGGTCCCTTCGGCGCCAAGGGGCTGGGCGAGCATGTGCTGATCCCGACCGCGCCCGCGATCCTCAACGCCATCCGCCACGCGTCGGGGGCGAAGATCGCCAAGGTGCCCGCGACACCGTCGCGGGTGCTGGCCGCGATTAAGGAAGTGGGCAAATGATTGCCGCCGGCGGTGTGAAGGAACGCGAGCGTATCCGTTTCGGGGAGCAGCTCTCGTGAGCGAACTCTCCGAGCGTTTCGAGACGCATGATCCCGGCCCACAAAAGTCCGGCGAGAAGATCCGCTGCGATGCCTGCCCTGTCATGTGCTACATCGCCGAGGGCCGCACCGGCGCCTGCGACCGCTACGGCAATGTCGGCGGCCGGATCGTGCGCTGCGATCCGCTGACCATCCTCGAGCATACCGAAGAGGCCGGCGGCGCCGTCACGCCCTTCCTCGCCGAGGGCGAGGACTGGAACGGCGAGCTGGTGAACAGCGGCCGCCGTTTCGTCAGCGCCATCGGTGCCGGCACCACC
The DNA here is from genome assembly GCA_030456445.1 of Hyphomicrobiales bacterium. Lineage (GTDB taxonomy): Bacteria > Pseudomonadota > Alphaproteobacteria > Rhizobiales > Rhizobiaceae > Mesorhizobium_L. Next base: position 2,776 of record JAKDNM010000005.1, read on the forward strand.
TATCCCGACTACAAGCCCGCGCCCTTCATCGTCAGCCAGGAGGTCGAGGGCGTCGATCTCGTCACGGTCGTGACGGAAGGGATATTTTCCTACTGCGGCGCCAAAGTGAAGATCGACACCGACCGCCATCTGGGCGACGAGACCGCCCCCGTGCGCGCAGGCGCCGAGGTGATCGGCCATGTCTCCACCGCCGAATATGGCTCGCAGATGCTGTCGCTCGGCGGCGTGCATCACCTGACCGGCGGCTCCAAGGCGGAGGGCCGCGCCACCTGCGACGCGCTGCTTGCGCTTTGCAACAAGAAGGCTGTGGAACTGACCATCGATGGTGGCGTGAGCGTCGTCGTCCAGGCCGGCAAGGCGCCCATCATCGACGGCAGGGCCGAGCAGCGCATGCGCGTCGGCTGCGGCTCGGCCACCATCGGCATGTTCGCCACCCAATGGAAGGACCTTGTTGACGAGGTGGTTGTCGTGGACGACCATATCACCGGCGTCGTCTCCGAGCATCAGGCCGGCAAGGTGCTCGGTTGGCCAGATACGGGGATAAAGATCCTCGGCCGGCGTTCGACGCCGGGTCGCTATTTCAAGGTCTCCGAGGCGGGGCTCGGCTGGGGCGGCACCACCGTTTCCGATCCGCTGCAGATCCTTGGCGAATGGAACCCGAAGAAGGGTGCACGGCCCGGCCTGTCGCTGATGATGGTCTCCACGACCGGCGAGCAGTTCGCTTATTTCGAGCTGGACGACGATCTGAAGCCGATCGAAAAGCCGTTCCCGGAGCGGCTGCGGAAGTCGGTGGATCTGATCGAGGACAATTGCGAGCCGGCGCTCTGCACCGTGCTCTTTGTGGGCGGCGCCGGCGGCTCATTGCGTGCCGGCGTGACCGAGAACCCGGTCAACCTCACACGCTCTGTCCACGGGCTCCAGACCTATGTCACGGTCGGCGGCGCGCCGGTCTATGTGTGGCCTGGCGGCGGCATCATGCTGATGGTCGACGTCATGCGCACGCCGGACAATTCTTTTGGCTACGTGCCGACGCCGGCGCTGGTCGCGCCGATCGAGTTCACGCTTACCCGCGACGATTACGAGCGGCTCGGCGGCTATGTCTCCGAGATACGCACGGTAGAAGACGTGATCGCGCGCGGCGGCGAATATCTGAACCCTCGCCGTGGCGCCGGTGCGCCGGGCGTCAATCCGTGGCCGCCGCTGCAATATCTCAGCCATTCCCGGGGCCGGCCGCGATGAACGGACCTCGGATCGTCTGGCTGCCGGACGGACGCCGGCTGCACATGAACCACGGCCCGATAGACCTGGTCGTAGAGGCCTTTGGCGCTGCCGGCGAGGTCAAGGCGGCCTACCGGCAGGCGGCACGGCGTTTCCAGACGATTTTGGGTGAACTGGTCGAGGAACTGACGGAGTTGCGCCGGCCGTCTTCGCTCAAGCGGCGTTCCTTTGCCGGCCCGACGGCGCGCCGCATGGAGGTGGCCGCCTCGCGCTTCGCCGAAATTTTCGTGACGCCGATGGCGGCGGTCGCCGGTTCGGTCGCCGACGAGATGCTGGCGGCGATGCTTGCCGGCCGCTCGCTCGACCGCGCCTATGTCAATGATGGCGGCGACATTGCCATCCATCTTGCGAAAGGCCAGTCGATGAAGGCGGCAATCGCCGGCGCCTTGCATGGCCTGTCCGACCGGCTGGTCATCCGCGCGGACGATCGCGTGCGCGGCATCGCCACCAGCGGCTGGCGCGGCCGCAGCTTTTCCTTCGGCATCGCCGACGCGGTGACGGTTCTGGCGAAGGACGGCGCCAGCGCCGATGTCGCCGCCACCCTGATCGCCAACGCGGTCGACCTGCCCCGCCATCCCGCGATCCGGCGCCAGTGCGCCTGCGATATCCAGCCGGACAGCGACCTCGGCGAGAGACTGGTGACGACGGATGTCGGGTTGCTCGGCGATAACGAAATCACGCTTGCGCTGGAGCGCGGTCGGGCTGTCGCCGAAGACTACCGCCGGCACGGGCTGATCGAAGCGGCGGCGCTGTTCCTTGGCGGGCAATCGCGTATCTGCGGAGATGACTTCGTGGAAAAGGCGACGCTCCTGCGCGCGCCCATCTTCAAATCTCATATGGAGCCGCAGCATGCCTGAATTCCCGATCCGCAAGATCGCAGTCGTGACCGAGGAAATCCTGCACGAGGGTGGGCCGGCGCCGGCAGCACCGCGCCGCCGCGCCGCCGCGCTGGCGCTGGTGAAGAACCCCTATGCCGGCAGATATGTCGCCGAATTGCAGCCCGGCATGGAGGATCTGAAACCGCTCGGCCTGATACTGACCGACCGGCTGATCGCCGCGCTCGGTGGCGACATCGCGGCGATCGACGGCTACGGCAAGGGCGCCATCGTCGGCACGGCAGGGGAAATAGAGCATGGCGCGCTCTGGCACGTGCCGGGCGGCTACGCCATGCGCGCAAGACTGGGTGATGCCAAGGCCATCGTGCCCTCGGCGATGAAGGTCGGCGCGTTCGGCGCCTCGCTCGACGTGCCGCTCGGCCACACCAACGCCGCCTATGTGCGCAGTCATTTCGACGCCATGACCGTCTCGATACCGGACGGCCCGCGCGCCGACGAGATACTGTTTTGCCTCGCCATGGCCTGCGGTCCGCGCGTCCATAACCGTATGGGCGGCCTGGCGGTGGAGGACATCAAGGCGGGGGACGGGCTGAGATGACCGTGCCGGGCGACAAGCTGAAGCTGGTCGAGGCCGGCGCCGAGACGGCCTACCGGCTGCATAAGCAGATCGGCTTCATCCTGCGCAAGGCGAACCAGCGCCATATCGCCATCTTCGCGAAGCATATCGGCGACCTTACCCCGCCGCAATTCGCCGCGCTCGCCAGGCTGGCGGAGATAGGCGAGGCCTCCCAGAACCAGCTTGGCACGATGGTTGCGATGGATGCAGCGACGATCAAGGGCGTCATCGACCGGCTGAAGGCGCGCGGGTTGGTCGTGCTGTCCGCGCACAAGGAAGACCGGCGCCGGCTGGTGGTCAGCCTTTCCGATGAGGGGAGGGCCATGATCGAGAAACTGTTGCCGCTCGCCGAACGGATCACCGCCGAGACACTGGCGCCCCTCAACGGCCGCGAGACCACGGCCTTCCTGAAATTGCTGGCCAAGCTCGCTTAAAGCATGTCTCCCGAAAGTGGGACCGGTTTCGGAACAAAGACATGCGTAAAATCAAAAGCCTAAAGCGTACGGAGCGAATCTGAAAGATCGCGACACGCTCTAGCCGGCCTCGCTTTCCTTGCGGAGGCGCGAACGCGCTCCTATCTGCGGCCCGACTGGCCAACCCGGATGGACGAATGATCCTCGAAGCCGCCCGCCGTGCGCTCGGCGACCTCTTCACCGCCGAATTCCGCGCCGCCTTCTTCAAGTCGCTCGGCCTGACGTTGCTTTTGCTGGTGCTGGTGTGGCTTGGCCTCCAGCATCTCTTCGACGCCTATGCCCTGCCATGGATAGGCGCGCTGCTGCCCGGCTTCCCCGGCTGGGCAAGCTGGCTCGGCATCATCGCGGCCATATTCGCCGCGATCGGCCTGGCGCTTGGCCTGGCGTTGTTGATCGCGCCGGTCGCGGCGGTCATCGCCGGGCTGTTCCTGGACGATGTGGCGGAGATCATCGAGAAGAACGAGTACAGGCTCGATCCGCCTGGCCGCGCGGTGCCGACCATGCGGGCCGTCCTGCTGTCGGCGAAATTCCTGGCGGTCGTCATCCTCGGCAACATCGTCGCGCTGTTCCTGCTGCTGGTCCCGGGCGTCAACATCGCCGCCTTCTTCCTGATCAACGGTTATCTGCTTGGCCGCGAATATTTCGAGTTTGCCGCCATGCGCTTCCATGAGGAGGCCGAGGCGAAGGCGTTGCGCCGCCGCCATTTCGGCACGGTCTTCCTCGGTGGGCTCGTCATCGCCGCCTTCCTTGCCGTGCCGGTGGTCAATCTCCTGACCCCGCTCTTCGCGGCGGCGCTGATGGTGCATCTGCACAAGATGGTGTCGGCCGGGGAACTGTCTCCTAGTCGAGCGGCACGAGCGGCGCCGGCACATCGCAGGTCTTGACCGGCGCCTTGCAGAGATCCGCGACGATGCAACGCTCACATTCCGGGCGCCGCGCCTTGCAGACATAGCGGCCATGCAGGATCAGCCAGTGATGTGCGTGGCGCAGGAATTCGGGCGGGATGATCTTGAGGAAACCAGCCTCGACCTGTTCCGGCGTCTTGCCGGGCGCAAGCAGCAGCCGGTTGCCGAGCCGGAAGATATGCGTGTCGACCGCGAGTGTCGGCTCGCCGAAGACGTTGTTCAGCACGACATTGGCGGTCTTGCGGCCGACGCCCGGCAGCTTGACGAGTTCCTCGCGGCTGTCCGGCACGTCGCCATGGTGATCGCGGATCAGCGCCTGCGATAGCGCCAGTACGTTCTTCGCCTTGGCGCGCCACAGGCCGATCGTGCGGATATGGTCGGCGATGCCGCCTTCGCCGAGCGCGGCCATCTTCTGCGGTGTGTCGGCAATGGCGAAGAGCTTTTTCGTGGCCTTGTTGACGCCGGCATCGGTCGCTTGCGCGGAAAGCACGACCGCCACCAGCATGGTGAAGGCGTTGGTGTAGTCGAGTTCGCTTCGGGGCTCCGGCCGCTGCACGGAGAAACGTCGGAAGATCTCGTATATCTCGTCGGCCGTATAAGGGATTTTCGGCCGCTTCGCCGGTCTGGCAGCGGCCGTCGTTTTTTGTTTCGCCGGTAACGCTGATTTGCTGTTCCGCTTTTGCATTCCTCCTCTATAATTACTTCCATGAGCGACACAATCGCAGCGGACGAGCCGTTCTTCCGGGCGCTTCTGACGCCGCACCGGTCCCTCGGCCGCGTTGGCTTCTTTATCCTTATGGGCGCGCTCGGCTTCGGCTGGCTGGTGACGGGCGTCATCTTCCTTCTGGATGGTGCCTGGCCTATCCTGTGTTTCTGCGGCCTTGCCATGCTCGGCATCTATATCGCATTCCGGCTGAATTACCGCGCCGCCCGCGCCCGCGAAGAGGTCACGCTGTCGCGCACGCTGCTCGACATCCGCAAGACCGCGCCTTCCGGAAAGTCGGAGGAGCACTGCTTCAATCCCTTCTGGGCGCGCTTCTCGGTCAACCGCCACAGCGAGATCGGCATCACGCGCATGGCGGTGACCTCGCGCTACGAGACGGTGGCGATCGGAAGCTTCCTCAACCCCGACGACCGCGAGAGTTTCGCGACGGCCTTTTCGCGGGCCTTGGCGACCGCCAAAGGGCGGTAGCGCCGTCCAGGTTCAACCATAGAGAGCATTGCAGGAATCGGGTGGGAAATCCCGCTTTTCCCGACGATATTGCGGTTACTGCATCGGCCGGAAAATCGGACTCGATTTTCGGAAGGCGCGATGCAGCAGGATCAAAGTGTTAGAGGGTCCTTTGTGCGTCCGAATGGACGCACGGCGCTCTAATCGAAGTTTCAGCCCAAGGAGGCCGACATGAACGCCCAGACCGCAATCCTTCAACAGGATATCACGCCGGACGGTGGCGACTACGAGGTCGTGCGCCGCTGCATAGAGAAGATCAGCCTCGACTATCGCGACCAGCCTTCGCTGGAGGTGCTGGCCGAGGCCGTCGGTGACACGCCGACCGGCTTGCAGAAACTGTTCACCCGCTGGGCGGGACTGAGCCCCAAGGCTTTCCTGCAAGCCGTCACGCTCGATCACGCACGTCGGCTGCTGGACCAGGGCGCGCCGTTGCTCGACGCCGCCTACGAGGTCGGCATGTCGGGGCCGGGTCGCCTGCATGATCTCTTCGTCACGCATGAGGCGATGTCGCCGGGCAATTACAAGACGCGCGGCGCGGGCCTCACCATGCGCTACGGCTATCATATCTCGCCCTTCGGCGTGGCGCTCGTCATGGTGACGGAGCGCGGCCTTGCCGGCCTCGCCTTCTGCGATCCCGGCCGCGAGCGCGAGGCCTTCGCCGACATGTCGGCGCGCTGGCCGAACGCGACCTATGTCGAGGACATGGCGGCAACGGCGCCTTATGCCGGCCGCGTCTTCGACCCGGCGAAATGGCGAACCGAAGAGCCGCTTCGCGTCGTGATGATAGGCACCGATTTCCAGTTGCGTGTCTGGCAGGCGTTGCTCAGGATCCCGATGGGCCGCGCGATCAGCTATTCCTCCATCGCAAGGGAGATCGGCGCACCCAAGGCGTCCCGCGCGGTCGGCGCGGCCATCGGCGCCAACCCGATGTCGTTCGTGGTGCCGTGCCACCGCGCGGTCGGCAAGTCGGGTGCGCTCACCGGCTACCATTGGGGCCTGACGCGCAAGCGCGCCATCCTCGGCTGGGAGGCAGGGCAGCTTGCCGGATAGATACTGAACGGCGCTCTTTCCATTTGAGCACATCATGGTCTAGCTTCCCGGAAACCGCGTTTCCGGGAAGCTCTTCTTGATCACCATCACCGTCATCGGCTCCATCAATCTCGATCTCATAGCCACCGTCGAGCGGCTGCCTGCGCCGGGCGAGACCGTCACCGGCGGCGATTTCTCCACCGCGCCGGGCGGCAAGGGGGCCAACCAGGCGCTCGCCGCGCGACGCGCCGGGGCCCAGGTCCGGATGATCGGCGCGGTGGGAAAGGACACCTTCGCCGTTGAGGCGTTGTCGCTGCTGGAGGAGGGCGGCGTCGACCTCTCCCATGTCGGGCGCCTGCATGCCCCGACCGGAACGGCGCTGATCCTGGTCGATCCGAAAGGCGAAAACGTCATCGCCGTCGTGCCCGGCGCGAACCAGACGGTCCTGCCGGGTGATCTTGTGGCGGCCGGTCTGAAGAAAGGCGAATATCTTCTCCTGCAGCAGGAGATCCCGCTTGAGACAGTGGAGGCATCCCTGAGGACAGTTCGGGAGGTGGGCGCGGTTTCCGTCCTCAACACGGCGCCCTTCCGCGCCGAGGCGGCCGCCTTCATCGGCGAGGCCGATTACGCCGTCGCCAACGAGACCGAATTCGATCTTTACGCCGATGCGCTTTCCCTGCCCGAAGGCGAGCGCACCAGCCGCATGAGGGCCTTCGCGGAACGCACGGGCCGGACGCTGATCGTCACGCTGGGAGCCGATGGCGTGCTTGCCGCCGCGCCCGGCGAAACGCTTGCGGTGCCGGCCCTAAAGGTGAAGCCGGTCGATACGGTCGGCGCAGGCGACACGTTCTGCGGCTATCTGGCGGCGTCGCTCGCTTCCGGCCTGCCGTTGGAACAGGCGCTCCGTCGCGCGGCCACCGCTGCTTCGCTCGCCTGCCTCAAGGAAGGCGCGCAGCCGTCGATCCCGCTTAAGGCCTCGGTCGACCGGGCCATGAAAGGCTGAGGAGGACGGCGATGGCGCTTCACACCTATCTTGCCTATCTCCTCGCCACCATCGTCATTGTCATGGTGCCGGGGCCGACGGTCACGCTGGTGGTGGCGTCGGGCATGCGCCATGGTGCCCGTGCCGCCCTCCTCAACGTGGCGGGCACGCTCGCCGGCGTGGCGATGGTCTTCGCCGTGGTCGGCATCGGGCTTGCCTCGGCAATCACGGCGCTGGGCGACTGGTTCGACTATATCCGCTTCATCGGAGCGGCCTATCTCGTCTGGATCGGCCTTCAGATGCTTTTCTCGCATAGCGGGGCGACGGGAGACGTCGCACCGCAGACGCCCCGGATGGGTTTCTTCGCGCAGGGGCTGCTGGTGGCGATCAGCAATCCGAAGACGCTGTTCTTCTTCGGCGCCTTCATCCCGCAATTCATCGATCCGGCGGGCAGCTACCCGTTGCAGATTGCGCTCATGGGGGTGACCGCCATGTTCTTCGGTGCGCTCTCCGACAGTACCTATGCGCTTGCCGCCGCCCGCGCCGGCCGGGCGCTGTCGGCGAAGCGCTTCCGCCTCTTGACGCGGGTCGGCGGCGGCTTCCTGGTCAGCGGAGGGTTGTGGCTCGCCTTTTCGCGGGTGCGCTGATCAGTCTTTCTTCCCGCGCACCGTGTCACGCCAGACAAGCGGCGCTTCCAGAAAGCGGCTGGCGGGTGCCTGTTCGGCCGCCGTCTCGCCCATCGTCGCGAGATCGACCACGGCAGCGGCGAGTTCCTCGACCGGCGGAGAAAAGCTCGTCAGCCGGTAGGAAAGCCAGCTTGCCTGCTCGATGTCGTCGAAGCCGATGATGCTGAGTTCGTCGGGGACCGAGAGGCCGTATTCGTGCCGCGCGACATCCATGAAGCCGCAAGCGATGAGGTCGGTGACGCAGAAGGCCGCGTCGGGCCGCTCGCGCCCGGCGAAGAGCGCGCGTGCGCCAGCCACGCCGGCCTCGTAGCTGGTGCGGCCGTTGCGGGTGCTCGCTACCTCGATGCCGGAAGCCCGGGCGGCGCCGATGAAGGCTTCTTCACGCGCGATCAGGCTTGGCGTTCCTGCCTCCGAGGCGACAACAGCCAGCCGTCTGCAGCCGGCCCTGACGAAGGTTTCGAGCGCGGTTCTCCCGGCGAGCCGGTTATCGAGGGAGAGGTTGTAGGGGCCGGCGAGGCGGTCGTCGCGGTTTATGAGGATCAGGCGCTGGCCATTGTCGAGGCAGGTTCGGATGATCGACTGCGCCGGCGTCCCCGACAGCACCACGGTGGCGTCTGCGCGGTAGTTGAGCGTTTGCCTCAGTGCGTGCTCGACGTTTTCGCTTGGACCTGTCGTGTCGATCACCATCGCCACTTTCCCGGCTTCCTGAAGGTGCCGGGCGAGCGTGCGCACCATGCGCGATATATAGGGCGTATCGCTTTCGGCCACGACAAGGCAGACGATACCGGTCGATTTGCGCAGCAGGCCGCGCGCCAGATGGTTGACGTGGTAGCCGAGTTTTTCGGACGCCTGGATGACGCGCCGGCGCGTTTCTTCCGAGACACTGGCCCCTGGGGTGAAGGTGCGCGAAACGGCCGAGCGCGACACGCCGGCGAGTTCCGCCACCTGCTTGGCGCTGGCAAAGGCTTTGCGGGTCTTGGTCGAATCCATGGGCCGGGGCGAGGTGAGGAGATGTCGTTAAGGAACCGTCATCTTGCACCGGTGCGGCGCAACGGACAAGGTCATGAATGGTGCCGCACTGTTCCGGCTCAGGCGCGGGCGATATCGCACAGGTTCAAGCCTGCATCCTGCTCGTCTACCGCGCCGCCGACGCTTCCGGCCGGGCCGGATTGACGCTCCGGTAACGCCTGCCTGCTAGAGATCGGCTTGACAAGCAAGAGCCGGGCCAGTTTCCTTCCCGCGGAAATAAATCCGCCGGACGTCCGTCCGGCAAGGCACGGGATGCTCGGGCAAGGCACGATGGGGCTTTCCGCCAGGCTGCAACTGAAGCAATCGCAATCGCTGGTGATGACGCCGCAGCTCATGCAGTCCATCCGGCTGCTGCAATTGAGCCATGTCGATCTGGAGCTTTTCATCGACGAGGAGATCGAGCGCAATCCGCTGATCGAGCGCGGCGGCGAGGACGATCTGCCTGCTGGCCCCGATGCAGCGCAAGATCGTGGCGGGAACGGGGAGGAAAGCGATACCGAGCCCGAATGGAGCGCGGCTTCCATGTCGGACCGGCTCGACACATCGCTGGAAAACATCTTTCCCGACGATCCCGGTATGCGCGATCCGATCGGCCCCGATCTGGCGGCGCAATGGAAATCGGCCCATGACGGTGGCGGCCATGCGCTCGAAAGCGACGGCTTCAGTCTGGAGGAAGTGACCGCGGCCCCGGTGACGCTGCGCGACCATGTGCGCGAGCAGATAGCCTTCGCCTTCACCGACCCGGTTGAAAGTGCCGTCGCGGTCGAACTGGCCGATGGGGTGGACGATGCCGGCTATCTGCGCGCCGGCCTCGGTGAGGTTGCCGAAAGGCTGGGCGTTGGTGCGGATGTCGCCGCCGCGGTGCTTTCCGTCTGCCAGACATTCGATCCGGCGGGTATCTTCGCGCGCGATCTTTCGGAGTGCCTGGCGCTCCAGCTTCGAGTCCGCGACCGCCTCGACCCGGCGATGGAGGCGCTTCTGCGCAACCTGGAGCTTTTGGCGCGGCGCGATTTCCAGGCACTGACGCGCCTGTGCGGCGTCGGCCAGGAAGACCTGCTCGACATGCTGGCCGAGATCCGCGCGCTCGATCCCAAGCCCGGCATGGCTTTCGCCGGGGGCACGGCCGATGTGATCGTGCCGGACGTCCTTGTCCGCCCGGCACCGGACGGAAGCTGGCAGGTGGAACTCAACCCCGATACGCTGCCGCGCGTGCTGGTGGACAACGCCTATTACGCACGGGTCAGTTCGGCGGCGAAGGATCCGGCCGAGAAAGACTTTCTGACGGAATGCCTGCAAAGCGCGACCTGGCTGAAGCGCAGCCTCGACCAGCGCGCCCGCACGGTCCTGAAAGTGGCGTCCGAAATCGTGCGCCAGCAGGACGCGTTTCTCGTCCATGGCGTGCGCCATCTGCGGCCGCTCAACATGAAAAGCATCGCCGAGGCGATCGGCATGCATGAATCGACCGTCAGCCGCGTGGCGGCCAACAAATACATGCTGACCCCGCGCGGCGTCTTCGAATTGCGCTATTTCTTCACGCCGGCCATCGCCGGCGCAAACGCGGGCGAGGCGCATTCCTCCGAAGCGGTCCGCGATCGCATCCGCCAGCTCATCGAGCAGGAGGAACCGGCCGAAGTGCTTTCCGATGATTCGATTGTGGATAAGCTGCGCCAGAGCGGTGTCGACATCGCCCGAAGGACAGTTGCCAAGTATCGGGAAGGAATGAGTATTCCCTCTTCCATAGAGCGCCGCCGCGAGAAGAAGGCGCTCGCCGCGCTCGGCTGATCTCGCCGGCACCGGCCGCGGGAAAGCGGCTGCCGTCGGTTGACATGCCCGTTCAATCCCCCTACTAGGCCGCCCGCATGAGGTGGGGGCGGAGCCGCAAGCCCTGCTTGAGGCAGGCTGCGGTGCGGATTCCGCGCCGTTTTGGCTACGGGACCGTCGGGCTTGCACCGCCCGGCGGACGCGAGCGTTTGTTGAAAAAATCGTGTTTGAAATCAAAAACTTGAAGTGCGTTTCGACGCGATGCCGCCTATGCTGCCGTGAAATCGTGGAGATGATGACCCAACCTTGTGCGCACGGGCCATCGGTATAAACTCGACCGGGGTCTGTCGAGCATCAAAACGAAAGGTCGGACTTCCGATGAACCTGCGCATATCTGGCAAGCAGATGGATATAGGCGATGCGTTCCGGACGCGTATCGAGGGCCGCATCGGGGAAGCCGTCGACAAATATTTCGATGGCAGCTATTCGGGCCGCGTGACGGTCGAGAAATCGGGCTCGCGCTTTTCCGCCGATTGCATGATCCATCTCGACACCGGCATCGCGCTGCAGGCGACCGGCGAGGCACAGGAGGCGATCTCCGCCTTCGACGCGGCGGCGGAGCGCATCGAGAAGCGGCTGAGGCGCTACAAGCGGCGGCTGAAATCGCACAAGTCGACCGCCTCGGAACCCGAGACGACGGCCGCCTACCGCATCGTCGAGCCGCTGGCGGACGACGATTCGGAGATTCCGGACGATTATGCGCCGGCGGTGGTGGCTGAATCGACCGTGTCCCTGCGCACCATGACGGTTGCTTCCGCCGTGATTGAACTGGATGCTCGCGATGAGCCGGTATTCGTGTTCCGGCAGGCCGGCAGTGGCCAGGTCAATATCGTTTACCGCAGGGCGGACGGGAATATCGGCTGGATCGACCCAGCCGGCGGCGCTGGTAACGAGTAGAAAAATCTCGCGCGCCCGGCGGTAAACGGCCCGCGGGGCGGAAACGAAGTCCACACAAGGGACGCGGATAAATGGATCTCAGCGATCTGATCGAGGTTTCGGCGATCATGCCGGCTTTGAAGGCGAATTCGAAGAAGCAGGCTCTCCAGCTTCTCTCCGAAAAGGCGGCGCGGATCACCGGTCTGCCCGAGCGCGAAATCTTCGACACGGTCCTAAGGCGCGAAAAGCTGGGCTCGACCGGCGTCGGCAACGGCATCGCCATCCCGCACGGCAAGATCCCCGGCGTGCGTCGCATCACCGGCGTCTTCGCCCGGCTGGAACAGCCGGTTGATTTCGATTCGCTGGACGACCAGCCGGTCGATCTCGTCTTCCTGCTCCTGGCGCCCGAAGGCGCAGGCGCCGATCATTTGAAGGCGCTTTCGCGGATCGCCCGCGTGCTGCGTGATACCGATACCGTCGCCAAGGTACGCGGCACCTCCGACGCCGCCGCCATCCTGGCCTTCCTTTCGCAGACGCCGGCCTCGCACGCGGCCTGACAATCTCGAACACTCCCAATGCAAAACGGGCGCGGCCACTGGCCGCCCGGTTCTCATCCTCGATGACTGCCTCTCAGAGCATGATCCGGAAAAGTGGGAACCGGTTTTCCGAAAAGATCATGCTCAAACAAAGAGATAAGAGCATGATGCGATTCAATCCAATCGCATCATGACTCAGTGCAGGCTGACCGGCGTCAGGTCGTTTTCCAGCGCGCCCGCCAGCGCTCCGGCGCGGGCATCCGTCAGCAGGATCGGTTGGCCGTTGGCCGCAAACAGCGCCCACAATTTGGTTCCCGCCTGGAGGTTGGGAATGCCGGGGAAGCTCCCCATCAATTCATCCGCGCCGATTTCGCGCATATAGGCGATGACGCCTTCGCCGAGATGGGCAAATTGAATTTCGGTCAGGGCGTTCGTTCCCATGTTCCCGGTCATTTCAGTGTTCTCGGTCATTTCAGCCTCCTTTCGCGAACCGTCTTTCCTGGACCGGTCCGCATAGAGCAGAGCCATCGGTGAAGATCAGTCTTTCACCGAAATGTTGATTTTCTGTACCAGCCGCTGCGGCTCCGGCCGGTCGAGATCGATCGCCAAAAGCCCGTTCTTCAGTTCCGCCGAGACGACCCGCATTCCCTCGGCCAGCACGAAGGCGCGGACGAACTGGCGCGCCGCGATGCCCCGGTGCAGATATTCGTGCTCGCCGTCCTCTTCCTGCCTGCCGCGGATCACCAGTTGGTTCTCTTCCGTGGTTACATCGAGGTCGCTTTCCTTGAAGCCGGCCACAGCAAGCGTGATCCTCAGCCGCACAGCCTCGGAACCGGCGTCGCACAATTTCTCGATATTGTAGGGCGGGTAGCCGTCGCCCGATTTCGCCAGACGCTCCAGCGTCTTTTCCATCGTGTCGAACCCAAGCATCAACGGGCTCGAGAAAGGCGTCATTCTGCTCATTTTCCTGTCCTCGAAGAGCGACGTGGAAATGGAAAAACCCCGATGGCATCTTTCCGTACGATGCTGATATGGTCCGCGCGCCGAACGGATTCAAGCCTCAAACAGCGGAGAAAAAGCATGGCCGCGGCGCGCCGGATCATCATCGATACCGACCCCGGCCAGGACGATGCGGTGGCCATCCTGCTGGCGCTGGCGAGCCTGGAACTGGAAGTGATCGGCATCACGGCGGTCGCCGGCAACGTTCCCCTCAGCCTGACGGAGAAGAACGCGCTGAAGATCTGCGAACTGGCGGGCAAGACGGACATGAAGGTCTATTCCGGCGCTGTCCGGCCGCTGGTGCGTCCGCTGGTGACGGCCGAGCATGTCCATGGCAGGACCGGCCTCGACGGCCCCGACCTGCCGGAGCCCAAGATGAAGCTTCAGGGACAGTACGCGGTCGATTTCCTCGTCGAGAAGCTGATGGGAGAGGAACCCGGCTCGATCACGCTTTGCGCGCTCGGACCCCTCACCAACATCGCGCTGGCGCTGATCCGCGAGCCCAGGATCGCGCCGCGCATCCGCGAGATCGTCATGATGGGCGGCGCCTATTTCGAGGTCGGCAACATCACGCCCACCGCCGAATTCAACATCCATGTCGATCCGCATGCCGCGGCGGTGGTGTTCCGGGCCGGTATCCCGATCGTCATGATGCCGCTCGATGTGACCCACAAGGCGCTGGCCACCAGTCAGCGGGTGGCGGCGTTCCGCGCACTTGGCAACAAGGCCGGTATCGCGGTCGCGGAAATGCTGGGCTTCTCCGAGCGCTTCGACAAGGAGAAATATGCCGGCGACGGCGGCCCCCTGCACGACCCTTGCGTCATCGCCTATCTCGTCCAGCCGGAACTTTTTTCCGGACGCAATTGCAATGTCGAGATCGAGACGGGATCCGAACTCACCATGGGCATGTCGGTGGTCGACTGGTGGGGCGTTACCGACCGCAAGAAAAACGCCATCGTCATGCGCGAGGTCGACCCCGAGGCCTTCTTCACGCTTCTGGCCCGCCGCCTCGGCCGCCTCTGACGATATCGTGTCCGGATGGATGGCTTTCCCTTTGCGCCGGTCTGTTGTAGGTAGCGTCGGCGCGGGATGAAGCGGCGGGCTTCAGGCGTCAATTCTACCGCATCGATGGGCCGGTACGGGTCCGGGACGCTACCTTCACCGGGTTGTTGAATGAAACTGTCAAACCTAGTGCCAGCGGCCGTCGTCGGCCTTGCCTTGATGGCCCTTGCCGCCTGCACGGAATCGCAAAGCTCGGCCAATCCTCCTGCCCCGCCGCCGCCACCGGTCAGCGTCGTCAGGGTCAAGGCCCAGCCGGTCTCGATCGTCAACGACCTGCCCGGCCGGATCGCGCCGACGCGCATCGCGGAGGTCAGGCCGCGCGTCACCGGCATCGTCCTCAAGCGGGTCTTCGAGCAGGGAAGTCTCGTCAAGGCAGGCGATATGCTCTACCAGATCGACCCGGCGCCTTTCCGCGTCCAGGTGGAAAGCGCCCAGGCGACGTTGCAGCGCGCGCTTGCCACGCGGACCCTCGCCCGCCAGCAGGCCGACCGGCAAAAGGAGCTTCGCCAGCGCAATATCTCGAGCGTGCAGGATCTTGAAGCCGCGACCGCGCAACTGGCGCAGGCTGATGCCGATGTCGCCGCCGCGCAGGCCGGCCTCGACGCGGCGAAACTCAATTTGCAATATTCGGACGTGAAGGCACCGATCAGCGGCCGGATCGGCCGCGCCCTCATCACCGAGGGCGCGCTGGTCAGCGGTAACGGTGCCGAGAATCTGGCGACCATCCGCCAGCTCGATCCTGTCTATGCCGACTTCACCCAGCCTTCGTCGGAGATGCGCCTGCTGCGCAAGGCGCTGAAGGACGGCCTCCTGAAAAGCCCGGCGGACGGGCAGGCGACGGTTCGGCTGCGGTTCGATGACGGCAGCGAATATCCCTATCCGGGGCGGCTGCTCTTTTCCGAATCGACCGTCGACGAGACGACCGGCCAGGTCACCATGCGCGCCGAGTTCCCCAATCCGGACGGCGACCTCCTGCCGGGCCTTTATGTTCGCGTCCTGATCGAGCAGGGGGTCGAGCAGGCGGCGCTGACGGTTCCGGTGCAGGCCGTCCAGCGCGACAGCGGCGGCAAGGCGCAACTCTACGTCATCGGCAAGGACGATGTCGCGGAATTGCGTCCAGTGTCGGCGGGGCGCACGACCGGCCAGCAGGTGGTGATCACGAAGGGGCTGAAGGATGGCGAACAGGTCGTCGTCGAGGGTTTCCAGAAGATCCATCCGGGCGCGGCCGTGAAGCCGGAAGAATGGAAGCCGGCCGACAACACGCTTTCCAGCGCCCAAAACAAGGCCGACGCCGGTTAAGGCCCTGTGGATGGATTGGAGACGGATTTCGCCATGAGGATTGTCGATCAAGGTCAAGCAAAGCGGAGCGACGCGATGTTTACCCATCGCGAGCGAGGCTTTGCGCAGGATTTGGTCGACAAGACCATGGCTCGCCGCCACGAAATCCGTCTCCAATCCGTTTGCAGGGCCTAAATGCCCAGTTTCTTTATCGATCGGCCCATCTTTGCCTGGGTCGTAGCCATTTTCATCATGATCGCGGGCGCGATTTCGCTGCCGCTCTTGCCGGTGTCGCAATACCCGAACGTCGCGCCGCCGACGCTGACAGTCTATACCCACTATAACGGCGCGCCGCCCGAAGACATCTACCAGAGCGTGACGCAACTGATCGAGCAGCAGCTCAACAGCGTGCCCAACCTGCTCTATTACGAATCGACATCCGATTCCTCGGGGCTGGCGCGCATCGTCGTCACCTTCCAGCCGGGTACGGACCTCAACCAGGCCAGCGTCGATACGCAAAACGCCATCAACCGCGTCCAGGCGCGGCTGCCGGAAGCCGTCTCCCGGCAGGGCGTCCAGATATCGCAATCCGGCTCGGGCTTTTTGATGTTCATCGGCCTCAGGTCGACCGACGGCAAGACCGACGCGGTCGGCCTCGGCGATTATCTCGACCGCAATGTTGTCGGCGAGATATCGCGCCTGCCGGGCGTTGGGCAGGTACAGCTTTTTTCGCCCAAGCGCGCCATGCGCATCTGGATGGACCCCGACAAGATGATCGGCCTCAACCTGTCGGTCGACGACGTCATGAAGGCCATCGGCGCGCAGAACGCGCAGGTGTCCGCCGGCCGCATCGGCGCCAAGCCGAACCCGGTGAACCAGCAGATTTCGGCGACCGTGCTGGTCAGGGGGCAGCTTTCCACGCCCGAGGATTTCGGTTCGATCGTGCTTCGCGCCAATTCGGATGGCTCCACCGTCAGGCTGCGCGACGTGGCGCGTATCGAGATCGGCGCGGAAACCTACAATTTTTCCACCCGTATCGACGGACAGCCCGCCGCCGGCATCGGCGTCCAGCTCTCGTCGACCGGCAATGCGCTTGCCACCTCCGACGCGGTGCGCGCCCGGATGGCGGAATTGGCGAAGTTCTTCCCGCCGGGCTACGAATACATGATCCCCTATGACACATCGCCCTTCGTGCGCGTGTCCATCGAGAAGGTGGTGCACACGTTGCTGGAAGCGATGGCGCTCGTCTTCGTGGTCATGTTCGTATTCCTGCAGAGCATCCGCTATACGGTCATCCCGGCGCTGGTGGTGCCGGTGGCGCTGCTCGGCGCGTGCGCCATCCTTCTGGCGACAGGTTCATCGATCAACGTGCTCACCATGTTCGCCATGGTGCTCGCCATCGGCATCCTCGTCGACGACGCCATCGTGGTGGTGGAGAATGTCGAGCGCATAATGGCGCAGGAAGGCCTGCCGCCCAAGGAGGCGACGCGCAAGGCGATGTCGCAGATCACCGGCGCCATCGTCGGCATCTGGCTGGTGCTGACCGCTGTCTTCGTGCCGATGGCCTTCTTCCCCGGTGCCGTCGGCGTCATCTATCGGCAGTTCAGCGTCACCATGGTCGGTTCGATCCTGTTCTCCGGCTTCATGGCGCTGTCGCTGACGCCGGCATTATGCGCCAGCTTCCTCAAGCCGGTTCCGGAAGGCCACCACGAAAAGCGCGGCTTCTTCGGCTGGTTCAATCGCGGCTTCGCCCGCACGACCAGCGGCTATACCTCGATGGTCGGCTGGACCACCCGCCGCGCCGGCCGCTTCATGATCATCTACCTCGCCCTCATCATCGGGCTCGGCTATCTCTTTGTGCGCCTGCCTTCCTCCTTCCTGCCCAACGAGGATCAGGGCTTCGTTCTGGTAGACATGCAGACGCCGCCCGAATCGGCAGGCAACCGGACCGATCACGCCGTCCAGAAAGTGGAGGCCTTCTTCGGCAAGGAGGAAGCCGTCGAGCACCGCACCGTCATCGAGGGCTATTCATTTTCCGGAGCCGGCGACAATGCGGCGCTCTCTTTCATCACCTTCAAGGACTGGAGCCTGCGCGGCCTGAAGGATTCGGCGCAGGCCATCGCCGGACGGGCCAATGCCGCCTTCTCACAACTGAAGGACGCCGTCGCCTTTGCGTTGTCGCCGCCGCCGATCTCCGGCCTGGGTACATCGAACGGCTTCACCTTCCGCCTGCAGGATCGCAGCGGCCTTGGCCAGGCCGCGCTTTCCGCCGCCGCTGCGCAATTGATGGCCGCTGCCGCCAAAAGCCCGGTCGTGACCGGGCTGCGCATCGAGGGCATGCCCGAGGCCGCCCAGGTCAATCTGGTGATCGACCGCGAGAAGGCGAATGCCTTCGGCGTCGCCTTCGGCGACATCAATTCCGCTCTCTCGGCGTATATCGGCTCGGCCTACATCAACGATTTCCCCAATGCCGGCCGTCTCCAGCGCGTGATGATCCAGGCCGGCGAGAAGGAGCGCATGCAGCCGCCGGACCTTTTGAAGCTCAACGTGCGCAATGCCTCGGGCGGGATGGTCCCGTTCTCCGCCTTCGCCCATATCGAGTGGTCGAAGGGGCCTTTGCAGGTCGTCGCCTATAACGGCTACCCGGCGGTGCGCATCAGCGGCAATGCCGCGCCGGGCCATTCCTCCGGCGAGGCCATCACGGAGATGGAGCAGCTCGCCACCGGCTTGCCGCCCGGCTTCGGCTATGAATGGACGGGCCAGTCGCTGCAGGAGATCCAGTCGGGCTCGCAGGCGCCGTTCCTGATGGGCATGACGGTGCTGTTCGTGTTTCTGCTGCTTGCTGCGCTTTACGAAAGCTGGTCGATCCCGCTTTCGGTCATGCTGGTGGTGCCGCTCGGCATCATCGGCGCGGTGCTGGCGGTGATGCTGCGCGGCATGTCGAACGACGTCTATTTCAAGGTCGGTCTCATCGCCATCATCGGCCTGTCGGCGAAGAACGCGATCCTCATCATCGAATTCGCCAAGGATCTGCACGCGGGCGGCATGTCGGTGTTCGATGCAACGATAGAGGCCTCGCGCATCCGCTTTCGCCCGATCATCATGACCTCGCTCGCCTTCTCGCTCGGCGTCATGCCGCTGGTGGTGGCGGTCGGCGCCAGCGCCGCCAGCCAGAACGCCATCGGCACCGGCGTGCTCGGCGGCATGATCACCGCGACCGTAATCGCGGTGCCGTTCGTGCCGGTCTTCTTCGTCTTCGTGCTCAGGCTTTTCGGCGGCCGCAAGGCGCTGGAGGCGAAGCCGCAGGAAGAGCCGTCATTGCCGCTGGAGGCCCCGGCGGAGTGAGCCAGAAACGCTACAGCCCCAGATACGCCTGCCGCACGCGGTCGTCGGAGAGAAGCGCTTCGCCGCTGCCGGAAAGCGTCACGCGGCCGTTTTCCAGCACATAGGCGTGCCGGGCAAGTTTCAGCGACACGGCGACGTTCTGCTCGACCAGCACGCAGGTGATGCCCTCGCGGTTGAGATCGACGATTGCCTGAAGAACGTCGTGCACCAGCGCCGGAGCTAGTCCTAGCGACGGCTCGTCGAACATGATCAGTTCCGGGCTCCCCATCAGGCACCGGCCGATGGCGAGCATCTGCTGCTCGCCGCCCGACAGCGTTCCCGCGTCCTGCGTCCGGCGTTCGGCGAGGCGCGGAAACATCTGGTAGACATGGTCGAGATTGTGCGCCTTGCCCGCGCGGGCGCGGGGCAGCATGGCGCCTGTTTCGAGATTCTCGGTGACCGTCATGGAGGGGAAGATCTGCCGTCCCTCGGCCACCTGGCCGATGCCGAGATCGCAGACCTTGTAGGTCGGCCAGCCGGCGATTTCGGTTCCCTTGTAACGGATATGGCCGCCGGCCGGCTTCTGCATGCCCGCGATGGTACGGATGAGCGAGGTCTTGCCGGCGCCGTTCGCCCCGACGATGGCGACGATCGCGCCCGGCTCGATCGTGATCGAAACGCCGTCGAGCGCCTGTGCGTCGCCGTAGAACACGTCGATGCCGTCGACCTCCAGCATCAGGAAAGCTCCTCGGCGCCGAGATAGCAGGCGAGCACGTCGGGATTGCGCGTCACCTGTTCGGGTGTGCCTTGGGCGATCACCTTGCCGTAGTTCAGGACCACGACATGGTGCGACAGCGCCATGACCGCGCGCATGACATGCTCGATCAGGACGATCGTGACACCGGTCTCCTTGTTCAGCCGGCGGAAGGTCGCGACCATGCGGTCGGTCTCGGTCGGGCGCAGGCCGGCCATCACCTCGTCGAGCAGCAGGAGCTTGGGCTTCGTCGCCAGCGCGCGCGCTACCTCCAGGCATTTGCGGTCTGGCAGCGTGATGCTGCCCGGCAGCGCGTTTCGCTTGTCGGCGAGCCCGAGGAGCTCCAGCATGTCGAGCGCGTAGCGCCGTGCCGCCGCCATGTCGCTGGTCCAGGAGAGCGCGCCGACCGCGACATTGTCGATGACGGTGATCGCGTTGAACGGACGCACCACCTGGAAGGTTCGGCCGACGCCGGCGCGGCAGATTTCGTCCGGCCTCATGCCGACCAGCGAATGCCCGTCGAGCGAGACGTCGCCGCTTGTCGGCTTCAGCGCGCCGGCGATCATGTTGAAGGTCGTCGTCTTGCCGGCGCCGTTCGGGCCGATCAGTGCATGGATGGCGCCGGGCGGCACCTCGAAGGAGACATAGTCGACGGCGGTCAGCCCGCTGAAGCGGCGGGTCAGCCCTTCGACCTTGAGCGAAGCGGAGCGGGGCGCGCCGGCAATCATCGTCCGTCCCCTCCCGTGGAGCGATCGAGCTTGAGCAGCCCAGCCAGCCACGGCCAGACGCCGGACGGGCGGAAGAGCACGATGGCGACGACGCAAAAGCCCCAGAAGAAGGTCTTGATACCGTCGATCTGGAGGCCGGAAGTGAGTTCGGTCAGCAATTCGCCGAGCGGGGTCAAGATGAGCGCGCCGAGGATCGGTCCGAACAGCGTGCCTACGCCGCCGACCACCGTGCCGAGGATAAGCTCGATCGAGCGTCCGGTAGCGAAGGTCGATTCGGGGAAGAGGTTGTTGTAGTAGAAGGCGTACCAGACGCCGGCGACGCCCGTCAGCGCAGAGGAGATCGCGACCGCGATCATCTTGTAGCGGAAGAGCGGCACGCCGGCCGCTTCCGCCGCCTCCTGGTCGTCGCGGATCGCCTGCCAGTAGAGCCCGAGCTTGCTGTTCAGGAGAAGGCGGCAAAGCAGCAACGCCGCGCCGGTCAGGATCAGGATCATATAATAGAACAGGACCGGCGGGCCGCGCAGATTGAGGAGGTCGATGCTGCCCGCGTTCTTCACCGGCAGGAAGAGCCCGGCCGACCCGCCGAGCCAGGCATTGTTGTCGACCATGATGCCGGTGAATTCGGCGAATGCGATGGTGAGCAGCGCGAAATAGACGCCGCGGATCGAGAAGCGGAAGCCGAGATAGCCGATGACGCAGCCCATCAGCGTGGAAAGCGCGACCGCCGCCACCACGCCGACCCACGGGCTGACGCCGAAATGCGTGAACAGCGCGGCACTCGTATAGGCGCCGATGCCGACGAAAAGCGCATGCCCGAGCGACAATTGCCCGGCAAAGCCGAGCATCAAATTCCACGCCTGCCCGACGAAGGCGAAATAGAGCGAGATGATCAAGACGCTCAGCACATAGTCGCTGGCGAAGAAGGGCGCGGCCGCCATCACCGCCGCGAAGGCGGCGAGCAGCGCTAGCGCCCGGGGCGGCAACCCGTCCGTCAGCCGCGCGATCATCGCACTTCCTTGCCGAGCAGGCCCTGCGGCCGAAGCAGGAGAACGAGGATCAAAAGCCCGAAGGAAACCGCGCTCTTCATCGAGGGCTGGAACACGAGCCCCGCCAGCGCCTCCGAGACGCCGATCAAAAGGCCGCCGAGCAGCGCGCCGGGCAGGCTGCCGAGCCCGCCGATGATGACGATGATGAAGGCGAGCAGCGTATAGGACGGGCCGAGATAGGGGTGCACGTCGATCAGGAGAACGAGGATAGCGCCGGCGGCGCCCAGGCAGGCCGTACCGATGCCGAAGGTGAGCGCGAAGAGGTGGCGCACGTTCAGCCCCACCACCAGCGCGCCGACCTGGTTGTCCCCGCAGGCACGGATCGCCTTGCCCGTATCGGTATAGCGGAAGAAGGCGAAGAGCAGGCCGGAGACGACGAGCGCCGCGATCCCGGCATAGATGCGCACCTTGTCGACCAGGAGCGGGCCGATCTGGAAGGAATCATAGGCATAGGCGACCTGCACGCCCTGCGCGTCCGGACCGAAGATCATCAGGCAGAGGCTGACGATCATCACCGCGATCGCCGCCATCAGGAGGAACTGCATATAGTCGGGCAGGTGCACGATGCGGCGCACGACGAGGTCCTGCAGCAGATAGCCGAAGGCGAACAGCGCCGCCGCCACGATCGGTATGCAATAGAGCGGGTCGATGCCGAGATGGCGAAACAGCACCAGCGTCGCGAACATGCCCATCACCATGATCTCGCCATGGGCGAAATTGACGATGCGGATGACGCCGAAGATGACCGACAGGCCGAGCGCTGAAAGGCCGTAGATGAGGCCGGTCAACAGGCCGCTGACGGCGACGTTGAGATAAAGCTCGACGGGCAAGGCTTGCTTCCGGTGCGCGATGTGATTCCGCCCCGGCCGGGTGACCGGGGCGGAGCGGGAATGCGTCTTAGCGCTTGTCGTAGGGCGGCATCGGCCAGACTGTCTTGGCGACGGCGGCGCCTTCAGGCGCAACCACGATCAACTCGCCGCCGACATTCTGGATCGAGGCGTCGCCGACCTTGTCGTTCTGGCCCTTCGCGTTGAAGCTGATGCCGGCACCGATCGAGACGTTGTCGGTGATGTTGGTGGAGCGCACCGCCTCAGTCAGTTCCTTGGAATCGCCCGTGCCGGCGCGCTTGTAGGCGTCGGCGGCCACCAGGAGCGCCTCGAACGTATAGACGTGGTTGGTGTTCATGTTGACGTCCGGATAGGCCTTCTTCATGGCTGCCTTCAGCGTCTGGCTGAGCTTCTTCTTCGGATCGTACCACGGCACGAAGGAGATCGGCCCGTCGGAGAGCTTGCCGAGCGTCTTGAAATACTGGTCCTCGTACCAGCCCGGCCCCATCGAAAGGACCGCCTCGGGCGTCCAGCGCTGCTTGACCAGTTCGCGGGTAAGCAGGATGGCGTCGTTCAGGCGGCTGACGACGAGAAGCGCGTCGGCGCCGGTCGCCTTGGCCTTGGCGATCTCCACCGAGAGGTCGCGCGCGGCGCGGTCATAGGCGATGGTTTCGGTCACCTTGTAGGGCATGTCGAATTTCGGCATGACCTTGCCGATGCCGCCGGCCATCGACGTGCCGAACGTGTCGTTGACGTGCAGGAAGACCACCGATTTCGGCGCCGAGCCGACCTGCTTGAAGATCTCCAACTGCTGCTTGAAGGCGTCGGTGAGGATGGTGACGGCGGTCGGGAAGTTGCGGAAGACGTATTTGTAGCCCTGTTCGGTGATCTGCGGCGCCGCGGCGATGTTGATGACGAAGGGAATGCCCTTCTGCTCGGCGACCTGCGCTATCGCGGCGCTCTGGCCGGAATCGAACGCACCCACCAGAAGCTGCGCTCCGTCGCCGATCAGTTTCTCGGCCTGGGAGCGTGCGGTCTGCTCGTTGGATTCGGTGTCGCCGTTCATGATCTGGAGTTCGGGCAGGCCGAGTTCCTTCAGGATCGGCGCGGCGACCTCGACGCCGCGCTGGCAGTCCTGGCCGATGCCGGCCTGCACGCCCGAGCGCGGCAGGAGCACGCCGACCTTGAGCGGGCCGCCCGCCGCGCGCACGATCGAGAAGGGCGACGTTCCGGCGACGATGCCGGCCGCTCCTATACCCGCCACCACGGTGCGGCGGGTGACACTCCCGGCGGCGCCGGCGGCCTTGCTGATATTGCTGTTGGTCATTTGGCTTTCCTCCCTGCGGGCACGGTCCGAGAGCCGCCCCTTAACCCTTTTCCCGCGCCGATCGGGCACGTCGATCCGGCCGGATCGGGCCCGGTCGGCGATGGCGGCATTCTTAATGGGTAGTACGGCAGCGTCAATGAGAAGCGGTACGATCTCGGTGCTTCTTCGGCACACCCTGACTTTCGTCGAATGCGAGACGAGGCAGCCTAAAGCGTAAAGCCCTCGCCGAGATAGAGGCGGCGCACATCGGCGTTGCCCACCACTTCCGAGGGCTCGCCATGGGTGAGAACCTTGCCGGCGTGGATGATGTAGGCCCGGTCGATGAGGCCGAGCGTCTCGCGCACATTGTGGTCGGTGATGAGGACGCCGATGCCGCGGCTGGTCAGATGCCGCACCAGTTGCTGGATGTCGAAGACGGCGATCGGGTCGATGCCGGCGAAAGGCTCGTCCAGCAGCATGAATTTCGGGCTCGATGCCAGTGCGCGGGCGATTTCGAGACGCCGTCTTTCTCCGCCGGAAAGCGAGATCGACGGCGCCTTGCGCAAATGGCTGATATTGAATTCGTCGAGCAATTCGTCCAGCCGCCGCTCACGCTCCTTGCGGTTCTTTTCCACAATCTCCAGAACGGCGCGGATATTCGCCTCGACCGAAAGGCCACGGAAGATGGACGCTTCCTGAGGCAGGTAGCCGACGCCGAGCCGGGCACGGCGGTACATGGGCAGCGCGGTCACGTCGTAGCCGTCGATGGAAATGGTCCCTTTGTCGACCGGCACCAGCCCGGTGACCATGTAGAAGCAGGTGGTCTTGCCGGCCCCGTTCGGCCCGAGCAGGCCGACAGCTTCGCCGGCCCTGACCCCGATCGACACGCCGCTCACGACCTGGCGGCCCTTGTAGCTCTTGGTCAGGCCGCGCGCGATGAGCGTGCCTTTCAGCCGTTCCGGATCGATGGCGGCGGTTTCGCCATTTTCAGGCTGCGCGGGCGCGGAAATCTTCGAGACTGCCGTCAAGCTATTTAGCCGCCTTCTTCTTGTCGGGCGTCAGCAGCACCTTGACGCGGCCGTTCTCTTTGGAGCCGTCGCAGCCGTCGAGCTTGGAGAGGCCTGTCTTGAGATTGGCTGTCAGCTTGCAGCCCATGACGACGTTGTCGCCCTGCGTCAGCACCACCTGGTTGCCTTCGAGCACGAGAACCTGGGTCTGCATGTCGAACGTGCCGTGATCGCCGGTGGCGATCTGGTCGTTGGACTTCACATAGACTTTTCCGTCGACGTCGATGCTCTTGATGTTGCCGGACCCGCCAGTGACGGTTCCGCCCGCGCCCTTGAGGTAGTACACGATCATGCGGCCGGCCTTCAACAGCGTCGTACCCTGAACGACGTTGACATTGCCGGTGAAGATGGCCGTGTTGTCCTTGTCGTGGACCTCGAGATTGTCGCTTTCGATCTGGATCGGCTTGTCGCCCGAAAGCTTCATGCCGGAGAAGCTGTCATTCGTGCCGGCCTGCGATCCGTTTTGCTGGGCCAGCGCCGGCCCGGCCGCGAGCATCGAAGCGCCGGCAAGCAAGCCGCATGAAATTGCAAGAAGAAAACTAGCGCGGCGCATTGGTCGCTCCATTGTTGTCTCCGGCGGCTTTCTTTTTTTCGGGCATCATCGTCACTCGAACTTTCTGGTCGAAGACAAGCACTTTGCCCCGATCCTGTACAGTCATGCCGTCCGCGGTGATATGCGATCCCTTTAGAGTAATATCGACCGGATCGGAAGTCTTCAAATCTCCCGTCGCGATATTGACGAAGGCGGAATTGAGCTTGGCGACGAGGCCGTCCGTCGTCGTCACGGTCATCGCGCTCGGGACGTCGAGCGTATCTTCCTTCTTGTTGTAGATGCCTTTGGCCGCGCTCACATTGGCCCAGTTGTCATCGCTGACGGGAAGCCTGGCGGTGATGTCGTGGAGCTGGACGATGTCGGTATTCGTCACGTCCTGCACGGCGCGCGCGGCCTTGAGCGAATAGGGACGGTTCTGTCTGGTAAAGCCCTCCAGCCTCGGATTGGCCATGGTGAGCTTGCCGTCGCTATAGCTGGAGCCGATTATATCGACTGCCATGCCGCCCGGCGTCAGCAGATAGGAATAGATCGTGAAGCCGACGACAATGAGGATAGCCAGGCTAGGCAGCAACACCTTCAGCATTCTGACGGCGCCGGAGTGCCGCCTGGCACGGCGAAACGCCTGCTCGACCGAACGGCCGCCGCTCTCGTTCGCCGGGGAAACGGCCGGGTCGGGCCGGAGGGTTCTGCGCTCAGCGTCTATCGTTGTCACCGGCTCGATCCGAATCGATTTTCATTTTCACGGTGCGCGTCGGATGCCGCGCAATATCCGTGCACTCCGACCGTCTCCTGCCGAAGCGACTAACCCAACCAAGCCCGCCCTGTGTCTATTGGTTTGATACGCCTTCTGCGAGGCGCTCGGCAATTTTCATCCCAATATGGTGATTTTGCGGTCGAACGCCAGTGTGAACTTTGTCGAGGAGCGGCTCCGCAGGGCGTGGCGGAAAGCGGTGGCGGCAAAGAAGCGCATGGCATAGGAATGACTTCCGGGCGGCAAATACGGGAAACAACGACATGGCTACACGGGCCGACGAACTGATCGACCGCCACCGCCTGCGGCGGAAACTGACTTTCTGGCGCGTCGTGGCGCTTGTCGTTATCGCGCTTGCGGTGGCGTGGGCCGGATCGAGGCTGTACCGGAACGAATACGGCTCCCTTGCGGCCAATCATATCGCCAAGGTCAAGATCGCCGGTACGATCGCACAGGACGACGATCTCGTCGACCAACTCGAGAGATTGCGCACTTCGCCTGCCGTCAAGGGCTTGATTCTGGAGATCAATTCGCCAGGTGGTACGACCGCGGGCGGCGAACAGCTTTACGAGGAAGTGCGCCGCGTGGCCGCCGAAAAGCCTGTCGTGGCCGAGATCACCGGGCTTGGAGCCTCGGCGGCCTATATGGTGGCCGCTGCGGCCGACCATATCGTGGCGCGCCAGACCTCCATTGTCGGCTCGATCGGCGTGCTGGTCGAATTTCCGGACGTTACCGGCCTGATGGACAAGATCGGCGTCAAGCTCGAAGCGATCAAATCTTCGCCGCTCAAGGCCGAGCCCTCGCCCTTCACGCCGACGACGGATGAGGAGCGCGCCATGGTCCAGAAGCTGATTTCCGACAGCTACGACTGGTTCGTCGGGCTGGTCGTCTCGCGCCGGCCGCTTTCCCGCGACGAGGTACTGAAGCTCGCGGACGGATCGATCTTCACCGGACGTCAGGCCGTCGCCAACAAACTGGTCGACGAGGTCGGCGGCGAGCGTGAGGCCGTGGCCTGGCTGGCGAAGAAAGGCGTCGATCCGAATCTGGCGATCATCGAATGGAAATCGCCGAGCGGCCGCAGTTTTTTCTTCTCCAAAGCGCTCGCCCGCGCTGTCGGCCTGCCGGAGGGAACGGCCGGTCTTTTCGAGCGGATCGGCGCCGACCGCATCTTCCTTGACGGTCTCCTGTCGGTCTGGCACCCTTGACGGCAGAGCTTGAGCAATTGAAAAGCAAGCAGAATTCGATTCCGTCGAAGTCTGACCAAGCACGCCCCGGGGACGCTATCCATGATCAAATCCGAACTCGTGCAGACGATTGCCAATCGTAATCCGCACCTTTTCCTGCGGGATGTCGAGAACATAGTGAATGCCATTTTCGAGGAGATCACGCACGCGCTGGCCGATGGCAACCGCGTGGAATTGCGTGGTTTCGGTGCCTTTTCCGTCAAGAATCGCCCAGCCCGGACCGGCCGCAATCCGCGCACCGGCGAATCGGTCGAGGTCGAGGAGAAATGGGTTCCCTTCTTCAAGACCGGCAAGGAACTGCGCGAGCGGCTGAACGGCCAATAAGATTTTCGTCGGCCGTCATTCTGCGGCATTGTCGACCTTTCCCATTGGAACGGCGGGCGTTAGAAGTAACCGGAGAGGCGTGAAAACCCCCGTGAACCGGACTGCTGCCGTGTAGCAGGCAGTTCGGACCGGGTTCTGACCCTGTTGGGCGGCGTATGATTAAGCGGATAGTAACCATAATCGTAATTATTCCGGTGGCGATCGTGCTGATCGCTCTCGCCGTGGCCAATCGAGCCTCCGTGCCGTTCACGCTCGACCCGTTCAATCCGGGCAACCCCGGCCTGACGCTTTCGCTGCCGCTTTTCATCTATCTTTTCCTGGCGCTTTTGCTCGGCGTCCTGATCGGCAGCGCGGCGACCTGGCTGCGCCAGGGGCGCTATCGCAAGCGCGCCCGCAGGAATGCCGACGAGGCGCGGACGCTTCGCGAGGAGGCGGCCCGCGCCAAGCCGCCGGCACAGGCACTACAGACCCGCGCCCTCTCCCAAACTCCTGATTGAAGCCGCCGGTTTGGTTGCGGACGATATGGGGCTATGGCACAAGCGGCCCGGATTTCCCGGAGACCTCCGCAATTGAAACCTTCGCGCGACAGACGCGGCGACAATCGCTCCGAACCGTCCAGTCGCGCCGCCACGCCTGCGAAAACGCATGAGGCCGGACCGCGTCCGCTGGCCCGGCGCGACGGGCCGCTGCCGCACGAAAATCTTCCGCTCATTCTGGAAGTCCAGCCTGACGAGGACTACGCGTTGCTCGATTCCGGCGGCGGCGAGAAACTGGAGCAATACGGTCCTTATCGTATCGTACGCCCCGAAGGGCAGGCGATCTGGCAAAAGGCATTGCCCGCGCGCGAATGGCAATGCGCCGACGCCGTCTTCACCGGCAACATCGACGAAGAGGGCATGGGCCGCTGGCGCTTCCCGAAGGCGCCGCTCGGCGAGACATGGCCGATGCGCCATGCCGGGATCGACTATCTCGGCCGCTTCACCTCCTTTCGCCATGTCGGCGTCTTTCCCGAGCAGGCGTCGCACTGGGATCACATGGACGGGCTGATCCGGGGCGCCGGCAGGCCCGTGAAAGTGCTGAACCTCTTCGGCTATACCGGCCTTGCCTCGCTGGTCGCGGCGCGCGCAGGCGCCGAGGTTACCCATGTCGACGCCTCGAAGAAGGCGATCGGCTGGGCGCGCGAGAACCAGGAGATCGCCCGGCTCGGCGACAGGCCGATCCGATGGATCTGCGAGGACGCCATGAAATTCGCCGAGCGCGAGGAGCGCCGCGGCAGCCGCTACGACATCGTCCTTCTCGACCCGCCGGCCTATGGGCGGGGGCCGAAAGGCGAGGTCTGGCAGCTTTTCGACGATCTGCCGGCGCTGGCCGACATCTGCCGCTCGATCCTCGCCCCGAAACCTCTCGCGGTCGTGCTGACGGCCTATTCCATCCGCGCTTCCTTCTTCGCCATTCATGCGCTGATGCGCGATACTTTCGCCGGCATGGGCGGGCGCGTCGAATCGGGTGAATTGGTGATCCGCGAGAAATCGGCCGGCCGGGCGCTTTCAACCTCGCTGTTCTCGCGGTGGGTGGCTGAATGAATACCCGCGTCGGACAGGTCAAGGAAGTCACCAGCCTTTCCAACCCGCTGGTCAAGGATATCCGTGCGTTGGCGCTGAAGAAGTTCCGCGATCGCGAGGGCGCCTTCATCGCGGAAGGGCTGAAGCTCGTCATCGACGCGCTCGATCAGGGCTGGTCGATCCGCACGCTGGTCTTCGCCAAGGCGGGCCTCGGCAATCCCGCCGTCGAAAAGGCCGCCGCCCGCACGGTGGCCGCCGGCGGAACCGTGCTCGAAGTCACCGAGAAAGTGCTCGGCGCCATCACCCGCCGCGACAATCCGCAAATGGTCATCGGGGTTTTCGCCCAGAAATTCGTGCCGCTTGCCTCGGTCCGGCCCTCCGGCGAGGATGTCTGGGTGGCGCTCGACCGCGTACGCGATCCCGGCAATCTCGGCACCATCATCCGCACCATCGACGCGGCCGGCGCCAAAGGCGTCATCCTGGTCGGCGACTGCACCGACCCTTTTTCGCTCGAAACCGTGCGCGCCACCATGGGCTCTATCTTTTCGGTGCCGGTCGCCAGGGCTTCCGTTGAGGCATTTCTCGGCTGGCGAAAGGATTTTCCCGGCCTCGTCGCCGGAACGCATCTCAAGGGCGCGGTCGACTACCGCTCGGTCGATTTCTCCGGGCGGCCGGTATTGCTCCTGATGGGCAACGAGCAGCAGGGCCTGCCGGACGATCTCGCCGCCGTCTGCGGCCGGCTCCTGCGCATCCCGCAGGCTGGACGCGCCGATTCGCTCAATCTTGCGGTCGCCACCGGCGTCATGCTTTTCGAGATCCGCCGCAACGCCCTCAGGATCGACCCGGAACAAGCCAAGTGAAACTGCGCTCCATCCTGCCCTATCTCCTGATCGTGGTCGTCGCCGTCGGCGTCGATCAATGGATCAAGCGGCTTGTCGAGAATGGCATGGCGCTGCACGAGCAGGTCGACCTCCTGCCTTTCCTGGCGCTCTACCACGCGCACAACACCGGTATCGCCTTCTCCCTGCTGACGGATTTCGGTGACGTCGGCCTGGTGCTGGTGGCGCTTGCGGTCATCGCGGTCGTGCTGGCGCTTGCCTGGCGCACCACCGGCCGGCAGGTGCTGGCCCGGGCCGGCTTCGCTCTGGTCGTGGGCGGCGCGATCGGCAATCTCATCGACCGC
Source organism: Hyphomicrobiales bacterium (assembly GCA_030456445.1). Taxonomy (GTDB): domain Bacteria; phylum Pseudomonadota; class Alphaproteobacteria; order Rhizobiales; family Rhizobiaceae; genus Mesorhizobium_L. The sequence goes on from JAKDNM010000005.1 coordinate 33,082, forward strand.
GCTACGCTTGGCTACGTGATCGACTATATCCTGTTCCACACGCCGGTCTGGTCTTTCGCGATCTTCAACCTGGCCGACGCATTCATCACTGTCGGCGCCGGCCTCGTCCTCTTGCAGGAATTCGTCGACTGGCGGCGCGATCGCGATACGAGGGAGCCGGAACCGCCCTCCGGGCGTTGACGGAAACGAGTTAACTGTCCAGGCGGTGCTGAAAACGGAGAAAAAGATGCCCGATACGTTCAAGGCCATTCTCATCTCGCGCGACGAGGAAAAGAAACAGTCGGTCGCCGTGACGGAACTCACCGATGCCGATTTGATGGAAGGCGACGTCACCGTCGCCGTCGAGGCGACCACGGTGAACTACAAGGACGGGCTCGCCATCACCGGCAAGGCGCCGGTTGTGCGCCGCTTCCCGCTTGTGCCGGGCATCGATTTCGCCGGCACGGTGATCCAGTCGGTCCATCCGGACTGGAAGGAGGGCGATAAGGTCATTCTCAATGGCTGGGGTGTCGGCGAGACGCATTACGGCGCCTATGCCGGCCATGCCCGCGTCAACGGCGACTGGCTGGTGCCGCTGCCGGAAAGCATGACCGCGCATCAGGCGATGGCGGTGGGCACGGCCGGCTATACGGCCATGCTCTGCATCCTGGCGCTGGAGCGCCACGGCATCACGCCGACGCGCGGGCCGGTGGTTGTGACGGGCGCGGCCGGCGGTGTCGGCTCGGTCGCCGTCTCCATCCTTTCCAGGCTAGGCTACCATGTCGTCGCCTCGACCGGCCGGGCCGCCGAGGAGACCTATCTGCGCGATCTCGGCGCCGCCGAGATCATCGCACGCGACGAATTGTCGGGGCCGGCGAAGCCGCTCAACAAGGAGCGCTGGGCGGGCGGCATCGACGCGGTCGGCAGCCACACCCTCGCCAACGTGCTTTCCATGACCTCCTATGGCGGCGCGGTAGCCGCCTGCGGGCTGGCGCAGGGCATGGACCTGCCGGCAAGCGTGGCGCCATTCATCCTGCGCGGCGTCTCGCTGCTCGGCATCGATTCGGTGATGGCGCCCAAGCCCATCCGCATAGAGGCCTGGCGGCGCATCGCTTCCGACCTCGACCACGCAAAGCTTGCCGCGCTTTCCACCACCGTTGGTTTCGACGGCATCGTTCAGGCCGCCCACGATATCGTCGAGGGCAGGGTGCGGGGCCGCATCGTGGTCGATATGGAGTAAAATGCCGCTTCGCTAAAATTGTAGTGAAGCCCAAAAACCTTCCCTAATCGGTGTTCCGCTATCTTCATGGCGAGATGGCGGAACCCGGCTTTCATTCTGATACGGCTTTTGCGGCGGGCGGCGGTGAGGCGGCCCCGGCAGGGCGTGCTGCATCGCATGTCGTGCCCCCACCTGCCATGTCCCCGCCTGCCATGCCGGTCGCCGCGCCGGGCCAGTTCGCCGGGCGCATCTCCGGCACGCCGGGGTTCCTGCTTTACGCGATGACCTTCGCCGCCATCCTGCTTTCCGGCCTCACCTATCTCTCGGGCTCTCCTTCCTACCTTAGCGTCGCCATCCTGATGGTCGGCATCGCCTCCTTCCTGATCGGCTGGCGAACGCGCAACGACGCGGCGAAAGTCGAACGCCTTCTCGACGGCGAGGCGGCCAGCCGCGCCGAGATCGAGACGCTCGCCGACCGCATGTGGGAGTTGCAGGAGAGCGAGGAGCGCTTCCGGGGTCTGATCGACGCGCTCGGCGATATCGTCGTCCATCGCGATCGCGAGGGGCGCATCGTCTACGCCAACCGCGTGTTGGCCGACCTGGTCGACTGCCCGCAAAAGGCGCTGTCGGGCAAGACGCTCGCCAGTCTGGGCATCGACATAGGGGTTGTCCCCGACGCTGCCTTCGCCGACGGCGAGTGCCTGAGTTCCACCGATGTCGCCATTCGTTCCGGCGGCGAGGCGCGCTGGTATTCCTGGATCGAGCTTTCCGTGCGTGACAAGGCGAGCGACGCCGTCTCCCACCGCGCCATCGCACGCGACATCACCGCCCGCAAGCGCGCCGAAAAAGCTTCCGTGGCGGCGCGCGAGCACGCCGAGTTTGCGAACCTCGCCAAATCGCGCTTCCTGGCAACGGTGAGCCACGAGATACGCACGCCCATGAACGGTATCATGGGCATGGCCAAGCTTCTGGCCGATACCCGCCTGTCGCCGGAGCAGCGCACCTATGTCGGCGCCGTCTCGACCTCGGCCAGCGCGCTTCTCGCCCTGATCGAGGACCTGCTCGATTTCTCCAAGATCGAGGCCGGCCGCTTCGATATCCAGCCGCAATCGGTGGCGCCGCGCGAGATTGTGGAAAACGTTTGCGAACTTCTCGCCGCCAAGGCCTACGCCAAGGGGATAGGCTTGGGATGTTATTGCGCGCCGGACGTCCCGGCAATCATGACCGCCGATCCGAACCGCCTGCGGCAAGTGCTCCTCAATTTGATCGGCAACGCCATTAAATTCACCGACGAGGGCGGTGTGCAGGTGGCAGTGGAGGTTGCCGGGAAGACGGTGACGCCCTCCATCCGCTTTTCCGTAGCCGATACCGGTCCGGGCATGCGCAAGGCCGATCTGGAGCGGATCTTCCGTGAATTCGAACAAGCGGACGGAACCTCGACGCGCAGATATGGCGGCGCCGGCCTCGGCCTCGCCATCTCGAAGCGGATCGTCGAGGCAATGAACGGTTCTATCGGGGTGGAGAGCGAACCCGGCGCGGGAAGCCGGTTTAATGTCGAACTTCCGCTTGGCCGCCTGACGACGCTTGGCGTACGGCCGAAGGTGCTGGAAGGCCGCGGGATCGGCATCCTCTCGCCTAACCGGGTCGAACCGGAACTGATCGCACGGGCCGTCGAGGCCTCAGGCGGCTCGGCGGTCGCAGCCGATAGTGTCGCCGCGCTTGCCCGCGAGGCGCAGGCGCGTGGCGTCGAGCTCGATTCCATCCTCGTCGATACGGCACTCGAAGAGCCGGATGGCAGCACTCTCAAGCGGCTTCGCCGCGATCTGGGCGGGGGCTTCGAAGCCATAACGCTGATCGCTCCTTCCGATCGGGGGCGTCTCGCGGAATACCGGCAGGCTGGTTATGCGACCTTCCTCGCCCGCCCGGTGCGCGGCGAGACGTTGCTGCGCGTCCTGATCGCCGCGAAATCGGCCGATCCGATCCTGAAAACACCGGAAAAAGCCGAGCCGACAGGCACCGGTGTGCCGGAAGCCGGCGAAACCGCACTCAACATCCTGGTTGCCGAGGATAACGAGATCAACGCCATGCTGGCGCGAGCGGTGCTGTCGAAGGCGGGACACCGGGTCCGGCTCGTTACCAATGGCCGTGCGGCGGTCGATGCGGTGATCCATGCTGAGGCCGGCAGGCGCTTCGACGTGGTGCTGATGGACCTGCACATGCCCGTCATGGACGGTCTCGACGCCATCGCGCTTATCCGCAAGCACGAGGAAGAACACGGCGCGCCGCCCATCCCCATCATGGTTCTTTCCGCCGATGGACAGGAGACGACACGGCATGCCGTTCTGGCGCACGGCGCCACCGGTTTCGTCTCCAAGCCGCTCGACCCGAAGGCGCTCGCCGAGGTGGTGGCCGAACAAGCCGTTGCATGATAGGCCGAACTCCGGCATCCTTGCCGCCAAATGTGGAATTGCCACGAAACAGTCATCCTCCCGTTGCAGGGACCGGCTAGGGATCGGTCTGGTTACCGAATCGGGAGATTCATCGATGCGGGCGATGATGCTGGAACGTAAGAACAACCCCGTATCCGGCAGGGCGCTTCCCGCAACGCAACGCGAGGATGTGCCGTGCGGCGGCGTGCTTGGCCGCATCGGCCGGCTGGAAGTCCGCCTGGCGCGGAATACCGAGGAAATCGCCGCCGCGCAGGAGGTCCGTTTCCGCGTCTTCTACGACGAACTCGGTGCCCGCCGCGACGCGGCTACGGCGTTGGAGCGGCGCGATTCGGATCGTTTCGATTCGGTCTGCGACCATCTTCTCGTCGTCGATACGGCGATCCACGGACCCGCCACCCGGCAGATCGTCGGCACCTACCGCCTTCTGCGCCAGGAGAGTGCGATCGCCGCAGGCGGCTTCTATTCCGACGAGGAATTCCAGCTCGAGGCGCTGATCGCGCGCCATCCGGGACGGCGCTTCCTCGAACTCGGCCGCTCCTGCGTGCTGCCGGCCTATCGCTCCAAGCGCACGATCGAGCTTCTCTGGCAGGGCATCTACGCCTATGTCGGCTACTACGACATCGCCGTCATGACCGGCTGCGCCTCTTTCCACGGCACGGTGCCTGCAGCCCATGCCGAGGCGCTGTCCTTCCTCGCCCAGAACTGCCGGGCCGATCCCGAATGGGACGTGCGCGCCGTGATCTCGCGCTACCACACGATGGATCTGATGCCGCCCGAGGCCGTCCATTCGCGCTCCGCGCTCGCCGCCATGCCGCCGCTCATCAAGGGTTATCTCAGGCTCGGCGCCCGCATCGGCGACGGCTGTGTCATCGACGGCGATTTCGGCACCACGGATGTGTTCATCATCATGCCGATGGAATTCGTTTCCGAGCGCTACTTGAATTACTACAGCGCCGAGGCCGAGCGCTTCAACGCATGAATTGACGGTCCGGCTGCGTAGAATCCTGACGCCGACCAAATAGCCGGCCGCGTCGGTTTTATCGCAATTTGATTGCGGCGCCGTCCTTATCGTAGTGTGTTCCGGCATTCATGCCGGAGGAGCTATCGATGCCGGACACGCGAAGTCGTTTTCCGCACGAATCGGCGCGATGAGCTACCAGTTCGATTTCCAGGATGTTTTCGCCGCCTGGCCCGAGCTTGCCTGGGGCGCGCTCCACACGCTCGTGCTTTCCGGCATAGCGATGGCCATCGGTATGGTCGTCGCCGTCGCCGGGGCGCTCGGCAAGACCTCAGGCCCGAGGCCCGTCCGCATCGTCATCGACGCCTATATCGAGCTGATCCGCAATACGCCGTTCCTGATCCAGATCTTCATGATCTTCTTCGGGCTGCCTTCGCTCGGCATACGCCTGTCATCCAATACGGCGGCGGTGATCGCGCTGGTCATCAATGTCAGCGCCTACGGCATCGAGATCATCCGGGCCGGCATAGAGAGCATAAACGCCGGGCAGATCGAGGCCGGCAAGGCGCTCGGCCTAAGGCCGCTCCAGATATTCCGCCTCATCGTCCTCAAGCCCGCCATCCAGGCGATCTATCCGTCGCTGACGAGCCAGTTCATCTTGCTGCTTTTGAATTCCAGCGTCTGCTCCGCCATCGCCGCCACCGAACTGACGGCGGCGGCCGGCGATATCCAGTCGCGCACCTTCCGCTCCTTCGAGGTCTATTTCGTCATCACCTGCATGTATTTCGTCATGTCCGCCTTCTTCTGGGCCGTCTTCGGCGTCATCGAGAAGAATTTCCTGCGCACGCCGGTGGAGCGCTAGGCGATGCGTGAACTCGGTTCCGGCGATCTCTTCTACATTATCGGCGCCATCCGCTGGACGCTGCTGCTTTCCCTCGTCGCCTTCGCCGGCGGCGCGGCAGGCGGGGTGCTCGTCGCGTTGGCGCGCTCGGGCCGCTTCCGCTGGCTGCGGCTGGTCGCGGCGGGCTTCATCAAGATATTCCAGGGAACGCCGCTCCTGATGCAGCTTTTCCTTGCTTTCTTCGCGCCGGGCATCTTCGGCATCAGCGTCGATCCGTGGGCGGCGGCGGCGCTCGGCCTGTCGCTGCATGCCAGCGCCTTCCTCGGCGAGATATGGCGCGGCGCAATCGGGGTCGTGCCGGCCGGCCAGACCGAAGCCGCCACCGCGCTAGGCCTGCGCTACTGGCCGGTGATGGCGCTGGTTATCGCGCCGCAGGCCGTCCGCATCGCCATTCCGCCGACGGTCGGCTTCCTGGTGCAACTCATCAAGGGTACGTCGCTCGCCTCGATCATCGGATTTGTCGAATTGACGCGCGCCGCCCAGATCGTGAACAACGCCACCTTTCACCCGTTCACGATTTTCGGGATCGTGGCGCTTGCGTATTTCTGCGTTTGCTGGCCACTTTCCGTATTGAGCCGGCGGATGGAGCGCAGGCTTTCCGTCGCCCGGCGTTAAGGCGCCGATCGCGTAGAAACGAAAACCAACAAAAAGGGAGAAATGTCCATGACAATGACAATCACGCGCCGTGGCTTCGGCATGGTGGCGGCTGCAGGCCTCGCCACCGCTGCTTTCGGCATTTCCGTGGCCGATGCCGCGACGCCCGATGAGATCAAGAAGAACGGAACGCTGCGCGTCGGCGTCCTGGTCGACTATCCACCCTTCGGCGGCACCGACGCCAACCAGCAGCCCGCCGGTTATGACGCGGATGTCGCCGCACTCATGGCGAAATCGCTCGGCGTGAAGCTCGACCTTGTGCCGGTCACCGGTCCCAACCGCATCCCCTATCTTCTCACCAACAAGATAGACGTCCTGATCGCGACCTTCGGCATCACCGCCGCGCGCGCCAAGCAGGTCCTGTTCTCCAACCCCTATTCGGCCCTTACGATCTACGTGCTCGCGCCGAAGGATCTGAAAATAACGGGTCCCGAAGATCTCAAATCCGTGTCGATCGGCGTGGCGCGCGCCTCGACCCAGGACACGGCCATCACCAAGATCGCGCCTGAGGGAACCGACATCAAGCGCTTCGACGACGATGCGACGGCATTGCAGGCGCTCATCTCCGGCCAGGTGCAGGCGCTCGGCGCCTCCAACACCATCCTTGCGCAACTGAACAAGGATTATCCGAAGATGAAGATCGAGCCGAAGATCACGCTCAAGGCGCAGGCCAACGGCATGGCGTTCCGCAAGTCCGACACTGCACTCGCGGACTATGCCAACAAGTTCATCGACGAAATCGTCAAGAACGGCGAACTTTCCAAGATCAACGAGCGCTGGTTCGGCACCAAGCTGGAAGAACTGCCGCCGATGCCGAAGCTGTAAAGGCAAGCAAATCAGGCCGGGGTCGCTCAGACCCCGGCATTGTAGGCGGCGATGGCCGCCATGTTGACGATATCCGAATCCTTGGAGTTGAGCGACACGATCTCCACCGGCTTGTTCAGTCCGACGAGAAGCGGGCCGATCACGGTTGATCCGCCAAGCTCCTGCAACATCCTGGTCGAAATCGAGGCCGAATGGAAGGCCGGCATGACCAGCACGTTTGCCGGACCGGACAGGCGGCAGAACGGATATTGCTTGAGCAGCCGGCTGTTCAGCGCCACATCGGCCGCCATCTCGCCGTCATACTCGAAATCGACACGCCTCTTGTCGAGCAGCTTCACCGCTTCCTGTATGCGCTCGGACCGCTCGCTCTCCGGGTGGCCGAAGGTGGAGTGGGCGAGCATCGCCACACGGGGCTCATAGCCCATCCGCCGCGCGAAGCCGGCCGCCTCCTCGGCGATGTCGGCGATCTCCTCGGCATTCGGCATGTCATGCACGGCGGTGTCGGCGACGAGCACGGTCCGTCCGCGGCAAAGCGCGATGGAAACGCCGATGACGCGGTGGCCGGGCCTGGCGTCGATGACGCGCCGCACATCGTCGAGAACGGTGGAGTAGTTGCGGGTGAGGCCCGAGACCATCGCGTCGGCGTCGCCCAGCGCCACCATGCAGGCGGCGAAATGGTTGCGGTCGTTGTTGATCAGCCGCTGGCAGTCGCGGAACAGGAAGCCCTTGCGCTGCATGCGTTCGTAGAGGTGGTCGGTATAGACCGCATTGCGGCGCGAGAGCCGCGCGTTGATGATCTCGATGCCCGGCCGGTCGAGGTCGACGCCGGCATTGGCGGCGTTCTCGCGGATGACGTCGTCGCGGCCGACGAGGATCGCCGTGCCGAGTTTCTGGTTGGCGTAGGAGATCGCCGCCCGCATCACCTGCTCTTCCTCGCCCTCGGCGAAGACGACGCGCTTCGGCTGTCGGCGCACGCGGTCGAAGATGCGCTGCAAGGTCGAGGCGATCGGGTCGCGCCTTGCCGAAAGCGCCTGCGCGTATTTGTCGAAATTGACGATCGGCCGCCGCGCCACGCCCGAATCCATTGCCGCCTTGGCCACCGCCACTGGAATGGCGGAAATGAGCCTTGGATCGAACGGCACGGGGATGATGTAGTTGGGTCCGTATTTAGGCCGTGCGCCCTGATAGGCGGCGGCGACGTCGTCGGGCACGTCGGCGCGCGCCAGGTCGGCGAGCGCGTGCGCGGCCGCCATCTTCATGTCGTCATTGATCGTGGTTGCACGCACGTCGAGCGCGCCGCGGAAAATATAGGGGAAGCCAAGCACGTTGTTGACCTGGTTTGGGTAGTCCGAGCGGCCGGTCGCCATGATGGCGTCGGTACGGATGTCCGCCACCTCCTCCGGCGTGATCTCGGGGTCGGGATTGGCCATGGCGAAGATGATCGGCTGCTTGGCCATCGATTCCACCATGGCGCGGGTCAGCGCGCCCTTGGCGGAGAGGCCGAAGAAGATGTCGGCGCCTTCCATCGCCTCGGCGAGGCTGCGCGCCTTGGTCTTGGCCGCATGCGCCGATTTCCACTGGTTCATGCCCTCGGCGCGGCCCTGATAGACGACGCCCTTGGTGTCGCACAAAATGACGTTTTCCGGCGAAAAGCCCATGGCTTTCAGAAGTTCGACGCAGGCGATGCCGGCCGAGCCCGCCCCGTTGCAGACGAGCTTCGCCGACTTCATGTCGCGGCCGGTCAGGTCGAGCGCGTTGATGAGGCCTGCCGCCGCGATGATCGCGGTGCCGTGCTGGTCGTCGTGGAAGACCGGGATATCGAGCAACTCGCGCAGCCGCTGCTCGATGATGAAGCATTCGGGGGCCTTGATGTCTTCCAGATTGATGCCGCCGAAGGAGGGGCCGAGATAGCGCACGCAATTGATGAATTCGTCGGCGTCTTCCGTATCAACTTCCAGATCGATCGAATCCACATCGGCAAAGCGCTTGAACAGCACCGCCTTGCCTTCCATGACCGGCTTGGAGGCGAGCGCGCCGAGATTGCCGAGCCCGAGGATCGCCGTGCCGTTCGTGATGACGGCGACGAGATTGCCTCGGCTCGTATAGTCGAAGGCGCGGCTCGGATCCTCGGCGATCGCGCGGACCGGAACGGCGACGCCGGGCGAATAGGCGAGCGACAGGTCGCGCTGCGTCGCCATCGGTTTGGTCGGGTTGATCTCCAGCTTGCCCGGCCGGCCGGAAGAGTGGAAATCCAACGCCTCCTGGTCGCTGACCGATGGTCTGGGATTGTCCGATTTGCCCTTCGAAGCCATGGAATCCAACATTCTCTCCCGAATACATGCTCTTCTTTGTGGAGCACGACTGTTAAGGCTACACTTTGCAGGGCGGAATCGCCAAGCAGGATTAGCGCACAGGACCAAAAAGCAGTTTCGCCTTGAACGACGTCACATCCATCGACAAAGCCGCTTTTGCGGGGACGCCGGCGCCTGACAGCGCCGGGCAGGCCACGCCCGCCGCTGGCGGGATAACCCCGATGATGGAGCAATATATCGAGATCAAGTCGGCCAATCCCGATTCGCTGCTTTTCTACCGGATGGGCGATTTCTACGAGATGTTCTTCGAGGACGCGGAAGTAGCCTCGCGCGCGCTCGGCATTGCGCTGACCAAGCGCGGCAAGCATCAGGGCCACGATATCCCGATGTGTGGCGTCCCCGTCCACGCGGCCGACGATTATCTGCAAAAGCTGATAGCGTTCGGCCACCGTGTCGCCGTCTGCGAGCAGATGGAAGACCCGGCCGAGGCGAAGAAGCGCGGCTCGAAATCCGTGGTCCGCCGCGACGTGATCCGCCTGGTCACGCCCGGTACGATCACCGAGGAAAAGCTGCTCGCCGCCACCGAGACCAACTACCTGATGGCGCTCGGCCGGGTGAAGGGGGAAGGCACACTCGCGCTTTCTTGGATAGACATATCGACCGGCACGTTCCGCGTGACGGAGACCGCGCCGGCTCGTCTCCTGACCGATATATTGCGGATCGATCCGCGCGAACTGATCGTCGCCGAGCCGGTATTCCACGACGAGGCGTTGCGGCCTGTCTTCGATATGCTTGGTCGCATCGTCAGCCCGCAGCCGGCGATCCTGTTTGATTCTTCCGCCGCCGCCGACCGCATTTCACGCTTCTTCGGCATCGCCACGCTGGATGGGCTCGGCCAGTTTTCGCGGGCGGAACTGTCGGCCATTTCCGGCGCCATCGCCTATGTGGAGAAGACACAGAAGGCCGAGCGTCCGCCCCTGACGCGGCCGGAACGCGAGGCGTCTGGCGCCTCCCTCTTCATCGATCCGGCGACGCGCGCCAGTCTGGAACTTACGCGCACGCTGTCGGGCAGCCGCGACGGCAGCCTGTTGAAAGCGGTGGACCGGACAGTCACCGGCGCCGGCGCGCGGCTGCTCACGGAGCGGCTTATGTCGCCGTTGACCGATCCCGGAGCGATCGGCGCGCGGCTCGATTCGGTCTCCTTCCTGCTCGCCGAACCCCGCCTTCGCGAAGGGATGCGCGAACTCCTGAAGGGCGCGCCTGACATGCTGCGCGCGCTTTCCCGGCTGGCCTTGAACCGGGGTGGCCCGCGCGATCTGGGCGCGCTCGCGGCGGGGCTGGGATCTGCACGCGATATCGGCGAACTCACGGGCCGTGAGGCGCTGCCGGCCGAACTGGAAGCCGCCCGCGCGGCGGTTTCCGCGCTGCCATGGAGCTTCGCCGAACATCTGGCGGCGGCACTTGCCGACGATTTGCCGCTGTTGAAGCGCGACGGCGGACTGGTGCGTCCGGGCTATAGCGCCGAACTGGACGAGATGCGGGCTCTGCGCGACCGGTCGCGGCGCGTCATCGCTGGCATGGAGCGTGACCTGGCGGAAGAGACCGGCATCCGCTCGCTCAAGATCCGGCACAACAACGTGCTCGGCTACTATATCGAGGTGACCGCCAACCATAAGGAGCCGATGACGGGGTCGGACGCGGCGCGCGCCCGCTTCATCCACCGCCAGACCATGGCAAGCGCCATGCGCTTCACCACCACCGAACTGGCCGATCTGGAAACGAAGATCGCCAACGCCGCCGACCGCGCGCTGTCGATCGAGCTTTCCGTCTTCGACGCGCTCCTCGGCGAGGCGGTGGCTCATGCCGAGGCAATCCGCGCCGGGGCCGGGGCGCTCGCCGTCATCGACGTTTCGGCGGCGCTGGCGACGCTTGCCGAAAGCGGGGATTATTGCCGGCCGCAGGTGGACGACAGCCTCGCCTTCGAGATCGACGGCGGCCGCCATCCGGTGGTCGAGCAGGCGCTGCGCCGGCAGGCGGGCGATCCCTTCGTTGCCAATGATTGCGACCTTTCGCCGGCCGAAGGCGACAAGCTTGGCGCGATCTGGCTCCTGACCGGCCCCAATATGGGCGGCAAGTCGACTTTCCTGCGCCAGAACGCGCTGATCGCCATCCTGGCGCAGGCTGGCTCCTTCGTCCCGGCGAAACGCGCCCATATCGGCGTCGTCGACCGCCTCTTTTCGCGTGTCGGCGCCTCCGACGACCTAGCGCGCGGCCGCTCCACCTTCATGGTGGAGATGGTCGAGACGGCGGCGATCCTCAACCAGGCCGGCGAGCGAGCGCTGGTCATCCTCGACGAGATCGGCCGTGGCACCGCCACATTCGACGGCCTTTCCATTGCCTGGGCGGCGGTGGAGTATCTGCACGAGAAGAATGGCTGCCGCGCAATCTTCGCCACGCATTTCCACGAGATGACGGCGCTCGCCGAAAAGCTGCCGCGCCTTGCCAACGTCACCATGCGCGTCAAGGAATGGGAAGGCGACGTGGTCTTCCTGCACGAGGTCGCGCGCGGCGCTGCCGACCGATCCTATGGCGTTCAGGTGGCAAGGCTTGCCGGCCTTCCCGAGGCTGTGGTCGAGCGGGCGCGGGAGGTGCTGCGTCAGCTCGAGGCCGGCGAGACTTCGGGCGAAGCGGAGCGGCTGGTGGACGATCTGCCGCTTTTCTCCGTGGCGGTCCGCCGCGAACCGCCGAAACCGAAACCCGATGATGCGTTTGCGGCCGCACTTGCCGCGATCCATCCCGACGAGATGACGCCGCGCGAGGCGCTGGATGCGATCTACCGGCTGAAGGGTCTGACGGCCGACAAATAGCCGGACAGGCCCTGTCGACCCTTGGCCCGGCCCGTATCCATCGCCATCTTTTCGCGCTATAGACCGCGCCCGAAAAGGACATGCCGAAGCGGACATGGCGAAAATTGCCCTGAAGCTCGAGGAACTGATCGACGGCAAGGCGCTTCGCAGTGACCTGGCCGCGCTTGCGGAAAAGACGGCCGGCGGCTCCACGCCGGATCTGCGGCTCAGGCAGGCGGTCGCCGGCCTCATGAAGGAGAGGCTTGCCAGCGGCCGCCGCCAAGCCGAGGAATGGCTGCTCGCCGACAGGGGCGGGACGGCCTGCGCCATGCGGCTGTCGCACTTGATGGATGAGATCGTCCGCGCGCTCTACGATTTCGCCTCGGGCCATGTCTACCGTTCGAGCAATCCATCGGCCGCCGAGCGCATGGCAGTGGTCGCGGTCGGCGGCTATGGCCGCGGTACGCTGGCGCCCGGCTCCGACATCGACCTCTTGTTCCTGCTGCCCTACAAGCAGACGCCGTGGGGCGAACAGGTGGTCGAATATATGCTCTACGTGCTGTGGGACATGGGCCTCAAGGTCGGCCACGCCACCCGCAACATCGATGAGTGCGTGCGGCTCGCCCGCTCCGACGTGACGATTGCGACGGCGGTGCTGGAGGCGCGCTTCATCTGGGGCGCGAAGCCGCTCTATGACGATCTCTTGCGTCGCTTCGACCGCGAGGTCGTCGAGGACACCGGGCCGGAATATGTCCAGGCCAAGCTCGCCGAGCGTGACGCACGCCATCACAAGGCCGGCGAATCGCGCTACCTCGTCGAGCCCAACGTCAAGGACGGCAAGGGCGGCCTTCGCGACCTCCACACGCTTTTCTGGATCGCCAAATACTATTACCGCGTGCGCGACGGAAAGGATCTGGTCGGCAAGGGCGTCTTTACACGCCAGGAGTTCCTTACGTTCAAAAAGGCTGACGGTTTCCTGTGGGCCGTGCGCTGCCACATGCACTTTCTGACCGGACGCGCCGAGGAGCGGCTTCATTTCGACATCCAGCGCGATATCGCCGAGCGTCTCGGCTATACGAGCCACCCCGGCCTTTCCGCAGTCGAGCGCTTCATGAAGCACTATTTCCTCGTCGCCAAGGATGTCGGCGACCTGACCCGCATCTTCTGCGCGGCGCTGGAGGAGGAACAGGCCAAGCAGGTGCCGGGCTTCAACCGGCTTTTCCTCACCTTCTCGCGCCGCAGGCGCAAGATCGCAGGCACCAGCGATTTCATAAGCGACAACCACCGCATCAACATCGTCGACGATGATGTGTTCGAGCGCGATCCCGTCAATCTCCTGCGGCTGTTCTGGCTGGCGGACCGGCACGGGCTCGAGTTCCACCCCGACGCCATGCAACTCGTCACCCGCTCGCTTAGCCTCGTCACGCGCGATCTTAGGCGCGACGCGGAAGCCAACCGCCTGTTCATCGATGTCCTGACATCGGAACGGAATCCCGAACTCAATCTGCGGCGAATGAACGAGGCCGGCCTGCTCGGCAGGCTTATCCCGGATTTCGGCAAGATCGTCGCAATGATGCAGTTCTCCATGTATCATCATTATACGGTCGACGAGCATCTGCTTCGCTGCATCGGTATCCTGTCGGAGATCGAGCACGGCGGCGGGGTGAAACTGCACCCGCTGACGGATTCGCTGATGCGGGACATCAAGGCGCATCGCGAACTGCTCTATGTGGCGCTTCTCTTCCACGATATCGCCAAGGGCCGCCCGGAGGACCATTCCGTCGCCGGCGCCCGTATCGCCCGCCGCGTCTGCCCGCATATGGGGCTGTCGGCCGCCGATACCGCAACCGTCGCCTGGCTGGTCGAACAGCATCTCACCATGTCGATGACGGCGCAGACGCGTGACCTGAACGACCGCAAGACGATCGAGGATTTCGCCGCGATCGTGCAATCGGTCGAGCGGCTGAAGATGCTGCTCGTCATCACCGTCTGCGACATTCGCGGCGTTGGTCCGGGCGTCTGGAACGGCTGGAAGGGGCAACTCCTGCGCACGCTTTATTTCGAAACCGAACTGCTCCTGACCGGGGGCTTTTCCGAAGCGCCGCGCGCCAAGCGGGCGGCGGAAGCGCGCGCCGAACTGGAGGCCGTCCTGACCGATTGGCCGGAAGCGGAGCGCGCCCATTATCTGGCGCTTCCCTACGACAATTATCTCCTCACGGTCGATTTGGAGAACCAGAAACGGCATCTGGCATTCATCCGCGAGGCCGATGCGGCGAAGCGGCCGCTCGCAACCATGGTCAAGCTGCACCAGTTCGAGGCGGTGACGGAAATCACCGTGCTTGCACCCGACCATCCCCGCCTGCTTTCCGTTATTGCGGGCGCCTGCGCCGGGGCGGGAGCGAACATCGTCGACGCCCAGATATTCACCACCTCCGACGGGCGCGCGCTCGACTCCATCCTGGTCTCGCGCGAATTCGAGCTTGACGAGGACGAGGCACGGCGGGCGCGGCGTATCGGCGAACTGATCGAAGAGGTGCTTTCGGGGCGTTCCTGGCTTCCCGCCATGATCGAAAGCCGCACGAAGCCGAAACGCGGGGCCAGGGCCTTCCGTATCGACCCGCGCGTTGATATCCGCAACGCTCTCTCCAACCGCTTCTCCGTCGTCGAGATCGAGGGGCTGGACCGGCCAGGCCTGCTTTCGGAGATCACCGGCGCGCTTTCCGACCTCTCGCTCGACATCACTTCCGCCCATATCACGACCTTCGGCGAGAAGGTCATCGACACGTTCTACGTGACCGACCTGACCGGCCAGAAGATCGAGAACCCGGAGCGCCAGGAGAAGGTGCGCGCCGTTCTTCTCGAAACGCTTCGGCACGGCGTCCAGGCGCGCGGCGCCAAAGCGACGGCCGCGGCAGAATGAAGAGCCCACGCACCTTGCCCATGCCCGAACTCCCGCAAGCGGAATCCTTTCCTTGTCATCCGTAAGCCTCGTCAGGAAATTCATGACCGTGGGCGGCGCCACCATGGCGAGCCGCCTGCTTGGCTTCTCCCGCGAGGCGATGATGGCGGCGGTGCTCGGCGCCGGGCCCGTGGCGGACGCCTTCTACGCGGCGTTCCGCTTCCCGAACCTTTTCCGCCGGCTTTTCGCCGAGGGTGCCTTCAACGCCGCTTTCGTGCCGCTCTTCTCCAAGGAGATCGAGGCCAACGGGCCAGACGGCGCACGGCGTTTCTCCGAGGAGGTCTTCGGCATCCTCTTCACGCTGCTCCTCGGCCTGACGATCCTCATGGAACTCGCCATGCCTGTCTTGGCGCGCACGATCATCGCGCCCGGCTTCTCCGGCGACAAAATGGCGCTGACGACCGCGCTCGCGGTCATCATGTTCCCCTATCTGATGTGCATGTCGCTGGCCGCCATGATGAGCGGCATCCTGAATTCGCTGCACAAATATTTCGCCGCCGCCATCGCTCCCGTCTTCCTCAACATCATCTTGATCGGCGTCCTTGCCTATGCGCTCCACAACGGCGTCGATCGCCGGACCGCCGGCCATTTCATGGCATGGGGCGTGCTCGTTGCCGGCGTCGTCCAGCTTGCGATCGTGGCGGTCGCGGTCCGGCGGTCGGGCATTCGTATCCGTTTGCGCTGGCCGCGCATGACGCCTGCCGTCTGGCGGCTTCTGGCGCTGGCATTGCCGGCCGCCATCACCGGCGGCATCACCCAGATCAACCTCGTCATCGGCCAGATAATCGCTTCCTCCAGGCCGGGCGCGATCTCGGTCCTGCAATATGCCGACCGCGTCTACCAGCTTCCGCTCGGCGTAGTGGGGATCGCGGTCGGCGTCGTGCTCCTGCCGGAACTGGCCCGCGCGCTGAAGTCGGGCCACATGGTCGAGGCGGCGAATTTGCAGAACCGCTCGGTCGAATTCGCGCTGTTCCTGACCTTGCCGGCGGCCGGCGCGCTGTTCGTCATGTCGGATGCGATCGTCCGTGTCCTCTATGAGCGCGGCGCATTCTCGACCGACACCACCCATTCGGTCGCCGCTGCGCTGGCCATTTTCGGGCTCGGCCTGCCGGCCTTCGTCATGATCAAGGCCTTCACGCCCGGTTTCTTTGCCCGCGAGGACACCAGGACGCCCATGCGCTTCGCCGCCGTCTCCGTCGCGGTCAACGTGGCTCTGGCGCTGACGTTATTCCCGATCATCCATGAAGCGGGCATCGCCACGGCGGAGGCTGCCGCCGGCTGGCTGAACGCGCTGATGCTTTTGGTGACGCTGGTCCGGCGCGGCCATTGGGGGCGCGACGACGGGCTCGTCCGGCGCGTGCCGCGCCTCGTCGTGGCGACGGCTATCATGGCTGTCGCGCTTCATTTCGGTGTAAAGGCAATGGCGTCATGGCTGACGCCGCAATCGCCGCTCCTGATACAGGCCTCGGCGCTGGCGATGCTGATTGTGGCGGGGATGGTGATCTATTTCGGCACCGCCTTTGCCATAGGCGGTGCCGAATTCGGAATGATCCGCCGCAACATGGAGCGTGGCCGCAAGCCCGCCGAGTGATGCGGCGGCACGTCACGGAGAAACCGTGATGTTCCCCTTCATGTTGGGGTGGAAGCGGCAGTAATACTCGACCGCGCCCGCCTTCTTGAGCACAAGGCTCGCCGATTTCTTCGCCGGGATCATCACGTCCCAGCCGCCCTTCACGGTCGCGGTGTGGGCAAGCACATCCTTGTTCACCCATTCGATCGTGTCGCCGACCTTCGCCTTTATGTCCGCCGGCGAAAAGACGAGCTTCTCGATCGTCACCGTGATCGTCTCGGCCTGCGCCGGGACGATCATCGCACCGAGCGCAAGCGCGATGAGGAGCGCGGAAGCCAGGCGCGGCGCCCGCGCCCGGACCTTATTTGAGCTCGGACTGGACATGTTCGGCATGTTCCTCATGGCCCTGGAATATCTTCAGGCCGGTTTCGAGCAAATCCTTCAGTTCCGGGTTGGTGGCCGACGGGATCAGGAGATCCTTCAGGGCGCCGTTGACCTGCTTGTGGTAGGCGACCTCGTTGGCGACATAAGCCTTGTCGAAGGCCGCGCCGCTAAGCTTGGCGAGCTTGGCGTGTTCGGCCTTCGCCGCCTTGGTCAGCGCCTCGCTGGTGGCGTTGTCCTCCGGCGTCACCTTGAGCTTCTTGACCAGCGCCAGCGCCTGATCGTTGACGGCCTTGTGGTCGCGCAGCATGTCCTCGGCGAACGCCTTGACGTCCTTGTTGTGCGCTTTCTTGAGGGCCTGCTTGGCCGCATCAATGTCGATTACGCCGGCGGTGTAGGCGATATGGGCGATCTGCGGATCGGTGGGCTTGTCGGCGGCGAATGCCGGCAGGCTTGCCAGGAAAAGGCACGATGCGGCTAGCACCGAGGTCAATCGAATGGCCATGGTTTTTCTCCTTCCGTGGCCGGGCCACGGCTATGTGGTTGGTAACGCCTATCTGATGCTGGCCGGCGGGAAAGGTTCCCGGAAAATCAATCCGCGAAGCCGAGGCGCAGCATGACGGCTTTCGTCAACCGCTCGCAGCGGCGGCCGGCGAAGGGAAACGCATCCATCAACACCGGGCCGACTTCCTTTTCTATCTGCTCGCGCACGAGACGGCGGGCGCGGAAGAGCCTTGTCTTCACCGTTTCCGGCTTGATGCCGAGGAGTTCCGCCGTCTCCTCCATGCTCAGTCCCTCGATCACGCGGGCGACGAACACGGTGCGATAGATGTCGGGCAGATCGTCCGTTGCCCGCTCGACCAGGTGAAGAATCTGCCTTTGTGCCATCGTACGCTCCGGGTCGGCCTCGCTCGAGCCGAGAGGAAAGGGGATGATGCTCGCCCCGCCAGCGCGGTTCTCGCCATAGCTTTCGGGGGCTTCGACAGCCGCCGTCCGGCGCCGCTTGCGCATTCGCCCGAGCGCTTCGTTGATGACGATGCGCGAAAGCCATGTCGCCAGCGCGGAATCACCGCGAAACCCGTCGAGATGCGTGAAGGCCCGCATATAGGCCTCCTGGAGCACGTCCTCCGCTTCGCCGTCGCTGCGCACGATGCTGCGGGCGAGCCGGTAAAGCCTCTGGTTATAGGTCTTGATGAGCAGGCGGCAGGCGCCCGCCTCGCGTGCCCTCGCGCGCTCCACCAGCGCCATGTCGGCACGCAGGGCTATGCCCGCCGACGCGGCGTTCGCAACTTTTGCCATGACAGCCTCCTGACGCGCTATTGGATGACCGCGTCGGTGAAAGGTTCCGGAACTTAGCACGAAAAAGGGGCTGTCAGGATCCCCGCTATACGGCGTCAAATTCTCTTGCCGTCCCCTTCGCCATGATCCATAAGCGCCCGTCCAGGAATTTCGCCGCGCGCGAAACGGCCCTCCACAAGCCACGAGGAAGAACAGATGTCCTTCAAGCCCCTTGTCTTTTCCGGCGTCCAGCCGACCGGCAACCTCCATCTCGGCAACTATCTCGGCGCCATCCGCAAATTCGTCGCCCTGCAGGAAAGCCATAACTGCATCTATTGCGTGGTCGACATGCATTCGCTGACGGCGACGCTGGTCCACGAGGATCTTCCCGACCAGACGCGCGCCATCGCAGCCGCTTACCTGGCGGCCGGCATCGACCCGAAGAAGCATATCGTCTTCAACCAGGCTCGGGTCATGCAGCACGCAGAGCTAACCTGGGTCTTCAACTGCGTGGCGCGCATGGGCTGGCTGAACCGCATGACGCAGTTCAAGGAAAAGGCCGGCAAGGACCGCGAGAACGCTTCCGTAGGGCTGTTCACCTATCCCGACCTGATGGCCGCCGACATCCTCGTCTACCGCGCAACCCACGTGCCGGTCGGCGACGACCAGAAGCAGCATCTGGAACTGACGCGCGACATCGCCCAGAAATTCAACAATGATTTCTCGGCACGCATCGCCGAACTCGGCGTCGGTGTCGAGATGGCGATGGGCGAGGAGAAGGTGAGCGGCTTCTTCCCGCTGACCGAGCCGCTGATCGGGGGTGTCGCCACCCGCGTCATGAGCTTGCGCGACGGGTCGAAGAAGATGTCGAAGTCGGACCCGTCCGATCTCTCGCGCATCAATTTGACCGATGACGCCGACACGATCGCCAAGAAGATCAAGAAGGCGAAGACCGATCCCGAGGCGCTGCCTTCGGAGGTCGCCGGGCTGAAGGACCGGCCCGAAGCGGAAAACCTCGTCGGCATCTATGCCGCGCTGGCCGACACGACCAAGGAGAAAATCGTCGCCGAATTCGCCGGCCGGCAGTTTTCGGCCTTCAAGCCGGCGCTGGCCGACCTCGCGGTCGATAAACTCGCCCCGCTTGCCTCGGAGATGCGCCGCCTGATGGCCGATCCGGCCCATATCGACAGTGTCCTCAAGGATGGCGGCGAGCGGGCGCGTGTGCTGGCCGAGGCGACGATGAAGGCGGTGCGGCGCATCGTCGGGCTTCTCGATGATTGACGCGGCGCCTGTCGGCTCGCTAGCTTCGGGAAATTGCGGGCGGTGGGTCGCGCCGTCTGCAACGAGGGATGCTTCATGGTTTCCAAACGCCTGAGTCACGAGGCGGGTCACCGCCGCAAGTTCCTGGCCGTCGTCGACGAGACGCCCGAATGCGAGCGCGCGGTGGCTTATGCCGCCTATCGCGTGAAGGCGACGGGCGGCGGGCTTGTGCTGCTCTTCGTGGTCGACGCCGGCGACTTCAAGCAATGGCTCGGCGTCGAGCAGATCATGCGCGAGGAGGCTGTCGCCGCCGCCAAGGCCGCGCTCGACAAATTCGCCTCCAAGGTCCGTGAAAAGCTCGGGATCGAGCCGGAACTGGAGGTGCGCGAAGGCGCGCCGACCGAAGAGATCACCAAGCTCATCGAGGAGGACCAGGACATCTCCATCCTGGTGCTCGCGGCCGGTTCCTCGAAGGAGGGCCCCGGCCCGCTCGTTACCTCGATCGCGGGCAAGACGGCGGCGTTCCCGGTTCCCGTCACCGTCGTGCCCCAGGATCTCTCGGACGAGGACATAGAGAGCCTTGCCTGAGCGGATCGATCGAACTTGTAGATCGGCCGTCAGGGGCCTATTTTAGCAGCACACAGGGTTTCCCCCGAAGGGATCGCGCGAAATGTTCATCCAGACAGAATCCACGCCCAATCCGGCGACACTGAAATTCCTGCCCGGCAAGGTCGTCATGGCCGAGGGCACGGCTGATTTCCGCGATGCCGATGCGGCTGATGCGGCCTCTCCGCTTGCCGGGCGGCTTTTCGCCGTGCCCGGCGTCAGCGGCGTCTTCTTCGGCTACGATTTCATCGCCGTCACCGTCGAGGGAGCGGAGTGGCAACATTTGAAGCCGGCCGTGCTCGGCGCCATCATGGAGCATTTCATGGGCGGCGATCCGGTGCTGGCGCCGGCGCATAGCCATGATGCCGACGCGCACCGCGAGACGGGCGAGGAATTCTACGACAAGGAAGACGAGGAGATCGTCCTGACGATCAAGGAGCTTCTGGAGACGCGCGTGCGCCCGGCGGTCGCCATGGATGGCGGCGATATCACCTTCCGCGGCTTTGAGAACGGCACCGTCTTTCTGAACATGAAGGGCGCCTGCTCGGGTTGCCCGTCCTCGACGGCGACGCTCAAGCACGGCATCCAGAACCTGCTCAGCCATTTCATCCCCGAAGTGCAGCAGGTCGAGCAGGTGGTCTGAGGCCATCGTTCCCCGATAGCGGAACCCAACAAAAAACCGGGCTTTTCGGCCCGGTTTTTTGTCGGATCGTCCCTGTTGCCTGGACGGTTCCTCCTTCGCGACAGGATCGACCTATTTCACGATCACCTTGGCGCCGACCTGGGCGCGATCGTAGAGGTCGATGATGTCCTGGTTCATCAGCCGGATGCAGCCCGACGACGAGTTCTTGCCGATCGTCCACCATTCCGGCGAGCCGTGCAGGCGATAGCCCGTGTCGCCATGCTTGGTGAAGAGATAGAGCGCCCGCGCGCCGAGCGGGTTCCTGAGGCCGGGATCCATGCCTTCGCGGTATTTCGCCAGTTCAGGCTGGCGCTTGATCATCGCCGAAGGCGGCGTCCAGGTCGGCCATTCGCGCTTCATGGCGACGCGCGTCGTGCCTTTCCACTCGAAGCCTTCCCGACCGACACCGATGCCGTACCGCATCGCCTTGCCGCCACCCTCGACGAAATAGAGGTGGTGGCCCTTCGTATCGACGATGATCGTGCCGGGTTCCTCGCCCGTGGGGAAGGAAACTTCCCGGCGGCGATACTGTTCGGGCACCTTGTAGATGGGAATGGCCGGCAGCTGGTATCCGGCGTCCATTTTCGAGCCATAGGAATCCGTGAACAACGGGCCGACGCTTACGCATCCCGACAGCGCTGCCGTAAGCATAAGCGCCGCCAGGGTCAAAATCGACTTCATCTTCATCCGCTGTGCTAGCTCCCAGCCGCAATTTCGCCGTCTTTCTAGGGGGCGTTGCAAACCTTTGCCAAGCACATATCTCCCTGACAGGCTCGGGCAGCCGCTTTCCTTCGGCGGTTATTGTATTTGCGCCACACTTGCGAAGCTGTTTTGGCAGGACAACCACAAGGGGAAGTCGATGAACGTAGGTGAAGCGGCGAACCGGTCCGGCCTGCCGGCCAAGACTATCCGCTATTACGAGGATATCGGCTTGATTCGGCCGGCGCGCGCGGAAAACGGCTATCGCGACTATTCGGCGAGCGACATCCACAAGCTGGCCTTCCTGCGCCGGGCGCGCGGGCTCGGCTTTTCGATCCCCGATTGCCGGCAGTTGATGGCGCTTTACGAGGACCGCTCGCGCGCCAGCCATGACGTGCGCGAGATCGCCTCCGCCCATGTCGAGGCGATCGGCGAGAAACTGCGCGAACTGGAGCAGATGCGCGCCACTCTGCAAAAGCTGATCCATGCCTGCCATGGCGACGATCGGCCGGATTGCCCGATCCTCGACGATATCGCGGGCGGAGAGCCCCACAAGGCCCGTTCGGCGGCCGGATGATCTGCCGTCAGGCGCCGCTGGCGTGACTCACGGAACGTCGTCCTTGGCGGACATGCCGCCCTCGTTCTCGAGCGTTCCGATTCTCTCGGTGATGGAACGGTTGAATTTCAGCCGAACGCCGGCTCCAAGCGATCCCTTTTCCGGAATGAACATGGCGCCGAGCGTTTCCAATGTCGATTGAAGCGCGTCGATGGTAGCGTCGTCGGGAACGCTGATGCCGCGCTCGAACAGTTCTATCGTGCGCGCGTCCACCTGCGAATTGGCGGCAAGCTTGGGTCGGCTTATCTCGACAAGGGCGCGTCCTGCCCTGCACAGCGGTCCGGTGATCATGGCAACCTCCGATCGCTCGAGAGTAGCATGGATGCCGCATATTGCGAGGCCGATCGGCCATCCACAGGCGAGGCTTGCTGCTGGCTGACCTCGCCACCTGACTCTCAAGCATGCCGGCGGCTGATCTCCGGTTTCCAGCGCGCCGGTGAGGCGTCCTGTCGATATTCCTACGCCGCTTTGGCGGCGGCGGAAGACTTGTTGATCGACGTCACCGCCAGATTAGTCAGCTTGTTGTTGGTCGCCTTCTCCTGGTCGAGTATCTCGCTCAAGAGCTTGTGAGCCTCGTTATGACCGAGGTCTTTCGCCCACTCGCGCAGCGATCCGTATCGGGCGATCTCGTAATGCTCGACGGCCTGACAGGCAGCGAGCAGGCCGGCATCGAGCGCCGTACCGGAAGCTTCCTCCATCAGGCCGTCCGCTTCCTTGATGAGCCCCTCGATGGCATCGCATTTTTCGCCGGAAGCCTTCTTGCCGATAGACTTGAAGACCTGCTCCAGTTTCTTGATCTGCCCCTTGGTCTCCTCGAGATGGTCCTCGGCGGCCTTTTTCAGTTTCGCGTCATGCGCCGCCCTGGCCACTTTCGGCAGCGCTTTCGTGATCGCGTTTTCGGCATAGTAGATGTCTTCAAGCGTGTGCTCGAAAATGTCGGCCAGCGTCTTCATGGCAATCTTCCTCGCGCCGGAATTGGCGTGGAGGAGAATGAAGCAGCCGGAGGTTGGTTCCGTGAAGGGCGCAAGAGCACCGCAAAGGCTGGGTCGGTTTTCGGCGGAATAGGGAAAAGTTACCGGCCTATAGGGGTTCAAAACATGAACATCCGGTGGCATAGTGCCGCCATGCCCATTGTTTCGCCTTTCTCTCTCAATCCCCTCGTCGACGGTCGCCAGTCCGGGCGCGCCATGGTCATCCGTCGCGGCGTCCAGCGCCTGCTTCTCCAGATGGGGGCGCATGTGCTGCCGGAACTGTCGCTGGCGTCGGGCCGCCGCGCCGATCTCGTCGCCATGACGCGCAAGGGCGACATCTGGATCATCGAGATCAAATCCTCGGTCGAGGATTTCCGGGTCGATCGCAAATGGCCGGAATACCGGTTCCATTCCGACCGGTTCTTCTTTGCCACCCATCCCGACGTGCCCGCCGGGATATTTCCCGAGGAATGCGGCTTCATCGTCTCGGACGGCTACGGCGCCGAGATCTTGCGCGATGCGCCGGAGCACCGCATGCCGGGCGCGACCCGCAAGGCGCTGATGCTGCGCATCGCGCGTGCCGGCGCTGCACGGCTGACGGCCGCCGAAATGGCGGGCGTCGCGATCCCCGTACTCGACGGCGAAAGCGAATAGTCGAAACACGCTCTTCGTATCGGAACCGGCCGTCGGGATCGCGCGTTGAAAAGCGCCAGGCTATCAGGGCCGGTGTCCGGAGAGGGGAAGTCAACCGATGGCCGTCGAAAAGAAGGCGTCTGCCGAAATTGTGGAGGTGAAGGCGGCCGGCGCCGCTGAGCCTTCCGGCGAAAATTCCAGCCGGCTGGTGCCGGTAATGCTGATGGGGATTTTCTTCATCATGGCCGTCTGTTCGCTCTACTTCGCCAAAGATTTCTTCATGCCGGTGTTCCTGGCGTTCCTGCTGACATTCACGTTGACGCCGATCGTCCGCTTCCTGCGCAAGCGCGGGGTTCCCTCGCCGCTCTCCGCGACCCTTCTGGTGATCGGCTTCGGCATCGGCATCGCGCTTTTGGGCTACATGATCAGCGGTCCGGTCGTCTCCCTCTTCAACGATGCGCCGCGGATCGGGTCCGAACTGCGTCAGCGGCTGGCCGACATCCGGGCGCCGCTCGACCGCGTACTGGAAGCTTCCAAGCAGGTGGATGGCGTCGCCAGTTCAGCCGAGGCGCCGGGCGTACAGCATGTCGTGGTGGAACAGCCTGGCGTTCTCACCCGCGCGGCGAACAATCTGGCTTCGCTCGGAACGACAGCCGCGATCACGCTCATCCTGGCGCTTTTCCTGCTCGCCTCGGGAACGCTCTTCTATGAGAAGATCGTTCAGTCCTTCCCGCTGATGAGCGACAAGAAACGGGCGCTCAGGGTGGTCTATGACGTCGAACGGGAGATTTCCCGTTACCTCCTGACCATCGCGCTGATCAATTGCGGGCTTGGCCTTCTCATCGGGCTCGGCCTCTGGGCGATCGGCATGCCCAACCCGCTCGTCTGGGGGGTGGCGGCCGCACTTCTGAACTTCCTGCCCTATATCGGCGCGCTGACCGGCATCGTCATTGTCGGCGTTATCTCGCTGGTGACTTTCCAGTCCTTCGGCTACGCGCTGCTTGCGCCGCTCTTCTACTTCGCCTGCACCGTGCTGGAGGGCCAGTTCCTCACCCCGTTGATCATCGGTCGGCGGCTGGAACTGAATTCCGTTTCGGTCTTCATCGCGCTCGCCTTCTGGACATGGCTATGGGGTCCGATCGGTTCGCTGATCGCCGTGCCGCTGCTCGTCGTGGTCAAGGTTTTCTGCGACCATTTCGACGGCCTGGAGCATCTCGGCAATTTCCTGTCCGCGCAGCAGGTAGCCGAGGAAGAAGAGGAGTAGTCAGGCTCCCGCGCTTTTATCCCTGCCCTGTTCGAGATACTTCCTCGCCGCCGGGACCAGAAGCGAAACATCCGCCGTCCCGTCGAGCGTGACGCCGGCCTCATCGGGTTCGAGCGGCTGCAGATCGGCGAACTGGCTGTCGACCAGGCTGGCCGGCATGAAATGGCCTTTGCGGCCGGAGATGCGAGCCCGCGCCGTCTCCTTGTCGATGGCGAGATGCGCGAAGACGACGCGCGGGCAATGGCTTCTCAGCCGGTCGCGATAGATACGCTTGAGCGCCGAACAGGCGGCGACGGCGCTGTCGCCTTCCTCCGCGATTTCCGCCAGCCGTTTGCCGATCGCATCGAGCCATCCGGCCCGGTGCGCGTCGTCGAGCGGATGGCCGCTCGACATAAGCGCGATGTTCTCCGGCGGATGAAAGCTGTCGCCTTCGAGGAAATCGGCGCCGATGGCCCCGGCCAGCTTTTCGCCGACGAAGGTCTTGCCGCAGCCGCTGACCCCCATCACCACGACGACCGGCTTATCATCTGCCCGCCTGGTTTCTCCGTCGCTCATCGTATCTGATCTCCGCTCGAACGCCCGTCCGTCGCGCCGTCAGGAAGCCGGTTCGATGCGGACGGAAAAATCGAGATTCTCCCAATGCCCGGCTTCGGACCAGAAGAAGGTAAAGTCAATCGCGGCCCCCGCCTTCACCATGTCGACGGGCAGGTCGGCGACATGAATGCCGAAGATGTTCGCCGTCGTCTCGGTGTCGTTGACCGTAGTCCAGCCGTCGAGGCTCCAATGGATTCGAGCCGGCGCCAGCGCTTCGATGCGCAGCTTCCTGCCGGCAGGCATGGAGCGGATCTTGTTATTGAAACGCCACGACCGATAGGGCGACGCGGTTTTCTTGTCGATATAGCGCTTCCTCGCATGCGGCGGCATGTCGAATACGGCTCCGTCGCGGAGCGAGCGCAGGAGCTTGATGTGCTCGGCATGCGCCCACACCAGCGGCATGGCGCTGCCGGCGGGTTTGCCGTGGAAAAGCTCGCGCCCGGGCATGTCCGGCCCGTCCCAGATCTGCTCCGGCATCAGCCCGCCGGGACCCGAAGAGGCTTCCATGGTCGCCAGAAGCTTCTGCGCGGTGTCCTTGCGCCCGGCCGCCAGTTCGTAATGCGCACGCTCGCCGGCAAGCAGCGGCCATGAACGCCCGACGCCGGTGCCGTCGAAGGGCGAACCGTCCTCGTGCTCGCCATAGCCGTCCTCGTTGTAGCGGCGCCAGAGCGGCCCCTGCGGCAGGTCGCGGCGCAGGGTGGCGTCGATGATTTTGACGGTATCGACCATGCGCGGATCGTCGGCGGCGCGCAGGCCGAAACGCACCAGCGCCAACGCGTCGGGGCTGACGATCTGCCATTCCGCCCGTTGCGTATCGGCGGGCGGACGGTTCTTGATCGGCACGAAGCCGTCTTTCGGGCTTGCCGCGTCTGCCGTATCCGGCGCGCTGACGCGGACGTAATAGCCGTCTACCCCGAAATCCGAGCATGTCTGCGTGCCGGTTGCATAGAGCCAGCGCTCGATCTGCTCGTTCCAGCAATCGGCGGTTTCGCGCGCGAACGGCGCGGCTTCGGCCCGGCCGCAGCGTTCGAGCAGATCCGCCGCCGCCAGAAGGCCGGCGATCTCCGCCGCCAGCGTAAAGGGGGTGTAGCCCGCGTCCTCTTCCCAGCGATCCTGCCCCGTCACCGGGCCGTTCCTGAGGATAAAGGTCGCAGCGTTCAGGATCATCTCCGCAAAGCCCTCGATCGCTTCCTGCGTCAGATGGCCTTCGCGGTAGAGCGCGTCGACCAGCAGGATCGGCAGCGCCGTCTCGTCCATCTGGATGCCGCCCCAATAGGCGGTCCCGTCGAGCCAGGCGTTCTGCGGCCAATGGCCGTCCGCCTCCTGGATCGTGCGCAGGTAGGACAGGATCGCCAGCGCGTCGTCCGCCGCGCCGGCGGCGAGGAAGCCGCCCGCCGTCTCCACCAGGTCGCGCGGCCACACCAGATGATAGCCGCCGAGGTCCTCGTCGCCCTTCGAGAAGCCCCATGGGATGGAAAGACTCGCAACCGCGGGGCCGGGAAAGCCGAGCGGCCGGTGCGCGGCGAGAACGGCCGTGCTGACCCGGTAGCTGTCCGGGCCGTCCTCGCCCTTGCGGTCGCCCTTCCGGTCAAGCGCAAGCAGGCCGCCCTGCCAGCCCCGCCAGCTTTTCACATAAGGTTCGGCGGAGGCCTCGAAGCCCGCCTGAAGCGAGGCGAGCGCGTTGTAGCCGGCCTCTTCGGGCGAAGGGCCGAAGCCGAGCACAAGGAGCGTCTTGCCGTCATTTTCGGTGGAGAACCCGATTTCGCCGGTCAGCGCCACATTGCCGTTTTCCGCGCGGCGGTATTCGGGTTCCAGCCGCCCGCCATGCTTGAGCTGCTGCCAGCCGTCGGAGACGCCGACATAGCCGGCCGAGCACGCCTGCCATGGCGCTGAAGAGGCAAGCGCCAGCGACATTCCGTCGCTGCCTGAGGCAAACAGCATGCGTGTGCCCTTGTAATCCCCGATCCAGCCGGTGTTGTGCATGCCGGCATTGACGAGGTGCGGCGCCAAAAGCGCATAGACGCGATAGTCCTGCAATGTGCCGGCTTGCGGAGTGAATGTCGTCTCCTGGAGCAAGGCCGGCCGCACCGGGTCGACCACGATACGCTTCTCGATCCGGTAGCTTCCGTTGCGGGCGGTATTGACGAGCCGATAGGCAGGAACCCCGTCTTCCAAAGGCTCGATCCAATGCTCCGTATCGCGCTTTTCCTCGGAAAACATGCCGTTTGCGCCGGTGACGATCAGCCCGAGGTCGCGCGTGCAGGCCATATCCACACGCGGATAATAGACCTCGTTGAGGATGCCGTGGCTGACGGTGAACCAGACCTCGCAGGCCGGCGACAGCGCCGTCCCGACCCCGCTCTTGGCGCTCGACGTCCAGCGTGCCGAGATGCCCGGCGCGCCGGGCGCCCTGTCTTGAATATTTGTCATGATCGGTTCTCCCGTCTTTTCGTATTGCATCGGTTGGGGGCGTTGCAACCCTCGGTGCTACAAGGCTGGACCATCGCTCCACCCTTGTGGCACGACGCTATTGCGATAAAGCAATGCTTTCCGATCAGGCTCTCGATATGCACGCCCCCAACCCGCTCCGTTCCGATTCGCCGCTCACGCCCGGCCCCGTCTTCCTCGGTATCGACACAGGCGGCACCTATACCGACGCCGCTCTGTGGCGCGACGGCGCGTCGGGCGGCACCGTGCTCGCCAAGGCCAAGGCGCTGACGACAAGGCACGACCTTGCCGTGGGCATTTCGGGCGCGGTCGACGCGGTGCTGGCGAACGCCGCCATCGACCCGGCCTCGATCAAGCTCGTCTCCATGTCGACCACACTCGCCACCAACGCGCTGGTCGAAGGGCAGGGCGGACGGGCCGCACTTGTCATGATCGGCTTCGGCGAGGCCGAGCTTGCCCGCGCCGGCCTTGGCCAGGCGCTCGGCTCCGATCCCGTCATCTTCTGTCCGGGCGGCCATGATGTTCATGGCAACGCCACCGAACTCGATCTTTCCCCGCTCGAGGAGGCGATGCCGGGACTGGCCGAGACCGTTTCAGGCTTTGCCGTGTGCGCCTGTTTCGCCACGCGCAATCCCGAGCACGAGCTTATCGTGCGCGACATGATCCGCGAGAGGACCGGCCTGCCCGTCACCGCGAGCCACGAACTGTCTGCCAAGCTTGGCGGGCCGCGCCGCGCGCTGACCACGCTCCTCAATGCCCGTCTGATCGCCATGATCGACCGGCTGGTTGCGGCGACGGAAGGTTTCCTGGAAGCACGCGGCATCGCCGCGCCGCTGATGGTGGTGCGCGGCGACGGCGCGCTCGTCTCGGCTTCCTTCGCCCGCCAGCGGCCGATCGAGACGATTCTCTCCGGTCCAGCCGCCAGCATCGTCGGCGCCCGCCACATGACCGGCCTCGACAATGCCGTCGTTTCGGACATCGGCGGCACGACGACCGATGTGGCCGTGCTCGACCATGGCCGGCCGCGCCTCGATCCGGAAGGCGCGATGGTCGGCGGTTTGCGGACCATGGTCGAGGCCGTCGCCATGCGCACCTTCGGTCTCGGCGGCGATTCGGAAGTGTCGCTCGACGAGCGCATCCTGGTGCCGCGCCTCAAGCTTGGCCCCCGCCGCCTGGTGCCGCTGGCGCTCGCCGGCATGGTGCATGGAAAGACGATCTATTCCGAACTCGAGCGGCAGTTGCGCGCCGCCCATCCGAGCCGTCTCGACGGCCGCTTCGCCTTTCGCACCGGCGTGCCCGAACGGCTTGCCGCCGGCCTTAGCCGCAACGAGGCGCGGCTCTACGGGGAGATAGACAATACGCCCAGGCCGCTCGACCTGCTGCTCGTCTCCAACGCGCAGGGCGCCACGCTGAACCGGCTGGTCGCGCGCGGTCTCGTCCATGTCGTCGGCTTCACGCCTTCCGATGCCGCCCATGTGCTCGGCAAGCAGGCGAACTGGGATGCGACGGCCGCCCGCCTCGGCGCCGAGCTTTTCTCCCGCCGGCGCGATGCCCTTGGCCAGTTCATCGCCGCCTCGCCTGAGGCGCTCGCCGAGTGGGTGCTGCGAGCGGTCACGCGCCGTTCGGCCGAGTGCGTGCTGGAGACCTCCTTCGCCGAAGACGGGCTGGACGGCGCCGACACCGTCGCGCACCCTCTGGTACAGCGCGCGGTGGAGACGCGCCCGGGGATCGTCGGCCTTGCCGTCTCGCTCGACCGGCCGGTAATCGGGCTCGGCGCTTCCGCGCCGCTCCACTATGCCGGCCTCCCGCCGATCGTCGGCAATGAATGTATCGTGCCGCCGGACGCCGATGTCGCCAACGCGCTCGGCGCGGTCGTCGGACAGGTGCGCGTCACGGCGGAGGCCCTCGTAAGCCAGCCCGAGGAAGGCCTCTTCCGGCTTTCCTGCGGCGAGATCATGGTCGATTTCAAGGAAGAGGAGCCGGCGATCGCGGCAGCCGAAAAGGAGGCCCGCGCCATTGCCGCCGCACGTGCGCTGGAAGCCGGCACCGACAATGCCGAGATCGACGTGGCGACAGAGTTCCATGTCTCGACCGTTGAGGGAAGGCGCATGTTCGTCGAGGCGCATGTCGTAGCCACCGCCTCCGGCCGCCCGCGCATCGCGGCGTGAGCCGTCGCCGTCGATGCGGCCGATGCCGTTGGGCTTGCGAGGAATTGACCCTGTCGCGCCATCATGGTTGAAGCCATCCGCATGGATGCGCACGCATTTACCGCCAGGAGAAACGATATGATCGAACGCGTCGGGACCGACGGATTGCAAATTGCCCGGCCGCTCTACGATTTCGTCGTCGACGAGGCTATCCCCGGGACCGGCGTCGATCCGGCCCGCTTCTGGAAGGAATTTTCAGGCATCGTCCATGATCTGGCGCCGAAGAACCGCGCGCTGCTTGCCCGCCGCGCCGAGTTGCAGGCGAAAATCGACGCCTGGCACAAGGAACACGGCGCGCCCGCCGACCTCGCCGCATATCGGAAATTCCTCTCCGAAATCGGCTACCTCCGGCCCGAGGGACCGGACTTTTCCGTTACGACCCAGAACGTCGACCCGGAGATCGCCATCGTCGCCGGGCCGCAATTGGTCGTGCCCGTGATGAATGCGCGCTATGCGTTGAACGCCGCCAACGCCCGCTGGGGATCGCTCTACGACGCGCTCTACGGCACCGACGCCATCCCCGAGACGGACGGCGCGGAAAAGGGCAAGGGCTACAATCCTAAGCGCGGCGAGAAGGTGATCGCCTGGGCGCGCGATTTCCTCGACCAGAGCGCGCCGCTTGCCGGCGCGAGATGGAAGGACGCCGAGGGCCTTTCGATTGCCGGCGGCGCGCTTCGGGTGAAGACGGCTTCCGGCGAGAAGGGATTGGCCGGCGAGGCACAGTTCGCCGGCTATACGGGCGAGCCTTCCGCGCCGTCGACAATCCTTTTGAAGCGCCACGGCCTGCATGTCGAGATCGTCGTCGACCGCAACCACGCAATCGGCAAGACCGACAAGGCCGGCATCGCCGATGTCGTGCTGGAATCGGCGATGACCACCATCCAGGACTGCGAGGATTCCGTCGCCGCTGTGGATGCGGAGGACAAGGTCGTCGCTTATGGCAACTGGCTCGGCCTGATGAAGGGCGATCTGGCCGAGAGCTTCGACAAGGGCGGCAAGACCGTAACACGCCGCCTCAACCCCGACCGCGAATATGTCGCGCCGGACGGCTCGAAGCTCGTTCTTCCCGGCCGCTCGCTCATGCTGGTCAGGAATGTCGGTCACCTGATGACCAATCCGGCCATCTTGGACCGTGACGGCAACGAGGTGCCGGAAGGCGTCATGGACGCCATGATGACGGGGCTGATCGCGCTGCACGATATCGGGCCGAACGGCGCACGGAAAAATTCCCGCGCCGGCTCCATGTATATCGTCAAGCCGAAGATGCACGGGCCGGACGAGGTGGCGTTTGCCGTCGAACTCTTCGGCCGCGTGGAGCGTGCGCTCGGTATGGCTCCGAACACGATGAAGATGGGCATTATGGACGAGGAGCGCCGCACGACGGTCAACCTCAAGGAATGCATCCGCGCGGCAAGCGAGCGCGTGGCCTTCATCAACACCGGCTTCCTCGACCGCACCGGCGACGAGATCCATACTTCGATGGAAGCCGGCCCGATGATCCGCAAGGGCGACATGAAGAAGGCTTCATGGATCGGCGCCTACGAGGCGTGGAATGTGGATATCGGTCTGGAATGCGGCCTTTCCGGCCACGCCCAGATCGGCAAGGGCATGTGGGCGATGCCCGACATGATGGCGGCCATGCTCGAAGAGAAGATCGCCCATCCAAAGGCCGGCGCCAACACCGCCTGGGT
>JAKDNM010000148.1 GCA_030456445.1 Hyphomicrobiales bacterium
CCCCGAGCGTCACGTCGCCGGTGATCGATAGCGCCGTGTTGCTGTAGGCGGGGAGACGCTCGGCGGCGGAAGCGGCGGTGACGAGGGAGAGGGCGAGGAGGGGTTTCATGCTGCGTGTGCCAGATCGCTCATTGGCGCGACGGCTGCAACGACTGCATCGGCCGACCAGTCGAGAAACTCCGGATCGCGGCGCAAATCATCCAGTGTGCGTGGGGATGGGCGGT
The DNA here is from genome assembly GCA_030456445.1 of Hyphomicrobiales bacterium. Taxonomy (GTDB): domain Bacteria; phylum Pseudomonadota; class Alphaproteobacteria; order Rhizobiales; family Rhizobiaceae; genus Mesorhizobium_L. The sequence goes on from JAKDNM010000148.1 coordinate 225, forward strand.
CGCCCTGCCAATCCTCGAAGGCGAAGCCCAGCGCAATGCCGGCTTCATGGAGCGCCTGGTCGAGCGTATCGGCGACGGCGGTGACACCCGGCACATCGGGAAAAGAAATGCCGTAGCCGCTGTCGGCTTCCTTATGGATAAGCGCGATGTAATGGGCCATTGCCTCAATCCCTTGACCATCCGGCTTGCGAGTAGATGGAGCGCACGGTCCCGGCCGGAATATCCTTGCGTGGGTGCGTCACGATGACGATCCGCCCGCTCTTCGGATGCCCGAATTTATGATGCGAGCCACGTACCGACACCAGTTCGAATCCATTCTCCTTCAGTCGTTTGATGATATCGCGGCTGTCCTTCAGCATCAAACGGCTTTCATTGTCAGATCGTGGTTCGCTCAAATGGAAGCGGTGTTGCTATCTTCCATTCGGACGAAGTGATGACCGCCCTCTAAAAATACTCCTGCAACGGCCGAACCTCCAAACTCCCCGCCTTCAGCGCCGCGATAGCCTCCGCCACCGCTTCCGCGCCGGCCAGCGTGGTGTAGTACGGCACGCGCTGCATCAGGGTGGCGCGGCGCAGCGATTTTGAGTCCGAGAGCGCCTTCTGGCCATCCGTGGTGTTGAAGACGATCTGCACCTGGCGGTTGCGGATGGCGTCTTCGATATGGGGGCGGCCTTCCAGCACCTTGTTGATCTTCTCCGCCTCGACGCCGTTTTCACGCAGGAAGCGGGCGGTGCCGGAGGTGGCGAGCACCTTGAAGCCGAGGCGGGCGAGGCGCTGCACGGCCGGCAGCACGCCGGGCTTGTCCTCGTCACGCACGGAGACGAAGAGCGTGCCGCCGCGCGGCAGGTCGACGCCGGCGCCGAGTTGCGCCTTGGCGAAGGCGAGCGCGAAATCATGGTCGAGCCCCATCACCTCGCCGGTCGATTTCATCTCGGGGCCGAGCAGCGTGTCGACGCCGGGGAAGCGGGCGAAGGGGAAGACGGCTTCCTTGACCGCGATGTGACCGGGCCGGCGCGGATCGGGCAGGGCGCCGTAATGGGCGAACGCATCTTCCAGGCTCTCGCCGGCCATGATGCGGGCGGCGACCTTGGCGATCGGCTTGCCGACGGTCTTGGCCACGAAGGGCACGGTGCGGCTGGCGCGCGGATTGACTTCCAGCACGTAGATGGTGCCGTCCTGGATGGCGTATTGCACGTTCATCAGGCCGCCGACCTTCAGCGCGCGGGCGAGCGCCGCGGTCTGCCGTTCCAGTTCGTCGACGATCTCGTCGGAAAGCGAGTGCACCGGCAGCGAGCAGGCGCTGTCGCCCGAATGGATGCCGGCTTCCTCGATATGCTCGAGGATGCCCGAGACGAAGACTTCCTTGCCGTCGCACAGGCAATCGACGTCGACTTCGATGGCGTCGGTCAAATAGGTGTCGAAGAGGAGCGGGTTCTTGCCGAGCAGCGTGTTGATCTGGCCGGTCTTGTCGTTGGGGTATTTCTGCTTGATGTCCTCCGGCACCAGCCCCGGCACGGTGTCGAGCAGGTAGGATTGCAGCATGCCTTCGTCGTGGATGATCTGCATGGCGCGGCCGCCGAGCACGTAGGAAGGGCGCACGACCAGCGGGAAGCCGAGTTCGCCGGCGACGAGCCGCGACTGCTCGACCGAATAAGCGATGCCGTTCTTCGGCTGGGTGAGCGAGAGCTTTTGCAACAGCTTCTGGAAGCGGTCGCGGTCTTCCGCAAGGTCGATCATGTCGGGCGCGGTGCCGAGGATGGGGATGCCGGCCTTCTCCAGCGCGTCGGCGAGTTTCAGCGGCGTCTGGCCGCCGAACTGGACGATGACGCCAACGAGTTCGCCCGCCTCCTTCTCCACGCGCAGGATCTCCAGCACGTCCTCCGCCGTCAGCGGTTCGAAATAGAGCCGGTCGGAGGTGTCGTAGTCGGTCGAGACCGTCTCCGGGTTGCAGTTGATCATGATCGATTCATAGCCGGCGTCGGCCAGCGCGAAGCAGGCATGACAGCAGCAATAATCGAACTCGATGCCCTGGCCGATGCGGTTCGGCCCGCCGCCGAGGATGACCACCTTGCGGCGCTCGGAGACTTCCGCTTCCGAGGCGAGCGCGCCGGCGAAGGGGGTCTCGTAGGTCGAGTACATATAGGCGGTGGGCGAGGCGAACTCGGCCGCGCAGGTGTCGATGCGCTTGAAGACGGGATGCACGCCGAGCGAAACGCGAATCTTCTGAATCGCTTCCGCGTCCTTGTTCGTGAGGGACGCGAGGCGGGCGTCGGAAAAACCCATTGCCTTCAGCATGCGCAGGTTTTCCGCGTCGCCGGGCAGGCCGTGTTCGCGGATGCGCGCCTCCATCGCGACGATCTCGGCGATCCGCTCGAGGAACCACGGGTCGATGCGGCACATCTGGTGCATGTCGGCGACCGAGGTGCCCATGCGTAGCGCCTGTGCGACCATCCTGAGCCGGTCCGGCGTCGGCGTGCCGAGTGCCGCGCGGATGGCGTTCTTGTCGTCACCGGATCCCAGGCCGGGGATTTCGATCTCGTCCAGGCCGGTGAGGCCGGTTTCAAGGCCGCGCAGCGCCTTTTGCAGGCTTTCGGCGAAGGTACGGCCGATCGCCATCACCTCGCCGACCGATTTCATCGCGGTGGTCAGCGTATGCTCGGCGCCGGGGAATTTCTCGAACGCGAAGCGCGGGATTTTGGTCACCACATAGTCGATCGACGGCTCGAAGGAGGCGGGGGTGGCGCCGCCGGTGATGTCGTTTTCCAGTTCGTCCAGCGTGTAGCCGACGGCGAGCTTGGCCGCGACCTTGGCGATGGGGAAGCCGGTGGCTTTTGATGCAAGAGCCGACGACCTGGATACCCGCGGGTTCATCTCGATGACGACGAGGCGGCCGTCCTTCGGGTTGACGGCGAACTGCACGTTGGAGCCGCCCGTCTCCACCCCGATCTCGCGCAGCACCGCGATCGAGGCGTTGCGCATCATCTGGTATTCCTTGTCGGTCAAGGTGAGGGCAGGAGCCACCGTGATCGAATCGCCGGTATGCACGCCCATCGGGTCGATGTTTTCTATCGAGCAGATGATGATGCAATTGTCCGCCTTGTCGCGGACGACCTCCATCTCGAATTCCTTCCAGCCGAGCACCGATTCCTCGATCAGCACTTCGGTGGTGGGCGAGGCGTCGAGCCCGCGCTCGACGATCTCGAAGAACTCCGAGCGGTTGAAGGCGATGCCGCCGCCGGTGCCGCCGAGCGTGAAGGAGGGGCGGATGATCGCCGGCAGGCCGATTTCCTCCAGCGCCCGCGCGGCGACCCCCATGGCATGGCCCATATAGCGCTGCTTGCGGTCGCCTTCGCCAAGCTGCCATTCCGTTTCGAGCGCGTCGAGCGCGGTGTCGATGTCGCCCGGCCCCTCATCCCCTGCAAAGGAAGCTTTCAGTTCGGCGCGGCGCGCCTCGTGCTTCCTGCGGTCGGCGTCCTTCACTTCCGTCGCGTTGGCGAGCATGGAGCGCGGCGTCTCCAGGCCTATTGTTTTCATCGCCTCGCGGAAGAGCGCCCGGTCCTCGGCCTTGTCGATGGCTTCGGCGTCGGCGCCGATCATCTCGACATTGTAGCGCTCCAGGATACCCATGCGGCGCAGTGAGAGTGCGGTGTTGAGCGCGGTCTGGCCGCCCATGGTGGGCAGAAGCGCGTCCGGCCGCTCGCGGGCGATGATCTTGGCCACGACTTCCGGCGTGATCGGCTCGATATAGGTGGCGTCGGCAAGCTCCGGGTCGGTCATGATGGTGGCCGGGTTGGAGTTCACCAGGATGATGCGGTAGCCCTCTTCTTTCAGGGCCTTGCAGGCCTGGGTACCGGAATAGTCGAACTCGCAGGCCTGGCCGATGACGATCGGCCCCGCGCCGATGATCAGGATGGAGTTGATGTCGGTGCGTTTCGGCATGGTGTGGTCCGTCGATGGCGCTCGCGCAGGTGCCGGGACGGGAGCTACCGTTTCGCGCGCAAAAAGCGTCGCGGCGGCCCGGCCATGCGCAAGAGGAAAAATATCAGGCTAGGCGGGCCTTATAGGGGAAGGAAACGCGCCGCGTAACCCCCTAAAGCGCGTCGCGATCTTTCAGATTCGCTCCGTGCGCTTTAGGTCTTAATTTTACGCATGTCTTTGTCCCGAAACCGGTGTCCACTTTCGGGAGACATGCTTTAAAATGCCGCGACGGGGCTTCGCGCGGGCTACTTGCCCAGCGCCAGCGCGTCGAGGATTTCGAAGCGCTCGGCCTTGCCGATGCGGATGAAGTTCAGGCTGCCCTCGCGCGTTGCCTGCAAGGGTTCGGGAGAATCGGAGCCGTCGGGCTTGCCGCCGCGGAAACGGATCGTGCGGGAATTCCCGCCCGGCAGGCTGACAACCACGTCGGCGATGCCGGGTCCGAGCCGCGTGATCGATGCCCGGCACGGGCTGGTCGGCTGGCCGAATGCGTTTGCGCAGGGGATTTCGCCCGTCGCCTTCTCTGCCGCCTCGACGGAAGCGGGCGTCTCGCCCGGTCTGGCCGGTCGTGGGGTCGGATGCGGGATGCCCGCTCCATTCACGCCGTCGTGGGGGGCCGGATCGGCTTCAGTCGCGGCAGCGCTGGCGACGGGCGTGGGAGCATCGGTGGCGGGGGCCGCATCGCCGGTCCCGCCGGCTGCCGTCTGGCCGAGTGCCGCGCGGTAGAGAGGGCCGTAGCGGGCGATGAGCGCCTCGCGCAGCTTGTCGTTGCCGGTGTCGTTGCCGGTGTCGTTGGAGGAGCCTGCGGCTTCACCGTCGCCGCCGATGCGCGCGTCGAGGTTTTCCGGCAGATCGGCGGGCGCGGTTTCGCTCATCGCCGGCCGGCCTCCCCAGGCCGGCACGGACCCGGCGCCGGCGGATGCGCCGATGGATGGCGCGGCGGTTTCCTTCAGCGCCTCTTCTTCGGCCTTGCTTGCGGCGCGCAGATAGCGCTCGGGCGTCCAGCCGCTTACCTGCGGTGCGGTCAGCGTCGTCACCTTGCACCATTCGTAGCCGCTATATTGGGCGCAGCCGAAGTTCTTCACGCCTGAGCCGTTCGGCAAACGTGCCTCTATCGAGCCGATCGGAGTGGGCGTGGCGCGGATATTGAGAAAGTCGCCCATCGACAGCCCGCTGACGATGGCGAAGGACGGTTCGCCGGCGCTTTGCGCGCTGGCGGAAGGACAGGCGAGGGCCAGCGCCGCGGCCGTGAGCAAAACACTGCGAAACACACGGCCGGGGTGGATTTCCGCCCCCGAGAAAGGATTTCCGCCTTGTGCGCTTCCTGACATTCGGTCTGCCCCACGGACTGTCCGGCACATGATGCCGATTCTCGTATAACGTACCGCGGCGGCAAGCGGCGCACATTTATTGGGAAGGAATGAGGCAGCGTGCCTCCCCGGCCAGAATGTCCTGCAAGCGGGAAAAGGCCCCGGCCGCCAGCGTTCCTCAGGCGGCCCAGTGCCTATGCGGCATCGCCCTTCGGCAGCACCAAAGGCAGGTTGATCGCGGTCGCGATCACCGAATCGAGGAAGCCGGGAAAGCGCTGGTCGAGGTCGGCGCGCCTGAGCGAGATATGGCGCGAGGTGCCGCAAGGCTCGACATTGACGACACCGGCCTCGCGCAGCTTCGCCAGATGGTAGCTGAGGCTCGTCTTCGAGCCGAGGTCGCAGAACTGGCCGCAAGTCATGCTCGGTCCCTCGTTGCGGGCGAGCATCCCGACGATGGCCAGACGCGTATCGTCGCCGAGCGCGGAAAGCACGTTCGGCAGCGCAATCTGGTCGGTGGTGGGGTGCGGCAGGCTCATGCCCCAGAATTAAGCATAAATCGGGTGGATTTCAACGTGGAGCAGGGGCAGGGGCTGAACGCGCGCTAATGCCCCACGTCGACCCCCACTCCGTCCGCTTCGCGTCCACCTCTCCCCCGCTCGACGGGGGAGAGGAAGTGCCGGCCGTGACCACAAGCATCTTCCTCGCCCCTTTTGAGGGGGAGGTGGACGCGAAGCGGACGGAGTGGGGGTGATTCTCGGCTGTTAATCCGAATTCCAAGCCCCGGGTAGCGACGATTGCTACCAACTCCTTCTCAGGGTTGATGCGCGGCGGCTTCCCCCCTCCTGACACAGGGCTGTCAGGACGGTCGGGTTATTTTGCACTGCGTCATTGACAGCAGCCTCCCCCAACTCCAGTTGTTCAATGGATTTTGAACTAAGGATCCTCCCATGGACAAGCGTATCTTCTGGCTCGCAGCCGGGTCGTTCACGATATCGACGGAAGGCTTCGTCGTTGCAAGCCTTCTGCCCGATATCGCGGCGGATGCCGGCATATCGATCCCGCTCGCGGGCAGCCTCATCACCGCCTTTGCGCTCGCCTACGCGCTCGGCGGGCCGATCCTCGCCACGTTGACGGGGCGTCTGGAGCGGCGTTCGATCATCGTGTGGACGATGGCGGTCTTCGTTCTCGGCAATCTGATGGCGGCGTTCGGCTCTTCCTTCGAGATGCTGCTGGCCGCCCGTATCGTCATGGCGCTCGCCGCCGGCCTTTTCGCAGCCACCGCGCAGGCGACCGCGGTTGCCATGGTGGACGACCATCACCGGGCGCGCGCCATCGCGGTGGTCGTCGGCGGCACCACGGTCGCGGTTGCGCTCGGCGCGCCGCTTGGAGCGCTGATCGGCACGGCGATCGGCTGGCGCGGCACCTTCATGGCGATCGCAGCGGTCGGGACCTTTGCCGGCGCGATCCTGTGGTGGCGTCTTCCGCGCGGCATGGTCGGCGCGCCGCTTTCGCTCGGCGAGCGCGTTGCCGGTGTCATGCGGCCGGGCGTGCTGCCGATGCTGTTCACCACGCTGATGACGCTGACGGGCGCCTTCACGGTGTTTTCCTATATCGCGCCGCTCGCCATGCAGGGCACGGGGCTTTCGGAGTTCGCGCTGCCGGCCGTCCTGTTTGCCTTCGGCGTAGGCGCCGTGATCGGCAACATCGCCGGCGGCCAGGCCGCCGACCGCTTCGGCGCGACGCGCACGGTCTGCTGGTCGCTGGTGCTCTCGGCGGCGATCCTGCTTGCTTTCTCCGCTATCCCCGCGCTGCCGCGCTCATTCGCCGGCCCGGCGCTGATCCTCGCCATGGTTCCGTGGGGCGTGATCGGCTGGGCTTTCCCGCCGGCACAGGCAAGCCGCATCCTCGCGATTGCGCCCGACGACGCGCCGGTGGTGCTCTCGCTCAACGGCTCGGCGCTCTATCTCGGCGTGGCGCTCGGCTCGGTCGTCGGGGCAGAGGTTCTGCGGGTCGGCTCGCCGGCCGATCTGGGCTGGGTGGCCGCACTGTTCCCGCTGACAGGCCTCGCCATCCTGCTTGCGGCCGCCATGCGCAGGAGCCGGCCCGCGGCGATCGCGCCGGCGGAATAGGGAACGCGGCTGCGTTCCGCGCGTTTCTCCAGACGCCGCAACGATTGCGGCGCTAGTGCGGTTCCGCTTCTGAATCGCGGAACCGCTCTATCATATTGTTTTTACGCAATTCCGAACGGAAAGCCGGTTCCCACTTTTCCTGGAATTGCTTATCGGAGGAACAGAGATGGGTGTCGATCAAGCCCCTACATCCAAGGGCAAACAGGCCGCGAGCGGCCTGAAAAAAGCGGCGGAAAAGGAAGAGCGGAAGGTGGAGGCGAAGAAGGGCAGTGCGCTGAAGAAGGGCGCGTCGCGCGTGGAGGAGCGGTCGAAAAGCTCCGATGGCAAAGGTGCGGGCGCCAAGCAGCGCTGAGAAATCGATTCGCTTTCGCCCCATAAGGCACTGTTTTTGTTGATTGCCGCCGGCGGGACTCCGAACGGGTCCCGCGGGAGGTGTTTTCGGTGATGTCCGCCCGTTTGAACATTTCCCCAAAAAATCCCTATGACTTGGCAGCCGCATTCGGATAATTGTCGAACGGTGGGCCAGTTCTGGTCGAGGAGAGAAACGCGATGCTCTGGAAAGGCCGACGCCAAAGCGACAATATCGAGGACCGGCGCAGCGAAGGCGGCGGCGGTTTCGGCGGTGGCGGCCCGTTCGGGCAAGGCGGCGGGTTCCGCATCCCGATCGGCCGTGCGGCCGGCGGCGGCGGCATCAAGGGCATCATCATCCTCGTCATCCTGTTTTTCGTGCTTCGGTTCCTCGGGATCGATCCGATGCAGTTCCTCGGGGAGGGCGGTCCGGGGCAGGTGTCCAATGGCGGCGTGACCCAGCAAGGCAGCGTTCAAAACGGCCCCCAGGCCAATGACGAGATGAAGCAGTTCGTCGCCACCGTCCTTGCCGAGACCGAAGACACCTGGACCGGTATCTTCCAGTCGCAGGGCATGACCTACAAGGACCCGACGCTGGTGCTGTTCAGCGGAGCGACTCAGGGCGCTTGCGGCATGGCGCAGAAGGCGATGGGGCCGTTCTATTGCCCCAACGACCAGAAGGTTTATCTGGACACCGGTTTCTTCAACCAGCTTGCGCAGCAATTCCACGCTTCCGGCGATTTCGCGCAGGCCTATGTGATCGCGCACGAGATCGGCCATCACGTGCAGAACCTCACCGGCATCCTCGGCAAGTTCAACGAGAAAAGGCAGCAGGTGGACGAGACGACCGCCAACAAGCTGTCGGTCCGGGTGGAACTGCAGGCCGATTGCTTCGCCGGCATCTGGGCGCACTTCACCGAGCAGAAGGGCATTCTCGAAAAAGGCGATGTGGACGAGGCGCTCAACGCGGCCTCGCAGATCGGCGACGACACGCTGCAGAAGGAAACGCAGGGCTATGTCGTGCCCGACAGCTTCAACCACGGCACCTCGGCGCAGCGCCGCCACTGGTTCCAGACGGGCTATCAGTCGGGCAAGCTTTCCGCCTGCGACACGTTCAACAACCCGATCTGAGGA
>JAKDNM010000149.1 GCA_030456445.1 Hyphomicrobiales bacterium
GCGCGGCGGGCAACGCGGCCGTCTCCAACTACCCCGGCAAGGTCGTTGCCAAGCTCCGGCGGGCCTTGCGCTATCCGTCCGAGGCGCGGAGCCGGCGGCTGAACGGCGTGGTGCAGGTGCGGTTCGTGGTCCGCAGTTCCGGCGATGTCGGCTCGGTCGGGCTCGCGTCGAGTTCAGGCTCGCCGATCCTCGACGACGCCGCACTTGCCACCGTCAACCGCGCGGCTCCCTTCCCGCCCATTCCCGAAGGCGCCGGCCGCCGAAGCTGGACCTTCACCGTCCCGCTCGCCTTCGTGCGGTAGCGGATCGTCGCATCGCGAATATGGGATTCCGCGTCTTGCCGGATTGCAGTTTGAGCCGGTCCGGCGTGCAAATGGTCAGGTGGAAATACTATTCGCCAGGATGCAAGCGGCTTTTGCGATCCGGCATGAAGCGCAGGGAAACGAGCACCATCGCAATCCCGACAACCGGGACGAGAAGCAGGAGATAATTATAGACGTTCATGGGTCCATCTCCTTCAGGTGACGCCACGCTACATAATGTAGGGTAATGGTCGCGCCGAAGCAAATGAACGCGGTGGCGACCGCCAGGAACGCTCTATCTGCGGAAATGCCGGTAAAGTAGACCGAGCTGATCATCGGGGCCAGAACGCCTATCGAAAAGAAGATCAGCGCGAGGCCGTTAAGGAATGTAGCGCGAAGCTTCGTTTGTTCATTGTGGATCAGATTCATGCCGAATGCCTAGCACGATTCGACGGGCGGGGACGTCAGGCCCAACCGGACCATGTTGCCTTTCATGTCGTGGAGCAGCGGCGCCATACAGGAACCCCATCACCAGACAAAAATCCCCGCCGCTGGCGGCGGGGATTCGGAATATAGAACCGGCCTTGACCGGTGAAAATCCATCCCAGATCAGAACGGCGAATCGGGGAAGTAGAAGTCCTTGGCGTTGTCCTTGGTGATCAGCGTCGCGTCGAGGATGTAGTTGCCGCGCACCGGGACCTTGTCGTAGAGGTTCGCCGCCGTCAGTTCCATGGCAGTGCCGATCATGGCCGGCGGATAGAGCACGTCGACGGGGATGAGCTTGTCGCCATCCATGACCTTCTTGACCATGTCCTTGGAGCCGGCGCCGGCGATGACGTACTGGATGTCGGTGCGCTTGGCCTGCTCGATCGCCTGCAGCACGCCGACGGCCATATCGTCGTCCTGGCACCATACCACGTCGATCTTCGGATATTTGGTCAGATAGTCCTGCATGACCTTGAAGGCGTCGTCGCGGTTCCAGTTGCCGAACTGCTTCTCCAGCACCTTGACGTTGGAGCCCTCGATCGCCTTGTCGAAGCCGTCCTGGCGCTGCTGGTCGATCGGGATCGGCAGACCGCGGATGACGACGACCTGGGCGTCGGGCGTATGCTCCTTGATGTACTTGCCGGCGACCGCGCCGAGCGCCGGGTTGTTGCCGGCCACATAAAGGTCGCGCACCGAATCGTCATTGCTCGACGGCGCACGGTCGACCAGGGTCACGAAGGCGCCCTTGTCCTTCACCTGCTTGATCGCATTGACCAGCGGATCGGGATCGGACGGCAGGATGACCAGAGCGTTGATGCCCTGCACGGCCAGATCCTGCAACGCGTTCGCCTGCGATGCGGCATCCGGCGAGGTCTTGACGATGACGTTGAGGCCCGGATGCTCCGCCATCAGGAGCTTGGCCACGCGCTCGGCGTGATAGACCACGCCGGCGGTCCAGCCATGGTCGGCCGCCGGGATGGACACGCCCATCGTGAATTTCTGATCGTCGGCGTGGGCGACGCCGACAAGGGCGGCCATCGCGACCGCCATGCCCATCAACATTCTACGCATTCCAGTCTCCCTTGTTCCCGAGGTTTGCAGCACGTACCGGGCCCCCAGTATACCCGGCCGGAGCGCGACGCGCTCCGAAAACAAAACTCAGTTCCGGCGCATCAGGGAACGCTGCACCAGCATCGCGATGATGATGATGGCGCCCTGGATCGCCCCGATCAGATATTCGCTGATGAAGTTCGACAAGAGCATGATGTTGCCGACGATCTCCAGGATGAAAGCGCCGCATATCGAACCCCAGATGCGGCCGACGCCTCCCCTGAGCGCAGTGCCGCCGACGACGACGGCGGTGATCGCCTGCAATTCCCACAGCGTGCCGGTCGTCGCCGAGGTCGAGCCGAGCCGCGGCACGTAGAGCAGCACGGCGACGGCCACGCAAAGCCCCTGGATGATGTAGGTCACGGTGCGCACGCGGTTCACCGAAATGCCGGAATAGCGCGCCACGTCCTCGTTCGACCCGACCGCGATCACATGGCGGCCATAGCGCGTGCGGTAAAGCACGAAGGCGCCGATGGCGGCGGTCGCGACGATGATGATGATCGGCACCGGCACGCCGAGCACCTGGCCGAAATAGGCCGGCCGGTAAAGGTTCTGCAAATCCGGGGAACGCAGCGTGATGGCGCCGCCCTGCGACAGCCATGTGGTGAGCCCCCGGAAGATGCCCATCGTGCCTAGCGTGGCGATGAAGGGCTCGATCTGGAAGACGGTGGTGATGATGCCGTTGGCCCAGCCGCAGGCCGCGCCGATCACAATCGCCAGCACCATCGCCGTCACCAGCATCAGCGCCGGATCGGCGATGGCGCCGCTGTTCATGAACATGATCATGAGGCTCGCGACAAACGCCACCATGGAGCCCACCGACAAATCGAGCCCGCCGGCGGAAATGACGAAGGTGGCGCCGATCGCGATGATGGCGATGAAGGCGCTACGCGTCAGCACATTGAGCAAATTGTCAACGCCGAGGAAATTCGGGTTGGCGAAAGTGCCCAGTATCAGGAGAAGCAGGAGCGCCACGAAGGGCGCGACGGCCCTCAGATCCAGGTCTTTCAAGGATCGCTGCGTCTTAGTCGAGCGGGCCGCGAGATCGGTCATGTTCACTCCGCCACCAGGGCGGCCTCCTCGGCTGTGGCGCCGGTCGCCAAAACGACGATTTCGTTCTCGGTCATATGCTCGCCCGTCACCTCGCCGACGATCCGGCCGGCGCGCATGACGACGATGCGGTCGCAGATGCCGATCAGTTCCGGCATCTCCGACGAGATGACGATCACGGATTTGCCCCCTTCGGCAAGCCTCGCGATGAATTTGTAGATCTGTTCCTTGGTGCCGATGTCGATGCCGCGCGTCGGTTCGTCGATGACGACGATTTCCGGCTCCAGCATCATCATCTTGGCGAGCAGCAGCTTTTGCTGGTTGCCGCCGGAAAGCTGGCCGGCCAGCATCTCCTTGCGGCCGCCCCGGATGTCGAACTCGCCGATCGCGCGATCGAGCGCGGCGCGCTCCTTCCTGCGGTCGATGACGAGGCCGCGCATGAAGCGGCCGAGCGAGGCGAGCGTGAGATTGACGCGCAGATCCTGCTGGAGAAGCAGGCCCTTCCCCTTCCGGTCCTCGCTCAGATAGACGATGCCGGCGCGCATGCTGTCGTGCACATTGGCGAAATGAACCGGCTTGCCGGCAAGCTTCACCGCGCCATGCGCGGTCCTCAGGCCGACGACGCCTTCCAGAAGTTCGGTACGGCCGGCGCCGACCAGTCCCGCAAAGCCCAGGATCTCGCCCTTGCCGAGCGTGAAGGAGGCGTGGCTGGCATAGCCCGGCACCGAGAAATCCTCGATCTCCAGCGCCGGCCGGCGCGTGGCTGCGGCGTGGCGGTCGGGATAGAGCTTGGAGACGTCGCGGCCGACCATCAGGCGGGCCATGTCGACCGGCTGGAGATCGGCGGCCGGATGCGTCGCCACCAGATTGCCGTCGCGCAGCACGGAAACGGTATCGGCGATCGTCTTCACCTCCGGCAGCCGGTGCGAGATATAGAGCACCGCAATGCCGGAATTGCGTATGTCGTCGATCACCTTCAGCAACGCCTCGGTCTCGACCGGCGTGAGCGAGGCGGTCGGCTCGTCGAAAATCGCCACGCGATGCGGCACCAGAAGGGCGCGCGCGATCTGGACAAGCTGGCGCTGCGCGATGGACAGCCGCCCGACCACGACCCTCGGGTCGATTTTCACGCCAAGGTCGCGCACAGCCTTCGCCGCGCGTTCGTTCATGACGCGGTCGTCGACCATAAGCCCGTTGGAAAGCTCCCGGCCGAGGAAAAGGTTTTGCGCGACGGTCAGGTCGGGCGCCAGCAATATCTCCTGGTGGACCAGGACGATGCCGCGCGCCTCGGCTTCGACAGGGCCGGTGAAGGTGACCGGTTCGCCGTCGATCCGGATTGTCCCGTTCGTCGGCTCCAGATGGCCGGCAAGGATCTTCATCAGCGTCGACTTGCCGGCGCCGTTCTCGCCGATGATGGCGTGCACCTTGCCCGCATGAAAGGAGAGGCCGATATCGCGCAACACCTCGACCGGGCCGAAGGATTTGGACAACCCTTCCACCTGCATGACCGGCATATCGCGGGTTGCCGCTGCGTCAGCCATCAGCAGCCGCCGCCTCGCTTCGGGACCGAACCATGAAGAGCCATCTGAAATCGGTTCCGTGAATTCCATCAACCCCTGTCGGCTTGTTTCCTTCCTGCTTCTGTCCACCAACGACAATGGCGGCAGGCTCTAAACCGATTAGCGTGAAGCGCCCTCTTCCGCAATCCACAAGCCGCTTTTCGAGGCACCGGCCGGTGAACTTCCCGTTACCTTGGTGATTGCAAAGGGGGTGCCTTTGGCAGCAGATCGACAAGGCCGGGTGGCAAAGGGCGGACGACTCTCCTACATAGTCGCGACCGTCGGCACTTTCCGTGCGCCCGCCCCTTTCAACGGCCGATCCATGCAACCGATTATCTCCATCCATGACCTGTCGAAGACCTATGCGTCCGGCTTCCAGGCGCTGAAGACGATCGATCTGGAGATCGAGAAGGGCGAGATTTTCGCGCTGCTCGGCCCGAACGGCGCCGGCAAGACGACGCTCATCAGCATTATCTGCGGCATCGTCAATCCGGGTGCCGGCAAGGTGACGGTGGCCGGTCACGACATCGTCTCCGACTATCGCGCCGCGCGCTCGCTGATCGGGCTGGTGCCGCAGGAACTGACGACTGACGCCTTCGAAAGCGTTTTCGCCACGGTGAGCTACAGTCGCGGCCTTTTCGGCAAGCCCAGGGATAGTGCGCTGGTCGAGAAGACACTCAAGGCGCTTTCCCTTTGGGACAAGAAGGATTCCAAGATCATCACGCTTTCGGGCGGCATGAAGCGGCGCGTCATGATCGCCAAGGCGCTGGCGCACGAGCCGTCTATCCTGTTCCTCGACGAGCCGACGGCGGGCGTCGACGTGGAACTGAGGCGCGACATGTGGGAGCTGGTGCGCACGCTGCGCGAGACCGGGGTCACCGTCATCCTCACCACCCACTATATCGAGGAGGCCGAGGAGATGGCCGACCGCGTCGGCGTCATCAACAAGGGTGAACTGATCCTTGTGCAGGAAAAGGCCGAACTGATGCGGCGGCTGGGCAAGAAGCAGCTCACTTTGCAACTTCTCGAGCCGCTCGATCAGGTCCCGGAGAGCCTCGGCAGCTACGGCCTCGAACGCGCCGACGAAGGCAAGGCCCTGGTCTATACCTACGACACGCAGGCCGAGCGCACCGGCATCACCGCGCTTCTCGCCGATGTCGCCAATGCCGGCATCCGCTTCCGCGACCTGCAGACGGACCAGAGTTCGCTGGAGGATATTTTTGTCAATCTCGTGAGCGAACGGTCATGAATTTCCATGCGATGAAAGCGATCTATCGCTACGAGATGGCGCGCTGGGGCCGGACCAAGCTGCAAAGCGTCGTCTCGCCGGTCATCTCGACCTCGCTCTATTTCGTCGTCTTCGGCGCGGCGATCGGCTCGCGCATCAGCGAGGTCGACGGCGTCTCCTACGGGGCCTTCATCGTGCCCGGCCTTTTGATGCTGTCGCTTTTGCAGCAGAGCGTCTCCAACGCCTCCTTCGCCATCTATTTCCCGAAATTCGTCGGCACGGTCTACGAGCTGCTTTCCGCGCCGATCTCCTATCTGGAGATCGTGGCAAGCTATGTCGGCGCGGCGGCGACCAAGTCGATCATCCTCGGCCTCATCATCCTGGCGACGGCGGCGCTGTTCGTGCCGCTCAGGATCGAGCATCCGTTCTTCATGGTGCTTTTCCTGGTGCTGACGGCGGTGACCTTCAGCCTGCTCGGCTTCATCATCGGCATCTGGGCGGACGGCTTCGAGAAGCTGCAGATCGTGCCGCTCCTCATCATTACGCCGCTCACCTTCCTTGGCGGAAGCTTCTATTCCATCAAGATGCTGCCGCCGGTCTGGCAGACGGTCACGCTGTTCAACCCGGTGATCTATCTCGTCAGCGGCTTTCGCTGGAGTTTCTATGGGCAGGCCGATGTCAATGTGGTGGCCAGCCTCGGCATGACGCTTTTCTTCCTTGTCGCCTGTCTCGCCATCATCGCGTGGATCTTCAAGACGGGCTACCGGCTGAAAACATGAGCCGCCTCTCCGTCGCGGCACTATCTTTGTGCGGACGGCTCTATATTTGGTCGAATATTCCTTTGTGCCACATAACGGCGCTGGCATTTTCCACGCGTCCGCCGGCCTTGCCATAAGCAGGCCGCGCGTCCGATGATGGGCGCCGGGAGATAGATCATGAGCCGCCTCAACGGACCCTACGCATCCGTCCTCGACCTCGTCGGGGAGACGCCGATCGTCGAACTGACGAAGTTCGATACGGGCAGATGCCGCCTCTTCATCAAGCTCGAAAGCCAGAACCCCGGCGGCTCGATCAAGGACCGCATCGCCCTTTCCATGATCGCGGACGCCGAGCGCGACGGGCGGCTGGCGCCTGGCGGCACGATCATCGAGGCGACGGCCGGAAATACCGGGCTCGGGCTCGCGCAGGTAGGTATTCCAAAAGGCTACCGCATCATCCTCATCGTTCCCGACAAGATGTCGCGCGAGAAGGTGCAACATCTGAGGGCATTGGGCGCGGAAGTGCGGCTCACCCGCTCCGATGTCGGCAAGGGGCATCCGGAATATTATCAGGACATGGCGGAGAAGCTGGCGACCGAGACGCCGGGCGCGTTCTACGCCAACCAGTTCTCCAACCCCTCCAACCCGGCCGCGCATGAGCGCACCACCGGTCCGGAAATCTGGGAACAGCTCGGTCACGATGTCGACGCGGTTGTGGTCGGCGTCGGCTCCGGCGGCACGCTTACCGGGCTCGGGCGCTACTTCGCCAGTGTCTCCCCGAGGACCGAGATGGTGCTCGCCGACCCGGCCGGCTCGGTGCTGGCGCCGCTCATCAAGACCGGCGAGATGATCGAGGCGGGAAGCTGGACGGTGGAGGGCATCGGCGAGGATTTCGTGCCGCCCAACGCCGATCTGTCGCTGGTGAAGAAGGCCTATTCGATCCCCGACAAGCAAAGCATGCTCGCCGTGCGCGAGCTTTTGTCGAAGGAAGGCATCCTCGCCGGCTCGTCCTCCGGCACGCTGCTTGCGGCGGCGTTGCGCTATTGCCGCGAGCAGACCGAGCCGAAGCGGGTCGTCACCTTCGTTTGCGACAGCGGCAACAAATATCTCTCAAAAGTGTTCGACGATGTGTGGCTGGCCGAGCAGGGCCTGACCGACCGCGAGGCGCATGGCAACCTTTCCGACCTCGTCGCACGCACGCATCGCGAGGGCGCGACGCTTTATGTCGGCCCTGACGATACGCTCCTCAACGCCTATGGCCGCATGCGCCGCGGCGACGTCTCGCAACTGCCGGTGCTCGACGGCGGCGGGCTGGTCGGCATCATCGACGAGAGCGACATCCTGACCGCGGTCGACGGCTCCTATGAAGGGCGCTGGGACCGCTTCAACGCGCCGGTGCGTTCGGCCATGGCCAGCGACCTGCACACGCTGCAAGCCGGCCAGACGCTCGACGCGCTGCTTCCCGTCTTCGACCGCAACGAGGTCGCCATCATCTTCGACCAGGACGAATTCGTCGGCCTGGTCACCCGCATCGATCTCATCAACCATCTAAGGCATGCAAGATGAACCATCCGCAGAAAAACCGCCTCGCTTTCGCGACGCGCGCCATCCATGGCGGCCAAAGCCATGACCCCACGACGGGCGCGGTGATGGTACCGATCTACGCCACCTCGACCTACGCCCAGCAGAGCCCCGGCGTGCACAAGGGCTATGAATATGCGCGCAGCCAGAACCCGACCCGCATGGCCTTCGAGCGCGCGGTGGCCGACCTCGAAAGCGGCTCGGCAGGCTTCGCCTTCGCCTCGGGGCTCGCCGGCATCGGCACGGTCTTCGAACTGCTCGATTCCGGCGCGCATATCGTGGCGACCGACGACATCTATGGCGGCACCTTCCGCCTGCTCGAACGCGTGCGCACGCGTTCCGCCGGGCTATCGGTCAGCTTCGCAGACTTCACCGATCTCGACGCGGTCGAGAAGGCGATCCGGCCGGAGACGAAGATGCTGTGGGTCGAGACGCCTACCAATCCGCTCCTGAAGGTAATCGACCTCGAAGGCGTCGCCGCGCTCGCCAAGCGGCACGGCCTGATCGCGGCCGCCGACAACACCTTCGCCAGTCCATATATCCAGCGGCCGCTCGAACTGGGCATCGACATCGTCGCGCATTCGACCACCAAATATCTAAACGGCCATTCCGACATGGTCGGCGGCGCGGTCATCGTCGGCGAGAACGCCGATCTGCGCGACCGGCTGAAATTCCTGCAAAACGCGGTCGGCGCCATCGCCGGGCCGTTCGACAGTTTCCTGGCGCTGCGCGGGGTGAAGACGCTGGCGCTCAGGATGGAGCGGCATTCCATCAACGGGCTGAAGATCGCGCGCTGGCTGGAGGAGCGCAACGACGTCCGCCGCGTCTTCTATCCAGGGCTCGAAAGCCATCCGCAGCACGCCGTCGCCAAGCGCCAGATGCACGCTTTCGGTGGCATGTTGACGGTGGTGCTCGACCGCGACCTCGCCGGCACCAAGCGCTTCCTCGAGCGCGTACAGCTTTTCACGCTGGCCGAAAGCCTCGGCGGCGTCGAAAGCCTGATCGAGCATCCGGC
>JAKDNM010000150.1 GCA_030456445.1 Hyphomicrobiales bacterium
TCACGCCGTCTTCAGCATGCGCTTGCGCGGTCCCTCGATGTTCGGCAGGAACGCTGTCAGAAGCCCGATCGCCGGCAGGTAGGAGCACATCGCATAGACGAAGTCGATGCCTTTCGCGTCGGCGACGATGCCGAGCCCGGCGGCTCCGACGCCGCCCATGCCGAAGGCGAAGCCGAAGAAGATGCCGGCGACCATGCCGATGCGGCTCGGCAGCAATTCCTGTGCGTAGACGATGATCGCCGGGAAGGCCGAGGCGAGGATGAGCCCGATCGGAACCGTCAGGATCGCCGTGCCGACGAGCCCCATATGCGGCAGCACCAGCGTGAACGGCAACACGCCGAGGATCGACACCCAGATCACGTATTTCCGGCCGAAGCGGTCGCCGAGCGGCCCGCCGATGACGGTCCCGGCCGCCACCGCGCCGAGGAAAACGAAGAGCAGGATCTGCGAGGTCTGCACGGAGACGCCGAACTTATGGATCAGGTAGAAGGTGTAGTAGCTCGATAGGCTGGCCAGATAGATGTATTTCGAGAAAACCAGCATGCCGAGGATGATCAGCGTGGCGACGACGCGCGCGTGCGGAAGGGCGGGCGGGGTTCCGTACGATTTTGCCCGCTTCGCGACAGCGAGATGGTTGCGCTTGTACCAGCCGCCGACATTCCACAGCACGGCCATCGCCGTCAGCGCGGCAAGCGAAAACCAGGCAAGGCTCGACTGGCCGAAAGGCAAGACGATGAAGGCGGCAAGCAGCGGCCCGATCGCTGAGCCGAAATTTCCGCCGACCTGAAACAGCGACTGCGCCAGTCCAAGCCGACCGCCCGATGCCATCCGGGCCACGCGCGAGGCATCCGGGTGGAAGATCGCCGACCCCATGCCGACCAGCGACGCGGCGACGATCAGCACTCCGTAATGCGAAGCGTTGGAGAGCAGCAGCAGGCCGACCAGAGAAAAGCCCATGCCGCAGAAGAGCGCGTAGGGCTGCGGGCGCTTGTCGGTGACGATGCCGACGACCGGTTGGAACAGCGACGCCGTCCCCTGGAAAGTCAGCGTGAGCAACCCGACCTGGGTGAAGCTCAACGCATAATTGGTCTTCAGCATCGGATAGATCGCCGGCAGCAGCGACTGCATCATGTCGTTGAGAAAATGGCTGAAGGAGAGCGCCGCCAGAATGGCGAACACCGTCTGGTCGACGGCCTGGTTCGTATCGGACTGTTTCGTTTCGGGCAGGGAGTTTTCCGCCGCTGCCTCTTTGCTCTCCACCACGGTCATGATCTGCGACACGCCTTCGTTCGACTCATATTCCTCGCGAAAGCGGGGATATAGCGCCTTGCCGCGTGACCTGTTTTCGTGATTAGATCAATTTCTTTTGCGATTGGGTCAACCGGATGACAATCATCGACATCAGCGACCTCGAAAAGATTGCGCGGCCTGTCCTGGTCCGGCAGTCGCAATATCCCGCCGGCGACCGCATCCTGCCGCACAGCCACCGGCGGTCCCAGCTTCTATGCGCGCTCGAAGGCATGGCGATCGTCATCGCCGAGCGCAACCGTTGGCTGATCCTGCCCGACCATGCGCTCTGGATACCGGCGGGCGTGCGCCATTCCGTCGAGACGATCAAACCACTCACCACCGGCTCAGTCTACATCGAGCTTGGCGCCCTTTCCGGCCAGCCGTCGCAAAGCCATGTCGTGCGCATGAGCGAATTGATGAAAAGCCTGCTCGCCGAGGCGGTAAAGCTGCCGCACGAATACGATCCGGAAGGCCGCGCCGGTCTCATCATGGCGCTGATCCTGGAGGAGATCCCGCTCCTGCGGCGCACGGCACTTTCGCTTCCGATGCCGCGCGAGGCACGGCTGGCGGCGCTTTGCCGGCGCTTCATCGCTTCGCCGGCAGCCCATGAGACGATCGACGGCTGGGCGGCGGAAATGGCGATGAGCCGTTCCGCCTTCACCCGTGCCTTCCGGCGGGAGACGGGCATGGCGGTGCTGGAATGGCGCCAGCAGGCCTGTCTCCTTGCGGCGCTGCCGCGCCTGATGTCGGGCGAGCGCATCGCCAATGTCGCCTTCGACCTCGGCTACGACAGTCCGGCGGCCTTCACGACCATGTTCAAGCGCGGGCTGGGCGTGCCGCCGCGCCGATATGTTGCGTCGGCTGCCGGCATGTCGGCCGGCGTCAGGCCAGCAGATGCGGCAGGAACAGCGTGATTGCCGGGACGGCGACCAGAAGCGTGATCCTCAGCATTTCCGCCGCGAAGAACGGCATGACGCCCTTGAAGGTCTGGCGCATCGGCACGTCGGGCGCGAGCGAATTGATGATGAAGACGTTGAGGCCGACCGGCGGGGTAATGAGGCCGAGTTCCACCACGATCAATATGATGATGCCGAACCATATTTTGAGGTCGGCGGGTGAGAGGCCGAAATCGAGCCCGGACACGACCGGCCAGAAGAAGGGCACGGTTAGGATCACCATCGACAGGCTGTCCATCAGGCAGCCGAGGATAAGGTAGAGAATGATGATCAGAACGAGGATCGATATCGGCGACAGGCCACTGCCCTGCAAGGCCTCGGCGGCCGCCTGCGGCACGCCGGCGCGCGCCATGAATATCTTGAGAAGCTCGGCGCCAAGCAGGATGAGGAAGATCATGCCGGACGTGCGCGCCGTCTCCAAAAGCGCGTCGCCCATCCCGCCGATCGACAGCCGGCGCGTCACGAACCCATAGGCAACGACGAGGAAGACGCCGACGGCAGCGGCGGCCGTCGGATTGTAGATGCCGGCATAGATGCCGCCGATGACGACGCCGAAGACGACGAGAACTGGAATGACGGCGATGCTTGCGGCAAGAAGCTCGCTTCGCGACACCGCCTCCCCAGTCGGGCCGGAGCCCGGCACAAGCCGGACATAGACCGCTACCGTCAGCATGAAGAGCAGCATGGCGAGGATGCCGGGGATGAGGGCTGCCGCGAACATGGTCACCACGTTCGCCTCGACGATGATGGCATAGACGATGAGCACGACCGAGGGCGGGATCAAGATGCCGAGCGTACCGCCGGCGGCAATAGTGCCGGTGGCGAGCGACGGCGAATATTTGTAGCGCCTGAGTTCCGGCAGCGCGACCTGCCCCATGGTCGAGGCGGTGGCGGTGGAAGAGCCGCAAACCGCGCCGAACCCCGCGCAGGCGGCGACGGCCGCCATCGCCACGCCGCCGCGAAAGCGGCCGAGCCAGGCGTTGGCGCCACGGAAGAGATCGCGCGACAACCCACAGCGGGAGGCCAGCCCGCCCATCAGGATGAACATCGGCAGGACCGACAGATCGTAGATGGAGAACTGCGCGTAGGCGAGGTCCTTCAACTGGTTGAGGACGACCGCCGGGCCGGACTGGATGACCGTTCCGGCGATGCCGACGAGGATCATCGTATAGGCGATGGGGACCCTGACCGCGATCAGCGCCAGCAGGCAGAAAAGTCCGGCGATGCCGATGAAGAAACTGTCGAGCATGGGGCGCCTATTCGACCGGCAGGGCTGCGGGCGGAACACCACCGCCGCTGCGGAAACCCTGCCAGCCCTCGATGAAGGTGATCAGCGATGCGATCAAAAGCAGCGCCAGCGACAACAGGATCGGCGGAAACGCCGTCCACAGCGGCAGATGCAGCACCGGCGTGACCTCCGGATAGGCGATATAGGAGAGGAAACCGGCATACATCTGCACCAGAAGCAGGACGGAGAAGGCCGCCGCAAAGACCGACGAGAAAGCAACCATCGCCGCCTTGCCGCGCGCGCTCATCCCTTCGGTGAAGATGTCCACCGTCACGTTCGACCCGGTCAACTGGCAGTAGGGCAGGAACATGAAGATGGCGATGGCGATGAAGTGTTTGACCAGTTCGTAGTCGGCGGCGAACGGCTTGTCGAAAAGGATGTTGGACATCGCGCCGAGCGCCGTCATCACCGCCAGCCCCAGCGTCACCACGCCGCCGAGCAGCGCCCACCAGCGGATCGCCGCCGCCAGGAAGGCGGCAAGCCTGCCACGGCTGGGTGGCGGCGGGGGCTCGTCGCCCCCTTCCGCCGGATGGACGAGCGCGCTCACGCCTTCTTCGCCGCGATAGTCTTTCTGGCGGCCTCGACGAGCGCCTTGGCGTCGAAGCCGGCATTGGCATGGCTTGCGGTCCATTTGTCGACCACGGGCGCAAGCACCTTGTTGAAGGCATCCATCTGCTCTTGCGTCAGCACGATGTGCTCGTTGCCGCTGTCGACGGCCACCTTGATGCCTTCGTCGTCATCCTCGCGCCAGATGCGGGCGACTTCGCGCAGCCATTCCTCGTCGCAATGCTTGTCGAAGCATTCCTTCAGGTCGTCGGGCAGTCCTTCCCAGCGCGCCTTGTTCATGGACACCTGGAAAGTCGTGGTGCCGAAGCGGTTATTGTCCGGCCCTTCGATCTGGTACTTGGTCGACTCCTGAAGCTGCAGCGCGGGGATGATCTCCCACGGCACCAGCGCGCCGTCGACCACATGGGTCGACAGAGCCTGCGGCAGGTCCGGCACCGGCATGGTCACCGGCGTCGCGCCCATCGCCTTGACCACGGCATTGCCTGTCGGGCCGGGAACGCGCAGCTTCTTGCCCTTGGTGTCTTCCGGCGTATGCACCGGGACTTCCGCCATATGGAAGGCCTGTCCGGCATGGACGTGGTTGAAGAGGACATGCACAGGCTTGTATTCATCGGCGAGATATTCGTCGAACATGGCGCGCATAGCGAGGTTCGTCGCCACGATGTCGTTGGTGAAGATGGTCGGCAGTTCGAACACTTCCGAACGCGGGAAGAGGCCCGGCGTATAGCCGTTCACCGTCCAGACGATATCGACGATGCCGTCCGCCACCTGCCGGAAGAGCTGGGGCGGCGAGCCGCCGAGCGACATCGAGGGATAAATCTCGATCTTGATGCGCCCTTTCGATTCGTCCTGGACCGCCTGCGTCCAGGGTTGCAGCATCTTGACCTGCGCCGGTGATTTCGGCCCGAGGAAATGGTGCAGCTTTAGCGTCACTTCGGGGCTGGCGGCACGCGCCTTGCCAAGCACGGCCGGAGCCGCGAGGACGGCTGCCGCCGAGACGAGAAATTGCCTGCGTTTCAACATTTGGTTTCCTCCATTTTTATCCGGCGCCCAATGCGGATCGCCGGCATTCAACCGGTGTCAACGGCCGACCCCGGTCCTCCTACTATCTCCGTACCGCATGCTAGCGGCGCAAAGATAATTAACAAGTGAATTATTTGCCATCGCGTCATCCATGCTGAAGCCACACATCCAGCACGGCCGAGCGCTTCTCCTCGCGCACCACGCGCAATGCCTCCGCGACCGCCTTTTCCAGTTCCTCCGGCCGCTCCACCTTGCGCGCGTAGGCCCCGCCCGCGGCTTTCGCGATGCCGGCATAGTCGGGCGGCGGATCGAAGGAGAGGTCGAGATCGTTGGCACGGCTGGCATAACCATCGGGATGCACGCCGAGCGTGGAAAAGCGCGGCGCCTTCCAGCCGCGATTATTGTAGACTACCTGGAGGAAGGGCGCGCCGTACTTCGCCGCCATCCAGTGCACGGAAGCCGGGATGGAAAACATGTAGGAGCCGTCGCCGGTCAGCGCGACGACGGTCTTGTCGGGCGCGGCGAGCTTGGCGCCGAAGGCGGCCCCGCCGTTCCAGCCGAGCGAACCGCCGCCGCTGGCGAAAATCGAGCCAGGCCGCGTCATGGCCATATGGTTGGAGACCGCTGGATAGCTGGTGATGCCCTCATTGAGCACGATCGTATCGCCGTCGATGTGCCGGCGCACCACCGCCGTCAGGAATTCCGGCGTGATGATCCCGTCATTTCCGCTTTCGAGTGCGGCGAGGCGCTCGCGCCGCGCCTTGCTTTTGGCCGCGAAACGCTCGCGCCGCTCCGCCACCCGCGCACCGTCGAAGGGCCGCGCGGCAAGCACCTCGTTGAGTTGCCTCAGTGCCGTCGCCGCGTCGGCACGGAAGGAATGCTCCGCGCCGATATACCAGAGCGGCATCTTCTCCTTCAGGGGGTCGACGTCGATGTGAAAGATCGGCGCGCCGTCGGCCGGCCTGCTGATCGTCGGGATCCAGGGCACGTCGCTATCGATGACGAGGATGCAATCCGCCTCCCCCAGTGCCTCGTTCTGGTGCGGCTCGTTCCATTGATTGCCGAGATAAAGATCGTGGTCGTGCGGGAAATTCATCGCGCTTGGCACGGATTCGTGCACGCCGGCGCCGACGTTCTCGCAAAAGCGCACCAGTTCGGCCACCGCATCGGGGTTGCGGCCGAGATAAGATGTCACCACCAGCGGGCGGCGTGCCTGCCCGAACGCCGCCAGCAATTGTTCGACACCCTCCTGCGGCAGCGCCGCTGGCGCAATGGGCTGCCACTTCGCCATGTCGATCGAAACCGCGGCCGCCAGTTCCTCTTCCATCACCTCGCGCGCGCCGACCAGATAGACCGGGCCTTTCGGTTCGCTCATGGCGAATTGCAGCGAGCGGTGCACCATCTGCTTGATGTTCTTGCCGCTGCGCAGTTCGTTTTCGTATTTCATGTAGCCGCGCACGATGCTGCGCTGGTCCGGCACGTCCTGGATCCACTGGATGAACTCGTTGCGGCTGCCTCGCATCTCGCCTTCCTGCGTGAAGGGCGAGGCGCCGGCGAAGACCAGCATCGGCGCACGGCCCTTGGCCGCGTTGTGCACGGCGCCGGCGAGCGACTGGGTGCCGCATTCGACATGCACGATCACCGCCTGCGGCTCGCCCGACACCTGCGCATAGCCTTGTGCCGCGCTCATGCCGGCCATCTCGTTCGGACAGGTGATGATAGCGGGAATGCGCCTGCCATGCGCCCTCGCCTCGGCGATCGCCTCGATCAGCGCCGGATGGTCACTGCCGAAATTGCCAAAAATGTAGGAAACGCCGGCTTCCGTCAGGGCTTCAAGAAACGCGGTGCTGGCTGTGTACATCGGCGGCCCGTATCCGGTTCAGTCGAGCGAGGCGGTGACGAGGCGCAGAAGGCGCAGTAATTCCGGCCGTCCCTCCCCGACGATCTGATCGAGAACCCGGTCATGTGCTTCCGCATGCGCCGCAAGTTCGGCGAGCCTGGCGTTACCCGCCCCGGTCAACGACAGCGTATAGCTGCGCTTGTCGGCCGGCACCGTCCGCCGCTCGATCAAATGATTGCGCAACAGATCGCGCAATACCGGTGTGATGGTCGATTTGTCGCGTCCGCTGGCGCGGCTCAGCACCAGCGGCGTGATGCCCGGATTGTCATGAATGAGGCTCAGTACGGCGAACCAGCCCGGTTTCAGATCGGCTTCGCCGGTCTTCTTCTTGAAGGCCTTGAAGGAAGCGTTCTGCGCGAGCCTCAGATGGAAGCCGATGCGATCATCGAGCAGGCCCAGGCTGAATGCCTTCGATTTCGCCGAGACGCCGGCTTCCCCGGATGGTTGCGAGGCTGCTTTCGAAACTCCTTCAGGCGTCGCTGTCGGCACCTCATCCGCTCCCTCTCCAACTTGCCGGAGCCTTCCCGCCCCGCGCCGGCGCTCGCGAAGGAGCGCCATGACCGGATATTACATTAGCCAAGAAGGTTTGCTTCGGCAAGATAGTTTTGTTTCAAACTATCTTGCCGAAGCAAACCTTCGCCAGCATCACATGCCGGCAGTCAGTTTCATGCGACGGTGTGGTTCGCCAGCCGCTCCAGCGCGCGCACGAGGCCGGAATGGTCGAGCCCGCCCTCCCCGTTCGCTACCATCGAATGGAAAAGCTGCTGGGTGGACGCGGTGTTGGGCAGCGCCACGCCGAGGGCGCGTGCGCCTTCCAACGCTAGGTTCAGATCCTTCTGGTGAAGCTCGATACGGAAGCCGGGATCGAAGCTGCGCTTGATCATCCGTTCGCCATGGACTTCGAGGATGCGCGAGGAGGCAAAGCCCCCCATCAGCGCCGAGCGCACCCTGGCCGGATCGGCGCCAGCCTTGGCGGCGAAGACCAGCGCTTCCGACACCGCTGCGATATTGAGCGCGACGATGATCTGGTTCGCTACCTTGGTTACCTGCCCGTCGCCGCAATCGCCGACCAGCGTGATGTTCTTGCCCATCAGTTCGAACAAGGGCTTTGCGCGCTCGAACGCGGCCTGCGACCCGCCCGCCATGATGGTGAGCGTGGCTGCCTTTGCGCCGACTTCGCCGCCCGACACCGGAGCATCCACATATTCGGCGCCAAGGTCGCGGATGTTCTTCGCGAACGCCTTGGTCTCGATCGGTGAAATCGAGCTCATGTCGATCACCAGCTTTCCCTTCGAAAGCCCTGAAGCTATGCCATTTTCGGAAAACAGCACGTCTTTCACCTGCGGCGTGTCGGGCAACATCAGGATGACAATCCCCGCCGCCTTCGCCACATCGGCCGGCGTGTCGAGCACCTTCAGCCCGCCGTCCGTCAACTCCTTTGCCGGAGCCTTGCGGTGCTTCGAGGTGACGAGCGAATGCCCGGCCTTCTGGAGATTGAGCGCCATCGGCGTCCCCATGATGCCGAGCCCGATGAAACCGATCGTGGTCATGTGATTATCCTTGCTATGATCATTCCATCCACCCCAGCCCCTCTTCCGTCGTCGTCTTCGGCTTGTATTCGCAGCCGATCCAGCCCTCGTAACCGGCGGCATCGAGCGCGGCAAAGATGAAATCGTAATTGATCTCGCCCGTTCCCGGCTCGTTGCGGCCCGGATTGTCGGCAAGCTGGATATGGGCGATGCGGTCCTTGTAGCGTTGGTAGGTTGCGATCAGTTCGCCTCTCGTCCGCTGCTGGTGGTAGAGATCGTACTGGATGAAAAGATTGTCGCTGCCGACCTCGTCGATGATTGCATCGGCCTGCTCGACCGTATTCAGGAAGAAGGCCGGTATATCGTAGTGATTGATCGGCTCGATCAGAAGCCTGATGCCGTGCTTTCTCAATTCCTCGGCCGCATGGCGCAGATTGGCGACGAAGGTC